>JACDHZ010000264.1 GCA_013820755.1 Chthoniobacterales bacterium
GAAACGCGGATCCTCCCCGAAATTGTCGACGCTTGAGATGTCGAGCAGGTAATCAAACGAAAGCTCGTCGCGGCATTGCTTCGAGACGTGGCGGATATCTTCTCGGGCGATTACAATCGTTGTCTCGTCACGAAATTCAGACTTCGCGCGGAGCCTAGATCCCAACACCTCTTCGAAGGTGCCAAGAAGTTCTGCGCGCGTCATGCGGCGGCAACGTCCTAATAACCTTTCAGGAATTCGCGCTTCTGCTCCGCAAAAGACTGTTCTCCGCTGATCTTCTCCTGCAGCTTCATCAGCCCTTCCAAAAGGGCCTCAGGGCGAGGAGGACAGCCGGAGACATAAACGTCCACGGGCAGAAGCTGATCGATCCCCTGAAGCACGGAATACGATCGGTACATTCCGCCCGTCGATGCGCACGCGCCCATTGCTATCACCCACTTCGGTTCGGGCATCTGCTCGTAGATCCGCTTCACCGCCAGAGCCATCTTGTACGTCACAGTTCCCGCGACAATCATGACATCGCATTGCCTGGGAGAGAAACGCATCACTTCGGCTCCGAATCGCGAAATGTCGAAACGCGACGCGGCAGTGGCCATCAACTCGATCGCGCAACACGCCAGACCCATAGGCATAGGCCAAAGCGAGTTTTTGCGCACCCAGTTCATTGCCGCGTCAATGCGGGTGAATATGACGTTGCCCTCGATCTTTGAATCGTAAGCCGCGCGACGTAACTCCGGCATTCGGAACACTATGGTTTGCTCGGGCTTCCGCAACCGGCTGGCTCGCCTTTGAAAGGGGGCGGGCAGGGGAGTGCCGGATTCGGCAAGTCGTATCGTGCGGGAGATCGACTACGCAACCTGAGCTACCAATCGACCGTCGAAATTGTGTGCTAGATTCACGCGGCTGGACCTGATGACTTCGTGAACAATCCTGCCCAGTTCGGCGGCCTCGTATGGCTTTGCGATCACGCCCCGAAAGCCGAAGTCCTGGTAACAGCTCATCGTTGCATCCATAGCGTATCCGCTGGAGACGATCGCGTTCACAGTTGGGTCGATCTCGATCAAGCGCTTTAGCGCCTCTTTTCCTCCCAAACCGCCCGGCAGTGTGAGATCCAGGATTACCGCGTCAAACCGCTCGCCGGCTTCCAATCTCTCGCGATAGAGATTCACGCCATCAAGAGCGGTTTCCGCGTCGCTCACTTCATAGCCGAGCCGACTCAATGTGAACTCCACAAGAGCGCGGATGGCTTCCTCGTCATCGACAATCAACACGCGGCCGGTGCCCGCCACGATGGGAGTAATCGTTCGCGCCCGCTCGCCGGGCAGTTGCTGGTTCGGCGACGCAGGGAGGTAAAGCGTGAAGGTGGTGCCACGGTGTACCTCTGAATCGACCGTGATCAGGCCGTTGTGATTTTTAACGATGGAGTAGGTCGTAGCTAGTCCGAGGCCGTTTCCCTTGGGCTTCGTGGTAAAATACGGATCGAAGATTCGCTTGAGGCAGTTCGCGGGGATGCCAACACCTTCGTCACGGATGATCACGCGGATGTAGTCGCCAGGCGCGAGATGCGCAACGACCGGAAGTGTGTCTGAATTGTAGACCAAGTTGTCGCATCTGACGCGCAGAGTGCCGCCGTCGGGCATTGCCTGGTCGGCGTTGACGACGAGGTTTGCGACCACCTGGCTGATTTGGCCGGGATCGATTTCGGCCGGCCAGAGATCGGCCTCGAACGCGAACTCGCTTCGGCTATGAGTGCCACGCAATGAGAAGCTCACCGTGTCCTGGATGAGCTTTTTGACCGATGCGGTTTTTTTAATCGGCGCGCCACCACGTGCGAAGGTGAGAAGCTGCTGCGCGAGATCACGCGCGCGCAGCGATGCGTTCTTCGCGTCGGTCAATCGTGTCGCCAATTCGTCGTTAGGCGCCAGGAGGAGAGACGCGAGTGAGATGTTACCGATGATAGCGGTCAGCAGATTATTGAAGTCGTGCGCAATGCCACCGGCGAGCAGGCCGAGTTGCTCGAGCGTTTCAGCTTTTCGACGTTCGGCTTCGTTGCGTTGCCGTTCCGTGATGTCACGGAACACCAACACAGCACCGGCTACTTCATCCTTGTCGTCACGAATCGCCGACGCGACTTGCTCGATGACGTGTTCGCCGCCCGTCCTACATCGAAGCGTGGCGTTTTCCGGCAGGTTGAGCAAAATCGACTGCGCATCGTTACGATGCGCGCTCTTCTGTGCGCGGACTTGAGCTGCAAGATCGATCGCTACGTTGAAAACGGATTTCAGCGGCTGCCCCATGGCGTCGCGGGCTGACCAGCCGGTGAGCGTCTCGGCGGCATTGTTGATCATGATGATCTTGCCTTGCACGTCGGTGGTGATAACACCGTCGCCAATGGAACGGAGCGTCACCGCCAGGCTTTCCTTTTCCGCTGCGATGTCGTGCTCGAACTGCTTGCGCTCGGTGACATCGCGGATCATGCCGACGTAAAGAATCTCCCCGTCGACCATCATTTCGCTCAAGGCCATCTCGATCGGAAACGTCGCGTTCCGCCGGGTCCGGCCAACGGCGAGAATGCTGCTTCCCGGGGGACGCGCGAGATCATCCCACGTGCAGGGCGCCGCCTCCGCATAATCCTGAAAAGCTTCCGGCACCAACATCGTGAAGGAATGGCCAACCATCTCGTTTTTGATGCAGCCGAACATCTTCTCCGCTGACGAATTCATAGAACAGATCACGCCATGCGCATCGATTGTGATAATGCCGTCGAGAATGTTCTGCATTATCGAGTTGATGCGCATCTCGACACCGTCTGCTTTCGCCAACTGCCGACGAACGAACACGCAGCTGTAGCTGTTTGAGACGATGAGCAGGGCCACCGCGAAGAGGCAGAGGACCGCCAGCGTGGAACTCTTGATCACGCGCGATCTCTCAGCTGCAAGTGCGCGCGCTTGGTGAAGGGCCAGCCCGTTCCGCTCGAAAGCCTCGATTTTCACGGCGATTTCTTTCACGAGTGGTGCGCTGCTTCGGGTAGTGTCGATTGCCAGCTTGTCCCGTCCGACACGCTTCGCGTCGATAGCTGTCGCAGAGGTGCGGATCCAAAGATCCACTTTGCTGTGGATGTCATTCAGAAACGCGCTCTGCTCCGGATTGTTCGCGAGCAGAATCGAAAGATAGCCGTCGAAGTTTGTGAATGCCGAAGCAGCACGC
>JACDHZ010000265.1 GCA_013820755.1 Chthoniobacterales bacterium
CTGCCTTAAAGCAGGTCAAGCGCCCCGTTTCGCGAGAGCTGATGCGGTTCCATCGCAAGGAGCAGATGGCAAAGCTGCGATCTATCCTACGCGGCCTTGTGACGCGACGTCGCGTCGATAACTTCACTCTCGCCTCACAGAGGCGAAACTGAGCGATCTGAGCTCCCGTCGTAGGACGTAATTAGTACGTGCCGCGGAATGCCGACGCCGTTTACCTTTTCCCCGCTGGTCGAAGTGCACAGACCGAACACGATACTGACGATGCACGACTCGCCGAGTTCCTCAGATCCCAAGTCACCTGACGCTATGAATCGTCTCGCTTCAGGCACCGTAAGGGAGCAGGCAATCTTGCTGGCTCCGTCGGATGCCGCAGCGACTTGCAACATTGCAAAGGTGCTCGGCTTCTTCGGCATCCCCTCGCGGTCTATCACAGCAGCGGAGTTCCTCCGCGCAGCGCGCGACGGCACAACCGTGTCCGGTGCGCGAATACTCTGCTCCGCTGACACTTTTCTCGAAATCGTGGAAACGTGGGCGACCAAAGAGCTTTCCAGTCACGAGAGAATGCACTCGTTCTTTGTCTGTGCTGGTAAAGAGTCCGCAAGCCTCACCCGTTTGGTGAAGCGCCTCGTGGTGCATGGCTTGATCTCTACTGGTACAGCTGAGATAAGTCGGCTGCGCATCGCGAATCATCCGGAGATGTGCCGGCAGATGTCGGACCTCACGATCAGGCTTATTGAAAAGCAATCCGCTGTCGTTGTGCACATGCCAGACGACATATCGCGTCCTATCATTTCAGCCGACAATGGCGCGCTGTTTCTGCGCCTGGAGTGGAACGGCACACCGCTGTTCATCTCTACGTCAAGCGAAATCATTGATCTGAATCAGCCGCTCGAGCGAGGACAATTCGACATTCGACGGCACGCATGCACCTCGCTTCCGATCGTGTTTTACACGCTGTGGGCTTTTCCGCACTCCTGCTGGCGGGCGGCAGAATCAAACGCGTGCATCATCATTGACGACCCCCTGCTGCGACCGCGCCATGGGTGTGTGAATTACGAGAAGCTGCTGCGGGCGATGAAACGCCACCGGTTTACGACGAATATCGCGTTCATTCCGTGGAACTGGCGACGCGATCGCTCATCAACCGTGGATCTGTTCCGGAAAAACCGAGATCTCTATTCCATCTCTGTTCACGGTTGCGATCATACCGCCGCTGAGTTCGGTAGCAATGATGCGGAGCTACTCGAGAGGAAAGCTCAACAGGCGGTTGAACGCATGGCGGCACATGAGAAAAGGAGCGGCATCGAACACAGCCGCGTAATGATCTTCCCGCACGGCGCATTCTCGGAGCGAGCAGTCGATGCGGTGAAGCACACGGGTTTCATGGCCGCTGCGAGCAATGAAACCATTAGCACTGATGCGCAGCCTCGCGCCATCACAGCTGCAGATTTTTGGGGAACAGCGCTTACGTGTTACCGGTCCTTTCCTGTCTTCACTCGACGGTCGCCGGATGACGGACTTGAGAACATTGCTTGGGATCTCCTGGTCGGAAAACCGGCTCTGATTTGCATTCATCACGAGTTTTGCCGCGACGAAAATGAGCACCTGACTAGGCTGGTAAACGGGCTCAACTCACTCGAGGGTCAAATCGAGTGGCGTAGCCTCGACGACGTTCTGCGCCGAAGTTTCCGCTGTCGCGAGGTCTCGCCCGGTTCGTCGGAGGTGCAGATGTTCGCATCCGAGCTTCAGTTGGATAATCGATTGTCGCAACAGTGCCGCTACCGCATCCGGAAAATCGAATCCGATTCTTCGTCCGTCGAACGTGTGGAAGTGGATGGGCAAGAGGTTCCCTGGAAACTTGTACGTCACGCGATTCAATTTGACGTGGTTCTCGGGCCAGGCGAGACAGCTCTGGTCCGCGTCGCTTCACGCGCGCGCAAGGGGATGCAACTCGGCCGAAAGAATCTTGCATACGAGGCGCGAACGATGCTTCGACGATATGCATGCGAGTTGCGCGACAATTATTGGACTCCAAAGACACCTCCGTGCCACCCAATCTCCCACCGCGGTTAGCTCACACCCCGGATCCCCGTGCGGACGGTGACAAGCTGACCGGAAACGGAGGCGCCGCACCGGTCCGAAAAAAGGTGGCCCGCGCTTCGGCTGGCGCCGACCAGACGAGCGACGCAGCTCGCCAACACCGCGTCCTCCGGTCTCAAGATAAGAACGGGTCGAGGTCACTAGAGGCTCGTGTTTCAGTCACGTTGGAGAATTTCACGGGATGGCTTGACAGCTACGGCGAAACATCCTGGGATCACCAGAGTTATTTCGCCGGGCCGCTCGGCTCCCGGGCTAAAGCGCTGTATTACAAGCGACGATTGCCGGGGACGATGGCCGTTGGCCCGATGATCCTTTCGGAAGCTTTCCTGCCGGGTGCTCGTCGCCTCTTTCACCGGCGCATGCGTTTACCTATCGCCGATGCTCATTACGCGATGGGATTCGCTTTTCTGTTCCAGAACAACGGGAAGTTGGAACACTTTGAAAGGGTCGTTCATTTCCTTGATGAGTTGGAGAAATCGCGCTGTGGCGGCTTCGACGAGTATTGCTGGGGATATCCATTTGACTGGGTTACCCGCGGCGGCACCATTCCGCGTGAGACGCCGCTGATTACAACGACACCATACGCATACGAAGCCTTCCTGCAGGCGTATCAAATCGAGGCGCGGCCGCGTTGGCGAGAAATCCTCGCTTCCATCGCCCAGCATGCTGCTGAGGATATCAAAAGCTTTCCTACGTCTGAGAAAGGTAGTAGCTCATCCTATACTCCATTCAGTACGGGCGGCGTTATCAATGCCGCCGCGTATCGAGCATGGCTGTTAACGAGTGCAGGGCAGTTGCTCGGGCGGGATGATTACATGACGATGGCGGAGCGGAACCTCCATTTCGTCCTGGAAAAGCAGAACGCAGATGGGTCGTGGTACTATGCCACAGACGGTGTTCGCGAATTTGTTGATCACTTTCATACCTGTTTCGTACTGAAGGCTCTTGCGAAGGTCGACCGGCTTGCGCCGCATGCAGAGACCGCCGCGGCACTGAAAGCAGGCATCGATTACTATTTGGGCTCGCTCTTCGATGAAGATGGTTTGCCCAGGCCATTCGCCAAGGCACCGCGCCTCACGGTTTACAAACGCGAACTGTACGAC
>JACDHZ010000020.1 GCA_013820755.1 Chthoniobacterales bacterium
CTCTACCGCCGCGCAAGGCTCGGCTAACAAACGCGCTTGCATCCGCTGTGCGTTCCGCTTCGGTAGCATACAAGAGCCATTAACCTGAGGACCACGCCATGAGCTACATAAAACAGATGTTCGAAACGCATCCGGTAAATCCTTCGTCGGATCACGCGACGGTGATCGAGTGCATCACCGCGTGCTACTCCTGTACGGAAGCCTGCAACGCCTGCGCTGACGCCTGCCTGGGGGAGAACGACGTGGCGCAGATGGTCGAGTGCATCCGTGATTGCAATGATTGCGCGGACGTCTGTCTGGCCACTGCGCGGATCATGTCGCGCTTCACGCGCACGGATTTCAAGCTCTCTGGCGCGCAGCTTCGAGCCTGCATCCAGGCGTGCAAAAGCTGTGAAGCAATGTGCGAAAAACATGGCGCGAAGATGGCGCATTGCCGCGTCTGTGCCGAAGCCTGTCGCCGCTGCGCCGAAGCCTGCGAAGCTCTTCTCGCGCAGTAGCACAAGCGCCAGCGGGTCGATCCGCGCGCGATGCGTGGGATTCCTCCCACATCGCTGAGACTGGAATCGGTGACGTGCTCCGTTCGCTGCACTACGGTCAACGTGCCGTCGGTTTCGAGCACGTTGAGTCGCCGTCTTCCAGGTCCATCACGCCCGCATTACGCACAGCCGCATGGATCTCTTCGTCGTTTTTCAGCCTAACAGCCGGTCGAACTCGACTCGGACGACGCCATAGCACTCGCAGGCGAGCTTCTCCAATTTCCTGCGGTTGAGGATTGCGAGACGGCCACGGCGATACTCGATACAGCCTTCGTTCTGCAAGCCGCCGAAGATCACCGTGATGCCGGCGCGGCGAACGCCGAGCAGTTGCGCGAGAACTTCGTGCGTCATTTCGAACTGATCGCCTTCGATCCGGTCGTGCGTCATGAGGAGCCAGCAGCAGCAACGCTGCTTGATAGTGTGGTGCCGGTTGCACGTCGCGAGCTGTGCGATCCCCGTGAACATAGCGTGCGCGAAACGGCGTAGCGCATGGCTCAGCGCGCCGCCGCGGCGCGTTTCCGTCCGCAGGCGAGCCGCGTCCATGCGCCAGGCGCGGCCGGCGATCTGCCACGACGCGCGGCGCGGCCCGGTATCTGCGCCGCTAAAAATCGGTAGCCCGATCATGCCCTCGTTCCCGACGCTCGCGACTTCGGTTTCGGTCCCGTCCTTCAACACCGTCACGATCGAAGCTGTCCCGGTCTCCGGGAAATAAACGTATCTGCTCGGCTCGTGCTGGTTGTAGAGCGAATAGCCCGGGGCGAGCTCGACCTCTCTCATGCTTTGTCGTAAACGCCCTTGAACGCTCGCGGGTAACTTCCGCAAGATGCGGTTCCGAAACGCCGGGAGCCGTCTGCGAGTCCAAACTGTTGTGGAAATTCCAGCGCCTTGCCTCCGTGGCATCCGCGACGATAACTCCGATCGGTCGTTTCGTCGCGTATTGTTCAACTCGCACCGGTACTCGCGTATTCAGGCGATGTACGCAACCGCACACAAGTTCGACAGAATCCGTGTTTTCGTGCGACCGATGTAACGACGCGTGTCGTATACAACTATATGCCCGATACAGATTCAGCGGCGCAGATCGATGCAGTGCGCTCCGGTATCAGGCGGCGATCGTTGTTTAAATTTGCCGGAGCGACGGTCCTGGCTACGACGGCCGCAGGACTACTGCCCCGGAGCGTGCTGGCACAGCGCCCCGGCGGAGTAAGTCTTGGCACCGGCGAGACCGCCGTGCTGAACTATGCATTCGCCCTCGAGCAGCTCGAAGCGGAGTTCTACACGCTGGTGATGAAGTCGCCCTACGCCGGCATGAACTCGCGCGAACGGCAGGTGCTCACCGACATTCGCGATCACGAAATCGCGCACACTGACTTCTATCGCGCCGCGCTCGGTTCATCAGGCATTCCGAAACTCCAATTCAACTGGAGCGCCGTGAACTTCGGCGACCGGACGAGCGTGCTGACCACCGCGCGTACCTTCGAAGATACGGGCGTGAGCGCCTACAACGGTGCCGGCCAATTGTTGCGCGATCCGCAGCATCTCACGATCGCTGGCAAGATCGTCTCAGTCGAAGCGCGACACGCCGCGATCATCCACGACCTGCTGGAACCGCGCGGCAGCAGTTTCGCTGGGCCGGGAGTGATTGACGACTTCGGCCTCGACCTGGCCGCGCGCCCGTCCGAGGTGATGAAGAAGGTTGCGCCATTCATAGTGACGCCAATCGATTCCAGCGGCCTGCCTAAAGCCTAACGAATCAACCGAGAACACTTTCATGAACACGAACGAACTTCTTGATCTCATGTCAGCCGGTCCTCGCGACGTTGATCGGCGCGACGCGTTGTTGAAAGCTGGCAAAGCAGGGCTGCAGATCGTGCTGGCTGCATTGCCTCTTGGCCTCGCCGCCGGCTGCGCTGGCATTGGCAAGCTTGTCGCCAATGATCCGAAACGCGCAGCCGACGTGCTGAATTTTGCGCTGCTTCTGGAGCGCCGTGAAAGCGAATTCTACAAGATCGGGCTGGAAACACCGGGCTTGGTGCCCGCGTCCGATCGCGCAGTGATTGAGCAGATCGGGCGCAACGAGACGCGCCATGTTGTCTTTCTCACCACAGGCATCACGGGGATTGGCGGCGTGCCTGATACCTCCACTCAATTTGATCATACCGGCGCTGGGAAAGTGCCTGATGTGTTTCGGAACTATCGCAGCTTTTTGAAGCTCGCGCAGACAAATGAAGAGACCGGCGTCCGCGCCTATAAAGGCCAGGCACCGTTCCTCATGGACAGCCCGACGCTGCTGACCGCGGCGTTGCGCATTCACTCGTCCGAAGGGCGCCACGTCGCGCTGCTCCGGCATCTCCGCGGGTTAAAAGGCTGGATCTCTGAATCGCAAGATACCGGCTACAGCCCCATCACTTACCAGGGCGAGAGCAACGTCACTCATGGCGGCGTAAATCTCTCGTCCGTGAGCAAGATATCGCATCGTGCGTTGACCGAAGCGTTTGATGAGCCGCTCACGCGTGCGCAAGTGATGGCCGTTGTGTCGCCGTTCATCCGGAAAGCCGCGTAGCGCGTCGCGAGCCGGATGTGCTGAAGCGCTCCCCCATTATAAACCGCTGCGGATGCAATGAAATGGAAGCGTCCGGTAGTAGTAAACGGTGATGCAGGCGACGGAACGAGGACCGCGAGCTTCTTTTGGTATGCGCCATAGTCTAAGAAGCTTTCCGCCGAGTGCGTCATCCGATCGGGAGTTGATGAGACAAGTGGTAGCGGGAGATGACGGCGCGTTCCGAAGAATGTATCGACGGCAAGCGCCGTTACTGTTCTCCGTTATTTTTCATATTTTGAAGGACCACGCCGAGGCGGAGGACGTCTTGCAGGAAACCTTTGTCCAAATGTGGAGAAACGCCGCGAGGTATGACGCCGATCGTGGCAGCGTTTCCACCTGGTCGGTGATGATCGCGCGCCACAAGGCGATCGACAAAGCAAGATCAAGGCAACGCTATTCTCTTGCGACTCTAGCCGCAGGAGTTGAAATTCTACGCGAAGAGGAGCGTGATCGGGTGAAGCAGGCGATGAGTCGAATCGGCGGTCCCCACGCGAAGCGATCCTGCTGGCGTTTTTTGGCGGTCTCACGCACAGCGAAATTGCGCAGCGCCTGGGTGCGCCGCTCGGCACGGTCAAGGCGCGCATCCGTCGTGGTCTGTGTACCTTACGAGACGCCCTGGCAGCGACGCGGTGATCGGCGGGAGTGACATGTCGTACATGTCGCCAGCTATCACTCTCAACCTCGACATACCTGCACTTGTGATTAACAGGGCAGCGCGGAAGGTCATAGTGAAATGAAAACAGTCTGACGATGCCCGCTTATGAGCGCTGTGAGAGCGGACGCCAAATTGAGAACGTTACAGACACGGACTGGCTGACGAAGCACTGAAAGTGGATCGCACATGTTCTGTTTCTCGTCGCCGCCGTCGCCTTTCTGCCGGTGAAATCCGGGGCGTCGAAGAAGCAGTAGCGCGTTGTGATGGAATGCGCCGTGCAGCGATAACTCCATTTCATGGCGACGGGATGTCAGGCAGTCCACTTGGAGGATTTCGAAAAGAAGAGGAGACCTGTTTTCGGGACGCGAAAGAAACCGACGATCACGCCTTTCAAGCCAATCGTCGGACCGACACTGTGCTGAAATTTTTCGTGATCCGGTAGTCGGTAGAAGCCGCGCTTCTTCTTCGCGCCTTCAAGGTTCAGGATGCTCTGGATGAGGCCAAGATGCGAAAACGCCTGAGGAAAATTTCCGAGAAACGCGCCCGTCTCCGGATCCATTTCTTCCGAGTAGAGGCCCAGCGGGCTGGCGAGCTCGATCATTCGCTCGAGCAACTCCTCCGCGCGCGTGAGCTGTCCTTCGCGGATGAGGTGATTGATCCACCAGAAGCTGCAGATCAGGAACGCGCCTTCCTCGCCCACCTTGTCGTCACTTCGATAAAGCAACGGGCCGCGCCCCAATGCTTTTTCCAATCCTTCGCGCGTGAGCGTGGCGACATGCTCGTCGCAAAATCCGGTGGTGAACGCGAGCAGGCTAGACGCGTCCAATGACGCTTCGTCCAGCTTTGCCGAAAGGACCTTTCGTTCATCGATTTCGAGGAGGCCGCGGTCGAGCACCTCGTGGCGGATCTGCGCGCAGACCTTCGCCAGCTCGCCATTCTGATCGCCGATCAACGCGCGCGCGCGTTCCAGCGCGACCCAACACATGATCTTGCCATAGGTGAATTGCGACGTTTCCCGCACTTCCCAGATCCCGTTGTCTTCCTTCCGCCAATGGCGCACCACTTCATCGGTCACCCGCGTGAGCATCTTGCGTTTATCGGCGTCGATCTTCCCGCCCGTGTGTCGGAAGAAGAACAGCGACTGCAGAATGTGTCCGTAGTTATCGAGCTGGAATTGATCCTCGGCAGCGTTGCCCATTCGTACCGGCTTTGAACCGCGGTAGCCGTCGAGATGATCAAGTGCCGTCTCAGGCGGGATAGGCGCGTCGCAGACCGGGTACATCACCGCTACCGTTCGCGCGTCATAATTCTCCCGGGTTTTTTCGCTGCCTTCCATCCATTGCTTCGTCGCGAAATCCAGGAACGCTTTCGCTTCGCCGGAATACCCGAGGCCGAAGAGTGTCTGGATGAAAAGCGCCGTGTCGCGCAACCAGGTAAAACGGTAATCCCAATTCGCATCACCACCGATCTGCTCCGGAAGCGAAGTCGTCGGTGCCGCTACGAAGCCGCCGGTTTTCGCGTACGTGAGCAACTTCAACGTCACCGCGCTGCGGCGGACCATCTTCTGGTGTCGGCCGCGATAGTAGTTGAAGAGGTTCCACTCGCGCCAAAACGCATCGGTGATGCGCAGCCATCGTCTCACTTGCTGTAGGTTTGGAATCGGTCGCCCTTTTGTGTAGTCGAGGACGGAAAAACGGGCTGGTCGCGCCCGACTTTGAACGTCGCGGTAAGATCCCCGCCTGTTTCTGTCATCGGCACGTTCGTAAAAATTGTCGCCTCATTGAGTGCGAAAGCCGTCGCGCTTTGCTTCTTCCAATGGGCAGGCTGCTGCGCGTAATTTGGGCGAGCGTTGACACGCAGAGTCATTGCCACCGGCGCGCCCGATTCCCACTCGATCAGTCGCACTAGTTTCGACGTCGGATGAAGCGAGGTGAAATCGTAGAAGCGAGCGTCGCCCTTGCGCGCGATGACGAAGAAATCCGTCAGCCTAACGATTCCGGTGTTCGTGAAGAAACGCGTTTCGAAAACTGCGCTGTCGTCGATGTATCGGCGCGTGACGTCGAAATCGCCAACCGGATGGATCAAGAAATCCCCGCCTTTCTCATCATCGAGTAAGCGGTTGAAAAGCGGCGCGGCATCGAATGCGGGAAGGCACAGCCAGTCGATGCCACCGGCAGGATTAATGAGCGCGGCCGTCTCGCAGTTGCCGATCAGGGCATAGTCTTTGATAGGCGTCATCGCTGCCAGTAACCAAATGCCTGGATCGGCTCGATCTCGCCTGCTTGGAGATCGATGCTCGGATTCGCTGCTTTGAACAACGCGCTGATTGTGTCGCCTTTGCTAATGAACGCTTGAGTGTGTGCCCCGTGTAGCCGACCGCGAAATTTCTTTGAGCTTGCTCAGCCACGCCTCAGCGCGTGGACAACTTCCGCAACGCTCCAACGTGGAGAGCTCGATCACGTGCGTCGGTGTTGCCAGAGTGTCGAGTTCCCGAGCCGAGGCAGCGGCGAAGGATGACGCAGCGGAGATAAAATAATTAAACAGGGGCTTAATTTCACGGCGATAGGAGGCGGTTCGGCGGCGAATATTGCAACGCTCTGAAATTACGCCAGCGCGCCGCTCCCTAACGTAACTTCGGGATCGCCGCATCACGCCAGCGAAGTCGCCATCCAGCAGCTCTTGCCAGTGGTAACGGACCACCCTGGCTCGCTTTGTACGGACGCGCACACAAAGTTAAGCGCCAGTGACTTTTTCCCGACCGGCTATTCTGGCCGTCACGAATCCGTTCCGTGAAGGCACTCGTATTCCATCGTCCTGGCCACGTCGAAGTGAATGACGTGCCTGATCCGAGGATCGAACACCCGCAAGACATCGTTCTTCGCGTCACCTCGACTGCGATCTGCGGTTCGGATCTTCACATCTACAACGGCTTCTTCCCGCAGGTGAAGGACATGGTCCTCGGGCATGAGTTCATGGGCGTGGTCGAGGAAACCGGCAGCGCGGTTACAAAGGTCGCGAAAGGGGACCGCGTAGTCGTGCCGTTTCCGATTGCGTGCGGCGCGTGCTTTTTCTGCAATCATCAGCTCCCTGGACACTGCGAGAACTCGAATCCGGAACACTACGGGCCGGAGGGAGGCCTGCTTGACCAGAAGGGCGGCGCGCTTTTCGGTTACACCGATCTATACGGCGGCTACCAGGGCGGCCAGGCGCAGTATGTGCGTGTGCCGTATGCAAATTTCGGGCCGCGCAAAGTACCGGAGGGATTCAGCGACGAGGAAGTGCTGTTCCTGACTGATATCTTTCCTACGGGCTATAGCGGCATTGATTGGGCTGGAGTGAAAGGCGGCGAAACCGTCGCGGTGTTTGGCTGCGGTCCCGTCGGGATCATGGCTCAAAAATCAGCCTGGCTGCGTGGGGCGAAACGCGTCATCGGCGTGGACATTCAGGAATACCGTCTCGCGACTGCGCGACGGACGGCGAACGCGGAGCCGATCAATGCCGACACGACGGATGCGGTGGAAGCGATTCGCGGCATGACCGGCGGCCGTGGTGCGGATGTCTGCGTAGACGCTGTTGGCATGGAAGCCGATCGCAGCATCGCGCACAAGCTGGGTAACATCTGGCGCGGCGAGGTCGGCAGCATCAAGGGGCTAAAGCTTTGCATTAGCGCGGTTCGGCGCGGGGGATGGGTCACGGTGCTCGGCGTCTACGGTGTACCGTACGATAATTTTCCGCTCGGCCAGATCTTCGACAAAGGAATTCTCATGGCGTTCGGACAGGCGCCTGCGCAGAAGCACATCGACACGCTGATCGGGCATCTCGAACGCCGCGAGATCAAGCTCGACGACATCATCTCGCACCGCCTGCCGTTGGCCGAAGCGCCGCACGGCTACGAGATCTTCAACGAAAAAAAAGACGAGTGCGTGAAGGTCGTCTTGAAACCTTGAATCAACAGGAGCCGCGATTACATCGGCGAACATCCACTCAGAAACCAAACGGTAAAATTATGTCACAAGAACAGAACATCACGACAACGAAAACGTTCGGCTCTGCAGTCAACAGCGGGAGGCTTTATCAACTTACCGATCTGATGACGTCAGACGTCAAAGACCACGATCCGGCGCCTGATCAGGGGAGCGGGCCCGAGGGGTTCATCGATTTCTTCACGAAGTTTCGCGACGCATTTCCCGATCTCGAAATCTCCGTCGAGCATATGGTCGCCGATGACGACAACGTGGCCATTGCTTACACTGTTACCGGCACGCACGAAGGCAACTTCCACGGCATCGCGCCAACCCGGAAGAAGATCAAAGCGCGCGGCGTGCAGATCGCGCGCTTCGAAGACGGGAGGATCGCCGAGCGCTGGGGCAGCTCTGATGAGCTTGGCATCTTCAAGCAGCTCGGGGTCGATCCAACTGGCGGCAAGTAACGCAATCTCCTATATCGCACTATGAACAAAGAAACGACGCTCATCACAGGCTCCTCCAGCGGGATCGGCATGCACCTCGCGCACGAGTTTGCGCGACATGGCCATCCCCTCGTCCTTGTTGCTCCCGTTGAATCAGAACTGGAGCAGATCGCGGTGGGATTCAGGCGTGATCACAATGTCGAGGTGCGGGTGATCGCGAAGGACCTGGAGCAGGAAAACTCCGCGCAGGAAATTTTCGATGCGCTGCAAACCGCCGGTGTGGAAATAGATATCCTCGCGAACAATGCCGGCCACGGGTTCCATGGGAACTGGTGGGAGCTGTCGCTCGAACAAGATCTCTCGATGGTGCGGCTCAACATCGAAGCCGTCCTGCGCATGACGAAGCTCTTCCTGCCCCCAATGCTGCAGCGCAGTCGCGGCCGCATTCTCAACACGGCTTCAGTCGCAGGCTTCATGCCTGGCCCGCTGCAGGCTACTTACTATGCGACGAAAGCCTTTGTGCTGTCCTGGAGCGAAGCGCTCGCCGTTGAACTCGACGACACGCCGATCTCAGTTACCGCGCTGTGCCCGGGCGTGACCGACACGGATTTCTTCGAAAAAGGCGGATCGAGAAACATCAAAGCCCGGCAAAGCAGCAACGTCATGGCCCCGCAGGACGTCGCAAAAGAAGGCTACGCAGGATTGATGAAGGACGAGCTTTTCGTGATTCCCGGCGCGGCGAATAAAGCGATGATTGCAACGCGGCGCATCCTGCCAGTCACCACGCAGGCCAAGATGAACGAAAAGATGAACACTGACGTGCCGCAAGAAAAGGCGACACATGAGCGCGGGGAGAAGGAATCGGCTGCCGCGAAGGAATAAACGGCCGGCGACGCCCGCTATCGCATGTCTGCGATGGGGCGGCGAGATACGCACTGAAACCGCTGAGTTCAGAATCAAATGAGACGGCAAAAATGTGCCAGTCGAGCGCGAGGCGTTCGCGCCGTTGTTCAATTTTGCACTGAAGGAAGCCCAGTATTTCCCCGAGGAAACTGGTGAGGTTCTTCTGGTCAAAGCGACAAACGCGATTTCCTTCTCTTCGTGTTTGCGGGCGGTACGGAGAGCGTCCGGGAGTGGGTTTGGCTTTGTGTTACGCGCGACGGGAAATGGACTCGGTTTGTTGGAAGCGACGGTGCGTCACCACTGTAGCCGCGGAATGTTCTGTGTGATCCGTTACTGGTCCTGTATTCCGGCGTCATCGCCAAGGCTGCGATCACGCCGGAACCAATTCAATGCAGCATTGCTGCACGGCACCGCGGCCCCGGCGTTGAATACGGAGCTACGGGTCAGAGCTAAGTATTGACACGATTCGTAATCAGCCTGACCTCGGTGGCCCTCCGCAAACAGAAGGCAGCGTAATCGGAAAAAAGCCTCGATCGTGTGTCATCGAGTGGAGTCACTTGGAAATTGCGTTCGCCTTCAGCTCTTCGAGCGAGACAAACTCAAGAGCGGATGAATGCGTGGCTTCCAGATCGATCGGTGCGGCACGGCCGCGGCGAAGCGCTTCCACCCAGCGCGTCACGCAGACACACCAGCGGTCGCCTGGTTCGAGTCCTGCAAATCCCCATTCGGGATGCGGGGTGACGAGGTCGTTGCCATCGAGGACGGAAAAATCGAGGAACTCCTCCGTCACCGCGACGCAAACGGTATGCAGCCCACGATCTTCTGGCCCCGTGCGGCAGTAGCCATCTCGATAGAAGCCAGTCAGCGGATCGCGGCAGCAGCATTTCAGTTCGGTGCCGAGGACGTTTGTGACCATGCAGGGGAGCCTAACATCGGAGGCGGCATAGCGGGAGCGATTTGGCGGAAATGTCGACGGCTCCGGTTTTACACTGTCGCGGCGAATGGTAGGTTCCCGCACGTTTCGTTGCGCTGATGCGCCGGACGTGCTCTCGCATGGACCAAAACCCGCCATTTCCCTCGCCCGAGGAACTAAGATCAAAGCTTTCCGAGTTCATGAAATCGAATTTCGGAGACAAGGTTTCGTTCGCCACATTTGCGCAGCCTGACACTGCTGAGGCAGGCGACGAAGAGAAGCCGGCGAATACCGGCGACGAAGAGTTCGCATTCAATTTTCTGCCTCGCGACATCAAGGCACATCTGGATCGGTTCGTGATCAAGCAGGACGAAGCGAAGAAGGTGTTGTCGATTGCGGTTTGCGACCATTACAACCACGTGAATTTCCTTCGCCGGCTGGAGAAGGAGGATGCCGCGCGCGCGGAAGAGACTGAATACGCCAAGCAGAACGTGATCTTGGTCGGACCCACAGGTGTCGGAAAAACTTACCTGATCAAGCATATCGCAGAGCTGATCAAGGTGCCGTTCGTTAAAGCTGATGCGACGAAGTTCAGCGAGACTGGATATGTCGGCGGCGACGTCGAAGATCTCGTGCGCGAGCTGGTGCAAAAGGCGGACGGAGATGTGGCGCTCGCGCAGTTCGGCATCATTTACATCGACGAGATCGACAAGATCGCCGCGGCCAACAACATCGGCGGCCGCGACGTGAGCGGGCGCGGTGTCCAGACGACGTTGCTGAAGTTGATGGAAGAGACGGACGTGCCGTTGCGCAGCGCAAACGACCTGCAATCGCAGCTACAGGCTGCCTTCGAATTCCAGAGGCGCGGCAGCAAAGCGAAACGCGAGGCAATCAGCACGCGTCACATCCTTTTCGTTGTGAGCGGCGCGTTTGAGCGGCTCAAGGAGCAGGTGTCCCGGCGGATGGCGCAGGGCCAGATCGGCTTCAACGCGGAGCCGCGGCAGGTGCTGGATAACGAACTGTTCCAGCACGTTCGGACACAGGATTTCATCGAATACGGCTTTGAACCGGAGTTCATCGGGCGCCTGCCAGTTCGCGTCGTGTGTGAGGAACTCAGAGCCGACGATCTCTACAAGATCATGAAGTTCTCGGAGGGCAGCATCCTGCGTCAGTACGAGCGAGCCTTCCGCGCGTACGGCATTGAGATCAGCTTCGAAGACGAAGCGCTGCGGTTGATCGCCGAAGAAGCGGCGAAAGAGAAAACCGGTGCGCGCGGTCTGCTGACTGTGTGGGAGAAACTATTTCGCGACTACAAGTATCACCTCGCCGGCTCTGGTCTGACGCAGTTGCGCGTCTCGAGCGAACTCGTGCGTGAGCCGAAGCGTGTGCTGGAGCGGTTGATGGCGGAAGGCGAGCGGCAGGAGGAAGCGGCGTTAATGCAGAGCGCTCTTGTGTTCACCGAACAATTTAAAAGCCAGCACGGACTCCAGATTACGTTCGATGAATCCGCGACAGGGAGGCTGGTGGAACGTGCGCATGCCGAGCGCATGACGATGCCGGAGCTTTGCGCACACCTTTTCAAAGATTACCAATTCGGACTCAGTCTTGTGAAAAAGAACACCGGCCAAACGAGCTTTATGCTCAACGCGGAGGCTGTTGACGCGCCCGATAAGTTCCTCAGCGACCTCGTCGTGCGATCGCACTATCCGCTTGCGCCTGCGGAGAATCATTGAGAGCAATTCATCCGTGAAACGCTCGTCGATCATCGCGCTGCTTCTTGGCGCACTCGTTAGCGCGACCGTAATCGCGCTGCATGCCACCGGCGTCACGTTGCCGCTGGAAGAAGCGATGACGAGCCTGCTCGCCCGCGGACAGCAGACCACGAAAGTTGTCAGCGTGAAGGCGCAGTATGCGCTGGTGATCGCGCTCTCGCTCTGCGTCGTCTGGCTGGTTTCGAAGAGCTCGCGCCCCAAGCGTCTTGGCTGGCCGCTCGGTTTCCTCGCCGCCGAGCTCATTGCGATGTCATGGGTCTGTCTGCTATACCATGTGTTTTTTCAACCGCTTCCGTCGCTCCTCGCGATAGGCTTGGGGCTCGTCACCGGGAGTGGCTTTGCTGCGTTCGGTGCCCGTGTGAAGCCCGACACCACGCCTGAAGTTTTCGCGGGGAATTCGGCTGAGGGAAAAACAACGCACCTTCCTCCTGCCGATGTAGCGAGCGAGGCCAGAAGCTACGATATCACTGCCGTCGTCTGCGATATCGCGAACAAACACGACATAGCTGAGGATTGTTCACCTGCTGAGTACGCGGAGATCACAGCGAGGTTCATTCACGACGCGAGCGAATCGTTTCTAAACGCCGGCGCCCACATCGATACGGCAAACGGAGAGGGGATCGTCGCCATTTTCGGATTTCCAGAGGAAAGCGCCGATCACGCGGAAAAAGCCACGCGGCATTCACTGTCCCTCGTAGAATCTCTTGGGAAGCTTGCGAACTCCGATGGTGCGACTGACAACATTGATGTCCATCTCGGGATCAGCTCCGGCACGGTGATCGCAGCGCCAATCGAACGAAAGGGAGCGCGAGAGGTTCTGCTAACGGGCGAACCTGTCGAGCTGGCCCGCAGGTTCTGCATCGCTAACCGGGGTTACGGCTCGCGTATTCTCGTGGGGCCGCGGACATTCGAGTTGACGAGCAAGCACGTCCTTGCGCGCCCGGTAGATTTCCTCAGCGGCGTAGATGCTCACGAGCGCCACGAAATTTACGAGCCGCTCACGCTGGCTGCCGACGCCACGGCAGAGCAGATTGCGCGGCGCGACTCCTTCTGGAACGGCGTGGTGCTATATCGAGAGAAGCGGTGGGCGGACGCCTATTCGGAATTCCAGAAGGCACGCGGCCCGGACGAAACTCGCGACGCGCCCTTGCGGATGTACTTGCATCGCATCGAGCCGCTGGCGCTGGATCTCGCGATGACACACGACAACGAATAAAATTGCGCTGTTGAGGAAGGTCGAGTATCCAGGCGCGATCCGGGAGTTGATCGCGCAACTGCGGCAGATGCCCGGTATCGGTCCACGATCAGCAGAACGGATCGCGCTTTGGATGGTGCAGTCTCGCGGTGAGCAGCCCCGTGCAATCGCCCGCTCGATCATTGCGGCACGCGAGACGGTGCGGCCGTGTGCGCTCTGCGGGTTTTTCACGACAGCGGAAATCTGCGACATCTGTGCCGATAACACTCGCGCTGCCGATCAGCTGTGCGTGGTGGAGCAGCCGACCGACATCCTGCCGCTCGAGAAGACAAGCGCGTTTCGCGGGAGATATCATTCGTTAGGCGGTAGGATTTCGCCACTCGATCACGTCGGGCCGGAAGATCTGAGGATCAGCGAACTCGTGAAACGTGTGCAATCAGAGGGATTCACAGAAGTGATTCTCGCGCTCGCGGCCGACGTGGAGGGCGAAGCCACCACGAACTACATCGTTGAACTACTGAAACCGTTTACTGTAACGATCACACGAATCGCACATGGGCTGCCGGCGGGCGGCGGACTCGAATCAGCCGACGAGCTGACCCTCTATCAGGCGCTTTCCGGCCGAACGAAGCTGTAGCGCTCCGGTTTACATTTAATCCGCGCACGAATACTTTCCGCGTGATGTCCTGTGCCAAGATCGACCCTTCGCTCCACCAGGCGCAAAAGCCGCCGTGGATCAAGGTACGGCTTCCATCAAACCCGGTATTCTTTTCGACCAAGGCACTGATCTCCGACTTGCGCCTGCACACCGTGTGCGAGAGCGCGCAGTGTCCGAATCGTTGGGAATGCTGGAGCCAGGGCACCGCCACCATGATGATTGCGGGCGAACGCTGTACGCGTGCGTGCGGGTTCTGCGCGGTCAGCACTGCGAGACCGTTACCATTGGAAGAAGACGAACCGGAGCGCGTTGCGGAAGCTGTGCGCCGGATGGGCCTCAAGCATGTGGTTATTACCGCCGTAGCGCGAGACGATCTGAAGGACGGCGGCGCGAATCACTTTGCGCGAACGATCAATGCTGTGCGCGAGATGGATCCCTCAATCATCATCGAAGTACTGGTCCCGGACTTTCATGCGCAAGAATGGTGTATCGACATTGTGCTTGCCGCTGCGCCCGACATCTTCAACCACAACATGGAAACTGTGGAACGTCTGACGCCGATGGTGCGATCGCGCGCGAAGTATCGCACCTCGTTGGACGTGCTGCGGAAAGCAAAGGAGCGTTCATCGAAGATCGTGACGAAAAGCGGTGTGATGCTTGGCCTCGGCGAGACTGAACCGGAGCTGTTCCAGACGATGGACGACTTGCGCGACGTTGGCTGTCAGGTGCTCACACTCGGCCAGTACTTGCGGCCTACGCCGAATCATCTGCCGGTCGTAGAGTTCGTCACGCCGGAGCGATTCGACTCCTACGGCGAACTGGCGCGTGCGAAAGGCTTTGAGCACGTCGCATCGGGCCCTCTCGTCCGCAGCTCTTATCACGCTGCGGACTTTCATCCTGTCGTGCGCTAAATGGCCGATTCGCCTGGTGCGATCGAGGTCAACCGGGCGACTGTTGCTGCGATCATCCCGGCGTATTGTGAAGAGAAACACGTCGGAGACGTCGTCGAGCGCACACTGAAGCAGGTCGATCACGTCCTCGTCGTCGACGACGGATCATCGGATGCGACAACTTCGAAGGCCGGGTCGGCCGGCGCGCACGTGGTTACGCATGAGCGGAACGCTGGCAAAGGCGAGTCGATCAAGACCGGACTCCGTTACTGGCTGGAAAGGGGCCTTCGGCACGTCATTATCCTGGATTCGGATGGACAGCATCTGCCCGAAGAGATCGCGAGATTTATCGCCGCTGCGAACGGCGGTGCCGCATTGCTAATCGGCACGCGGATGAACGATGTGCGGCAAATGCCGCTCGTTCGTCGCATGGTCAATCGCTACATGAGCCGGCGGATTAGTCGTGTCTGCGAACAGGACGTTCCTGATACGCAATGTGGATTTCGGATGTTCTCCGCGGACGTAATTCCTGACCTGCTCGATGGTCCGGCGCGATTCGATTACGAGACTGAGGTCCTGTTCATCGTGAGCCGCAAAGGTGGCAAGATTGAGTCTGTGCCGATCAGCACAGTGTACGGCGACGAAGTCAGTAGCATCCATCCGATACGAGACTCCATCCGGTTCCTCAGGTTGATGCGGCGCTACGAGAAACTGTAGCGACCGCGTCTGTCACAAAAGGCCGCGGCTACGGAAGTCACCGATGTTTCCGCCAGCGGAGCGCTCGATCAGATCGATTGTGAACTTCAGAAGGCAAACTTCCCAGGCATCATCGACGCCTTGAATGATAGCGCTGAGCGGCTCTTCCGCGGTCTCCACCTTCTGTTTCGTGCGCGCGATCACAGCTTCGAGCGAATCGCTCACTCGGTTTTCAGTCACCTCCGTTTTGCGAAACTGAAAGCCGTATCGAAGCACAGCAGCGTCCCGCATCCGATGGCGCAGCTGCTCGACATATCGTTGTGCCTTGTCGCCGAAACCTTCGAGCAACAGCCGCGCGTAGTGTTCCGGCGTGACGATCTGTGGACGATCCGCATGGATGCGTCCGTCGCGCACGCGGACTTCATTCACCTGATCCATCAGCTCGGAAATTAGGTAGAACCGGAAGCTGGTCGACCCGAAGGTGGAGATCTGCTGTTCGGGCGCGAGGATCACCTGCGTGTTCTCGGCCGCGTATTGAAAATCATCCTCTGTCCACATTAAGCGGCGCAAGATACGCGGGCTGGGTATACCGCAAAAGGAATACGCAGCCCTAATCCCCAATCGGCGGAACTGCTTCTGCGTCCTCACGTCGCGAGCGCCAGAGCCGCACCATCTCCACCGTGAAGAGCACGAGCGCCGTCCAGATCAAAGCAAACGTGATCAGGTGGGCTCGCGTAAAGGGCTCGTGATACATGAAGACACCGAGAAGGAACGTGCCGCTCGGGGCGAGGTATTGGAGAAAGCCGATCGTGGTAAGGCGCAGATGCCGTGCAGCGTGACCGAACCACACTAGCGGCAATCCCGTGACGAGGCCGCTGCTGATGAGGATAAGCGATTCCGTCCAATGCGGCGCACCGAAAAACAGCGTGCCTCTGTCCTGCAGCAGGAAGAGATACCCGAGAGCGAGTGGCAGAAGCATCGTGGTTTCGAGAAACAACCCTGGAATCGCGGCTGTGTGCGATGCCTTGCGAAGCAGGCCGTAAATACCCCACGAGGTGCAAAGCCCAAGCGCGATCCACGGAAAGCTGCCGTAGCCAAATGTCAGGTTCAGCACGCCAATCGTCGCCAGGATTACCGAGGCAAGCTGTAGACGGGTGAGGCGTTCACGCAAAAAAATGGCGCCGAAGAATACATTCACCAGCGGCGTCATGAAATAGCCGAGACTTGTCTCGAGCACTCGATTTGCGTTCACCGCCCAAATGAACATCAACCAGTTGCAGGAGATCGCCGTGCCACTGCCCAGGCAGTAGAGCAACGTGCGGCGCGAGCGTACAACGCCCACCACCTCGCTCCAACGCCTCTGCAATGTCAGGAGGCAAACAAGAAACCCCGTCGTCCATACGAAGCGGTGCGCGAGAATCTCAGAGGCTGGCACCGTTCGCACCAGCTTCCAGTAGATCGGGATGATACCCCAGAATCCAAACGCAGCGATGCCTGCGACAAGCGCCGAACGTTGCTCGCGCGCGGCGTTTGGCTCTCGAGCAGGCGAATGCACGCTGCTCTTATTTCATCGTTGAGCTGCGGGAGCAAACCCAGGCAATCAGACGCGGCGCGGCTCTACTGCTTCGCCTGAAAGAGCGGAAGGAACTGCCGGTAACCTTCCTCCTGCAATTTCTCCACAGGAACGAACCGAAGCGACGCAGAGTTCATGCAGTAGCGTGTGCCAGTCGGCGCCGGCCCATCGTCGAAGAGATGACCGAGATGCGCGTCACCGGCCTTTGAGCGGACTTCAGTCCGCGCCATACCGAATGTCCGATCGGTTTTCTCCACCACGTTTTCTTTTGCGAGCGGCTTTGTGAAGCTCGGCCAGCCAGTGCCGCTCTCGAATTTGTCAGACGAGCTGAAGAGTGGCTCACCGCTGATGCGGTCAACGTAAATGCCTGCGCGATGGTTGTCCCAATACTCGTTGCGAAACGGCGGCTCAGTGCCGTTCTCTTTGGTCACCCGATACTGCTCAGGCGTAAGACGCTTCCGCAGTTCCGCGTTCGTAGTCGTGGGGGAGTCGTTCTTCTGTGCCATAGCGCGATGAACCATAAAGATTGTGCCGCCTATTACCAACATCGCGAGTGCGACGAACAATGGCAGGCGTGAAGAGTGGGTGTTCATTTCAGGTGGTACGTTGAGAGTTGGACAATGGGTACCCCGAACCGTTCGCGTATTTGACGTGCCGGTCCCTGTTAGTCGTCGCGACCCTCTTCGGGAACCCTAATATAGCGCCGTAGCAGGAGCAATCCCAGGGGCGCCACGGACGCTGCGAGCGCAAAGATGAGCCACATCGTTCCGGACCTGCGCGGACCGGTTACCGGGCAGAAGATCGCCAGGAGCCACCCGGAGGTGCCGACGAGCAGCTTGCCGAGGAGGAATGGGATGTACGATAACGCGCCGTAAGAAGCCTCCTGCCCTCGCGGTGCAATCGCTGCGGCGTATTCATAGACCCTCGGCGAGTAGAAAGCTTCACCCACCGAGAAGATGGTGATGTAGATCGGGATCATGATGTAGTACGGGTGCACGTTTCCCTGCAGCCCGAGATATGTGTGGCAGATCCATTGCCCGATAGGTCCATTCGCAGCCGACCCAAACCACGCGGTCGGCATCGCCATTACGAACACCGAGGCGGCACAGATTGCGCCGCCGACTATTACCATCCGGTACGCCGAGAAGCGCTGTGTCAGTGCTCCGATTACCGGCACGAGCACGATGATCAGAATGTAATTAATTGCGGAGAGCTGGCCGATCGGTGCACCGTCGCCAAGCTCGCGAATGCCGAACTTCGGGAACACATAGTCCATCTGCATCATGATCACCTTGAGGAACCCGATCAGGAGAAGGAATGCGAGGAGTCGGTAGAAGCCTGATTGTGAGAGCAGTCGCTTGAAGAGATTCGCCGTGTCGACAGCACTATCACGGACTGTGAGCGCGAAACTGTTCCAGAGGTTTTCGCCGCGGTACTTGCGGACCTCAGGCGTGATCTTCACGCCTTGATCGGTCGCTTCCGCGCCACTGCGGAGGAAGTAGATCAGCGGAAACATCAGCAGCTCGAGAACGAAGCTCGCAAGAAACAGCGCCCGGTAGGTGCTAATCTCGCCGCCGAAGAGAGCGAGGTGACCATGTTCACCGAGGCCCTGGCGCACCCAATCGTAAATGCGAGCCGCCAGGAGAAAGCCAACGTTCATGATCATGTAGATCATCGAGAACGCCATCGAACGCTGCCTCGTCGTCGAATAGCGACGCGTAGCGGCCAGCAGCACGGGAGTGCCCAGTGCCTCGCCGATCGCGAGTGGGAGCAAGCCACCCGCAAGAGCGAGCGCTGGGCTCGTCGTGAATACCATCACACCGCGTGCTGCCAGGCAGATGCTTGCGCCAACGAAGAACGTCCGGCGAAGTCCGATAGCATCCGTGATCGAGCCCGCTAAGAGCGTGAAGATCGTCATCAACGGCGCCCATCCCCAGCCAACGAGCGCGCCAGCTTGTTGATCGTTGTAGCCAAGATCCGACGAGAGCCACAGAACGAGCGTCTTGTTGGTAACCGAATACGCCGCAATGCCAACGAACTTGATCGCGAAGGTGAGCCACAGTTCGCGCTGCGCCGTTTTTAGGACACCGAACTTCGCGAAAAATCCAGGAAGCCCCCGACGAACAGACCCGACGTTCTCTTCCGGCTCGGCAGCGGGGGTGGTAGGAGTGCTTGTTCCCACAATCGTGATTCAGCTACACCATGTTCGCGATAAAATCGCGCCCGTCGAACGGCGCAAGGTCTTCGAGTTTCTCTCCGGTTCCCACAAACCTCGTCGGAATCCCGAGCTCGTCCTGAATCGCGATAACAACGCCGCCTTTGCCGCTGCCATCGAGCTTCGTCACTATCAAGCCGGTAAGACCGACCGCCTGATCGAACTCTCTCGCCTGTGACAGCGCGTTGCTGCCGGTCGTTGCATCGACTACCAGCAACGTCTCGTGCGGCGCCTTCGCGTCGCGCTTCGCGATGCTGCGCTTCACCTTGTCGAGCTCTGCCATCAGGTTGCTCTTCGTGTGCAAACGACCCGCCGTGTCGCAAAGGAGGAACTCGACGTCCTGCCGCTCTGCCGCCTCGAACGCGTCGTAGCAAAGGGCTGCCGGATCTGCGTTGTATTGCCCGCGAATCATCTCGACGCCGACGCGTTCAGCCCAAACGCCGAGCTGCTCGATTGCAGCCGCGCGAAATGTATCGGCTGCGGCGAGCAATACCGTATGCCGCCGCCGTTTCAAATAGTGCGCGAGCTTTGCGGTCGACGTCGTTTTGCCGGTGCCGTTTACGCCCACAATCAACATCACCTTCGGTCCGGCTGGCAGCGGACGAATCGGAGCGGGCGCAATCGGCAACACACGAGCGATCTCGTCACGCGCCACTTCTACGACGTCATTTGAAGTGATTCTCGTCGAGGCAGCGCGTTCCTGCAGCGCAGTGATGATCCGCATCGTCATTTGGACTCCAATATCGGACCGAATCAACGACTCCTCGAGTTCATCCCAATCCACCGGTTTTCCGGCGATCTTCTGCACAAGCGATCTAAGAAAATTCATAGGGAAACCAGGAGCGGCCGGCGCTCGTGGCGGAGCGACTCTCTAGTGACACGCGCTCGCACGCAAGCAGTTGGAGAGCAGGCTCTTCAGGCGTAGGGATTTTGCGTATAAACCCTTCAGGGCAGGCCCCCATTGTGGGTGATGCGCCGCACCGCAACAGTTCGGACGTGGCGATCAGGAGGACTCTCACCAGCGAAGACAAACTGGACGCGCTTCGCAAGGGCGATCCGGCGATCGCGTGGAAGTCACTCGACGACCGGCGCGTCTGCATCCTATGCGAAAGAACGTTCAGCGGGCGGCAGGTTGACGCTTCGGTTACGCCAGCGGGCCGCGTACGGCTGCGATGCCCGAGCGAAGGCTGCGTGGGCACTCCCCACGTGTGGGTTCGCCCCGGAAATCCGCTGGTTTCGAAAGATGTTTGGGCAGACTGGACGCGCGTCCTCGACGGAGCGACAACGGCCGCGCACCAAAATTAGAACAATAACTGCAGGAGCTACCTATCTATGATCACGCCAGCGATTGATTCTTCCGACCTAGGAGCATTCCCCTCCGACGAATCGCTGATGCAGAGCATCGTCGAGCGGCAGACTTCAGCGATTGCTTCGCTTTACGAGCGGTACGGCAAAACGCTCAAAAAAGTCATCTTTCAAGTGCTGCAAGACGAAGCCGAAGCGGACGACGTCCTTCAGGAAAGCATTTTGCAGGTATGGCGCGAGGCAACCAGCTACTCGTCCGCCTTAGGAAAACCGCTCGGATGGTTGGTCACGATTGCGCGCCGACGTGCGATCGATCGTGTTCGCAGGCGCTCAGCATATTCTCGGGCCAAAGACCGCTTCGAAATATACGTTGAGACCGAGCCACGGTCATGGCTGCAGAGTTGTACCGAAGAGGACAACGCGGGCACCGATATCCGAAAATTTCTCGAACGCGAAATGAATCGCCTGCCGGCATTTCAATCAGAGGCACTCAGGCTTTCCTTCTTTAACGGACTAAGCCACCGAGAAATTGCCGCGCATACCAGCACACCATTGGGTACCGTGAAAACGCGGCTTGAGCTCGGTTTGAGAAAACTGTCGAGCAGCGTCCGCGCTCAACGAAACAAAATCTAGCACGCTGCGATCGTAGCGGAGCCGTCGATACCGGTCGCGGTCGAGCAATGTTCGGGGGGCTGACTCTGTCGGGCCGAGGGGGTAGGGGAGACCCGGCAGAGTCTAACCGACAAGGAGTTACAACTGTCGACGCCTTCTGCAGCGATTCGGCTGCTGCGTGCGCACAGAATTGAATGACTGCAGACCAGCGGCTCGGCAGGAGGCGTGCGGATGACGGTCGCCGACCGATCGACGGTAAGGCCATCCCGCCGCTGCGAATATTTCTCGTTGAGAATCACGCCGATATCGCGCGCGCAATGGCGATGTACCTCCAGGCGAGCGGCTACGATGTTCAACACGCCGGCGATGTACGAAGTGCTCGCGCGCTCGCCCATGACAACGATTTCGACATAGTTGTGATTGATCTTGGCCTGCCGGTTGCAATGGATGGATCTCCTGCGGGAGCTTGCTCGTACGGGGACTTTCAAGGCGATCGCGATGAGTTGATACAACACGGATGAAGATCGCGCCCGCAGCAGGGCGGCGGGATTCGCAGAGCATCTCGCGAAGCCGCTAAGTCCCGAAGAACTCGAGGCAGCTTTCGAACGGGTGATGCACGACGGGTAAGCCAGGGGGCAAACGCTGAACTTTCGCGAACCTGCGCACCCGACACGGCCTTTGGCCTATCACTGCTGGTTCACCCAGGTCACTGCGAAGCGCGCCACTTCGCGCGCGTTCTTGAAATCGAGCTTCTCTTTGATATGAGCACGGTGCGCTTCCACCGTCTTCCCGCTGATGTGCAATTCCTGAGCGATCTGCGATAGCTCGCGTCCCTCGCCGAGCAGTTGCAAGATTTCGAGCTCGCGATCCGTCAGGCGATCGACAGGAGATACCGAGCCGCCGTCGCCGTGCAGGTGCGCGAAGACCATTCGCTTCGACATGTTTGAGCTGATGAAAATCTCGCCGCGCAAAACCGTGCGAACTGCTGAGATGAAGTTATCGAGAGCCTCACGCTTCATCACGTAGCCGCGTGCGCCAGCCCGCAACGCCCGCTCTGCGAAGAGCGTCTCGTCGTGCATTGATAGCACGAGCACTGGTAAATCCGGTTTCTCCGCGCGGATGGCTTTCGTCAGCTCAATGCCGTTCGTGCTGCCGTCGAGCCCGATGTCGACGACCGCGAGGTCGAACTTCTGCCGGCGCAATTCGCCGAGTGCTTGCTGGCTGTTGCTCGCTTCGCCCTTCACCCGAAGGTCCGGCTCATCGTGCAGTAACTGCACAACACCTTTCCGGAACAACGGGTGATCGTCGACAACCAGGACACTGTACCGCGCGGGCGTCACCGATTCGGCGGCCCTCCGTTCGGTGCGAGCTTCCGTTATGCTTTTGCGGGCACTCGGCATGTCACCTTGGTTCCCTGTCCGCGCGCCCTCGTTTCCACGGTCAAGCTTCCACCTGATACGCTGGCGCGGTACTGCATCATTTGGATGCCCAACCCCGCATCCCTAATTTTGCTTTTGCGGCGCCGTGCTCCGTCATCACAGACGGATAGTACGATTTCACTGCCGGCTCGCTCCACGCAAATCACCACCTCGCGAGGCTTCGCATGCTTGAGCGCGTTCGTTACCGCTTCTTGCGCGATGCGATAAAGATTTACAGCTACGTTTGGGTCCGGCACACGCAGTGAACGCGGGCATTCACACCGGCAGGTGACGGCGTCTGTCGTGCGCGCCGCCAGTTCACGCAAAGCTGCGACCAATCCGCCGGTGCCGAGCTCCAATGGATGGAGGCCGCGCGCGAGGTCGCGAGCCAGGCCGGCGTTCTTGTTCACCATCTCGGCGCCCTCACTCAGCGCCTCACCGGCTTCAGGATCTTCGCGGCCGAGAGTCTTGGCGCGCGACTTCAGGAGAAACGCCGTTGCGGTTAGTTCCTGGCAAAGACTGTCGTGCAAATCCTGGCTGATCCGCGCACGCTCGCGCTCCGTCACTTCCAGAATCTCGCGCTCGAGCCTCTGCCGCCGGGTCATCTCGTCCTCGAGAGTCTCGTTCATCGCCTGCAATTCGGCGGTGCGATACTGGACGCGCTGCTCAAGGTCATCGTGCGCATGGCGGAGTTTCCACGCAGCGTTGTACAAATCAGTCCCGTCGCGGCAAATCTTCGCGAACCCGCGCAGTGTCCCGTCACCTTTGTCGATGCGCCGCATAACGCCATCAACCCACAGACGCGAGCCGTCTTTGCGCAGGTGCCAGCGCCGATCCGGCACGAAGCCTTTCTCTGCGGCGGTGACGAGCTCCTTCTCCACTTCGCCCTTCGTGCGATCTTCCGGGGTAAAGATGAGCGACCCCGTTTTTCCGACGGCTTCGGTCGCGGACCAGCCAAATACCCTTTCCGCGCCCGAGCTCCAGAACGTGATCTTGTTGTCCGGGTTGAGCAGGAACATTGCGTAATCCGGCGTGCCTTCGACCAGCAGTTGGAAGCGCTGTTCGACTTCCATTCTTCGTGCCTGTGTCTGCTTGAGTTCGTCGATGTCAGTCGCAGTCCCGAACCAACTGATCACCTTGCCATTGTCGCGCAACGGGACATTCCGCCCGATGAACCAGCGGTACTCGCCATCTTTCGCGCGCAACCGGTACTCCGCATCGAACACTTCGCCCTTGTTGAGCGCGTCGTGCCACTGCTGCTTTGATTCGGCTTCATCATCCGGATGCACGATCGCCTGCCAGCCTGGCCCCGCGGATTGTTCGTAACTCAGTCCGCTGTATTCGTACCAGCGCCGATTGAAGTAATTGGCCTCTCCCGTCGCATCGTTTGTCCAGATGACCTGCGGTATGTTGTCCGCGACGTTGCGAAAACGTTGTTCGCTTTGCCGTAGATCTTCCTGGATCTGCTTACGGTCGCCGATCGCGTGGATGATCGCCAGCGTGTAGAGCAATTGACCGTCCGCAGGCCGGACGAACTTCGCCGTCATCGAGCCCCAGACTATCTCGCCATTCTTGCGCACGTAGCGTTTCTCGAGCGTGTACTCGGGAATGGCTCCCGCAGCGAGCTGCCGCGTCAGCTCTTCCTCCGCGGGGAAATCTTCCGGGTGCGTGACGTCGCGCACGCCGACGCGGTTCAATTCCTCCTCGCTGTAGCCGATGAACTCGCAAAAGCCTGGATTCGCGGCGAGAAAGTGGCCGCCTTCGGCAACTTGCACGATGCCGACGCTGGCCTGCTCGAACATCGCACGAAAGCGCAGTTCACTCGCGAGATCCGCTTGCGCGATCCCCTTGCGAAAGTCGAGCTGGTCTGAGGGCGCATCAGGCATGAAGAGCGAAGCGTTGCTGCCGCGGCGCGAACATACACCACGGCGGACAAGCTTCTACGGATAGAAACGCCGCCGCGCCACGTAACGGATGGCTGTGCGCCGTCGCACGGCCAAACAGCCGCAATGGAAAGCAGCCGCCCGCGGATTTACAGGACCAGCTCATCACAAGCAGGCGTGGTCGCCGAAGTCAATTGCTCAGACGTGTGCGCCACTGCCACGGGCCGGCCCGGTGAAGAGGATGGGCTCACTCGCCAGGCTTTGAGGCGCGTCGTCCACGGCTTGCACGAAGCAGAAAGGCTGACGTCGATCGCGGATAGATTCGCCGCTCTCGTTGGCGTCGCGAGCTAGAGGACTTCTTTTAAGCAGTCGTACTTGGTTGACCCATGCACTCGTCAGGCTGCTGCCGAATTGTAGCCTGTCCCGGCTTTCGCTAGCATCGCTTCGAATCGGCGCGTGCCGGGGAGCGCTGCGGAAGTGTATCGCCTCCGCTAGCCCCGGCGGTGCTCTCAGTTCACGACGATTGTAGTTCCCTGCGATGGCATTCCGCGAATCGCGCCACGAATACATCGACGTCTTCCATCTTTGTGGAGACATTGACATGCACCATGCGCTGGCTTTGCGTGCGCTTTTCGCAGCAAAGGCTGAACGTCGCTGCCCCGCTCTGATCGTGGACCTAAGCGGCATCCGGTTCATTGATTCGACCCGTATCGCAGCCTTGCTTGAATACCTGCGCGACGCGACCGCGTTCGATGGCCAGTTTTGCATTTCCGGCGTGACCGATGAGGTCCGCGCCATCTTCGAAATTCTCCGGCTCGATCAGGCGATGCCGATCTTCAACGAACTCACCGTGGCAAAATCCGCCTTGTACAACGGCTGCGTCCCGACCGCGTCGCAACCTCTTTTTCGCCCTGCGCGGGAGTATTGCTATGCAGCCGGTGGGTAGCATTGGGAGATCCTCCAACCAGGAGAATACAACGAGATAATGGCGCGGGATGAGGAACGGTTTCGTTTGCGCATCCCGTTAGGCGAAGCGGTTGCCTTCGCCCTTGACTGGTCGGATCTCGACTGCGAAGCGCCGAGCGACGCTCAGCGGCAGCTCATCGGCTTGCTCGCAGTCGACAGTTTGCAATACGCTGAGCAATGGCGGATGGCCGCGACCCTGCAGCCTGTCTGATCGCGAAATGGCCTGCGCTTGGAAAGTAACGCCCTGGCCACCGTGACAGAAGTCGGGTGGTACTGTTTGCCGTGGCAGGGCGACCCGTGGCAGGGCGACGCGGGCGGCTCCGCACCAAGCCTTAGGACCGCAGCGGCTTTCTTTTTATTCCGGGCAATCGGAGATGGGTAACTTCGGTCGCATGTGGGCCTCAGACAATGGGCCTCGGCGGTTCCTCGAAGAATGGTTATCTCCCGCAGATGCAAATGGCCTCATGGGTATCGCTGCGTGGAATCGCGGTGCGGTTCTCACGAATGCCTTTGGAATCGCCGGCGAGGAGTCGGAGTGTTTACTGACAGGGTGAAAACGGGAGAGAATGACCGCGTGCCCTTTGGCATACATGTTCTCACGACGATGCATGGACTTGGCGCGCTCGTCTGCCTGGTAATGGCAATCGGCAGCACAGTGTCAGAGCGATTTCGGCTTGGCCTCGTCGCCTCTCCTGGCAGCGCGCTCGTGATCGAATTCTTCGGAGCGAGCGTGTGGATTTTCCTGACCGGTGTAGCGGCTCTGCTGACAGCTCTTTGTTATGGCTCGTGGCAGCTCCGTGGTTGGGCCTGGCCGCTCACGATCCTCTGCTAGTCCATTGGTGTGGTGGGTGGCCTGTGGGAGGTCACCATGGGAATTTCCGCGGGGCTGTTAGCCGCCGCGTTCAACGGCGGTATCGTGGCATATGCGTGCACGAAGCGAGTCCGGGCCGTCTATGGCTTTCGTTACCCGCTGCGGGCTCGGGCTTCATCCCATCGTGCGCAATAAACCGGTCACGCGTTCGTCGCTGTAATGTGCCTCTGTTTACCTTGGCGGAAGGAAATCTGGCGCTTGGGCTCTTCCTGCTCCTTCAGCCAGACAGAGACAAACCCGGTGTAGTCGCGGAATGTCAGCTTGTCCGTCGGCTGTCCAAGCTCACGACAGAGCGCGGGCACGGTTTTGGAAAATCGCAGATAGCGCTGATAAATCTTTGCGCCTCCGGGGATGATTACATCGGAAGGCGCAGCGTTTCGTAGAAAGTCGCGGACCGAATGGATAGCACGTTCGGAGTTGCGGCCATGCGTGCTGATATCCTGTCCCGCATTA
>JACDHZ010000266.1 GCA_013820755.1 Chthoniobacterales bacterium
GCTCTTTCTCTCGCGGATTCATCCCCGCCGCCGGCTCGTCGAGCAAGAGCAGCTCCGGTTTCGTTGCGAGCGCGCGGACGATCTCGAGGCGGCGTTGATCGCCATACGACAGATTCCCGCAGCGCACCTGGGCGAATCGACCGAGATCAAAGATATCGAGAAGCTCGCGAACCTCTTTCGCGACCGCACCTTCTTCACGATAGAACGCCGGGATACGAAGAAGAGCATGCGCGAGACGGTGCTTCAGGCGCAGATTGAAACCGGCGCGGACGTTGTCGAAGACGGTAAGTGTCGGAAACAGTCGGATGTTTTGAAAAGTTCGCGCAATGCCGCGGCCGGCGATTGCGTTCGGCTTCAACTTCGCAATCGGCTTCCCCTCGAACAGAATCCTCCCAGACGTCGGCTGATATACGCCGGTGATGATGTTAAAGACCGTGGTTTTGCCTGCTCCATTTGGGCCGATCAGTCCCACAAGATCGTTCTCTCCCATAGCTAGGTCGAGTTTGGATACTGCCGTCAAACCGCCGAATTGCACGGTGCACTGATGGAGCTCGAGAAGTGCAGCCATGCTACGGAATCGTTGCGCCAGGCTCCGGCTTCGAAACCTTGCGCACGCCCCCTACACGTCCGCCGGAGCCCATTCGCGGCAGCGCTCCGAAAAGCCCCTGCGGCCGGAGCAGCATCAGTGCGATCAGCACCAGCGAGAAAATGATCATGCGGTTTGCTGCGATGCGTCGCACGAGGTCCGGCAGCCACTCGTAGCCGGCCACGAAACGGAGATACTCCAGCAGCAAGGTAAGGATGATAGCCGCGAAAGTAACGCCGGCCGTGCTGCCCATTCCACCGAGAATCACCATGATGACGATTTGGATCGAGAGTTGAAAGTCGAACCCGCTCGGGTTGATGTAGGTGGTGGTGTGCGCGTACAGTCCACCCGCCACACCCGCTATAAATGCGCCGAGGACAAAAGCCGTCACTTTGTACCGCGTGGTGTTAATGCCGATGGCTTCCGCGGCTATCTCATCGTCGCGCACGGTCAGGAATCCACGCCCGTATGTCGAATCGACCAAGCTCACTACGACATACAGCGTGAGCGCCGCCACTGCGTAAGTCCAAAAGAGAGTGGTATACCCCGCGATCCCGCTGTAGCCCCGCGGACCGCCGACCGCATCGGTGTTCTGGATCAACACTCGAATGATTTCGCCGAAACCGAGCGTCACGATGGCTAGGTAGTCGCCTTTCAGCCGCAGCGATGGCACCCCAACAATGAGACCAGCGATGGCTGCTGCGATGCCGCCCGCCAGAAGCGCTCCGGCAAAAACGAGGCCAATGCTAAATGCGCTTGCGCCGCCGAGCGCCTGAAAAACGCCGGCGCTCCTTTCCGTCGACAGATAGGCTGACGCGTAGGCGCCAATTGCCATGAAACCCGCGTGCCCTAGCGAGAACTGACCGGTGTAGCCGTTGATTAGATTGAGGCTGCTGGCCAGGGTGATGTTAATCCCTATAAACAGGATTACCTGAAGGTAGTACGGGTTCATCGCGCCGGAAAAACGCGAGACGATCGCTGCTACAATGAGTGCCCCGAGGAGCGCGAGCTGTTTCGTGTGCCGGTATTTCGCCGCGCGGCCGAACGCTTGCACGATCAGACTTTCTCGACCTGTATCTTACCGAACAAACCGGCCGGCCGGAACAACAGGATGATGATCAGAATCGCGAATGCAATCGCGTCGCGATAAGTGGAAAATGCGGAGCCGCCGACAAACGTCTCAACCACACCTAGGATGAGTCCGCCAACGGCTGCTCCAGGGATGTTCCCGATCCCGCCGAGCACCGCTGCGACGAACGCCTTGATGCCAGGGAGAATACCCATTAGCGGGTCGATCGACGGGTAGCTGAGAGCGTAGAGAATACCGGCGGCGCCGGCCAGCGCACTTCCCAAACCGAACGTGAACGAGATCACGGTATCGATATTCACACCCATCAGCGCGGCCGCGGTGCTGTTATTTGAAACAGCGCGCATAGCCATCCCGAGCTTCGTGCGCTTCACGATGAACGAAAGTCCAACCAGCAGCAGCAATGTTACCGCGAAAGCCGCGACCTGTGTTGTCGTGACGGTAAGAGCGCCTGTATTCTCGAGCGCTCGATCGGCGACGAGTTCAGGGAAGGCCTTCGGATCAGCGCCGAAGATGAATTGACCCGCATACTCGAGGAACAAGGAAACGCCGATTGCGGTGATCAGGACGGTCAGCTTCGGCATGCGACGCAGCGGCCGATACGCGAGGCGCTCGATCAACATGCCCATGAGCGCGCAGGATGCCATCGTGCTGAGTAACACGATCGCAACTCCGACAGGAGCCATTGCGCCGGTGAAGTGCGGCATTATGCGTGGAGTCAGGTAATAACCGGAGAACGCCCCCAGCATGAAAATGTCGCCGTGCGCGAAATTGATGAAGCGCAAAATGCCATAGACCATCGTGTAGCCGAGCGCGATCAGCGCATAGAAGGCGCCTAACGACAGGCCGTTGATGAGCTGCTGCAGGAATTGCATCATCGCCGGCGATGAACTCGGCGGCTACGGAGCGACAGATGAGACGAAGTCGTTGCCCTTGGCATTCACCTTCAGAACAACAGCCGCCTTCGTTGCATTCCGCTTCGAGTCAATCGTGATGCGTCCAGTGACGCCGTCGTAGTCTTTCACCGCGGCGAGTGCATCACGGATTTTCGGCCCGTCGGTCGAACCCGCGGTGTTGATGGCCTGCGCGAGCACCATCATTGCGTCATAACCGAGCGGCGCCATCCCATCTGGCATGGTCTTGAATTTCTCCTGATATTTCTTCACAAAATCCTGCACCTTCGGGTTTGTGTCTTTGGGCGAGAAGTGTGTGGAAAAAAAGGAACCTTCGATCGCGCTGCCACCGATCTCCGAAAGCTTGGGTGAATCCCACCCATCGCCGCCGAGCAGTGGAACTTTGATGCCTAACGAACGCGCCTGTTTAGCGATGAGACCCGCTTCCGTGTAATAGCCGGGGACAAAGATCGCATCGGGCTGCGCAGCTTTGATCGAGGTCAACTGTGCACGGAAATCGCGGTCCGTCCCTCCGCCGCTGAAGGAGCGCTCCACAACGACCTTGCCGCCGTGACTCTCGAAGTATTCTTTGAAATACTGCGTCAAGCCGACGGAGTAATCGTTGCG
>JACDHZ010000267.1 GCA_013820755.1 Chthoniobacterales bacterium
GGTGCTCGAACTCCGTATTCGGCAGCGAAGTTCAAATCGAGTGAGAGCGGCAGGAATGAAGAACGTCTTCTTCATTGTAGGACCGACTGCCGTCGGAAAATCCGAAGTGGCGGCTGAAGTCGCGCGCATTTGTGACGGCGAGGTCGTCAGCGCGGATGCCTTCCAAATTTACGCTGGGCTGAGTCTGCTGACGGCTAAACCTGACAACACGACTATCGCCAAAGTGCCTCATCATCTAATCGGCACGGTTCCGTTGTCCGAGCCGATGAATGCGGAGCGATTTCGTGTAGCTGCTAACAGTGCGATCGAAGGGACTCACGCCCGTGGTAAGTGCGCGTTCGTTGTCGGTGGCAGCGGGATGTATGTGCAGGCGCTTACGAATGGATTGTCGCCCCTGCCCGAAGCCGATCGAGGCTTGCGGCGCGAATTCGAGCAACGGACCACGGCTGAGCTGCTCGCGTTGCTGCGCGAAAAGGATCCCGAAACAGCTGCGAGGATCCACGCGAAGAACAGGCATCGCATAGTGCGCGTCCTCGAAATTTGCCTGCTCACAGGCCTACGCACATCAGAGCTACGTCGCCGGATTCCTCCCGCGCAGGAACCGGCAGGTGTGCTGCTCTTTCGGGAGCGCGCCGAGCTCTACGACCGAATCAACGAGCGGGTGCTGCGGATGTTCGAGCACGGGGCGGTCGACGAAGTTCGCGCTGTTGGCGAGACAAGTGCAACCGCAGCGAAGGCGCTCGGTCTTTCGCACATTCGCGAGCTGCTGGCGGGCGGGATTTCAGACGCGGAATGCGTCGCGCAAATCCAGCAGGCAAGCCGCCGCTACGCGAAAAGGCAATTGACCTGGTTTCAGCGCCAAACTAATTTCGAACCGCTGAATCTTTCTCTGCACGGCTCGTCAGAAGCGATTGAAATGATCGCGCGCAAGGCTCGTCTCTCCTTCGTGCAAAACGGATGATCGAAGTTCAGCGGCAGAGAAAGCAGGAGCGCGCGCTCTTGGTCGGCCTAGAACAGGACGGCGTCTCCAAATGGGATCTGCGCGATTCGATGGACGAACTGCGCGAGCTCGTCAGCTCGGCTGGTGCTGAAGTGGTGGATACCGTCACGCAACGTCTCGACCGCCCTACCGCGCCCTATTACATCGGCAAAGGCAAGGCTGAGCTGATCAAGGATTCGTTCCAGACCCAGCAGGTCACGTCTGTGATTTTCGAGAACGAATTGTCGCCCGCGCAAGGGCGCAATCTCGAGCACCTGTTCAAACGCAAGGTGCTCGATCGCACGCAGCTTATCCTCGACATCTTCGCGCAGCGCGCACGCAGCCGTGAAGGGCGATTGCAGATCGAGCTGGCGCAACTGCATTACCTTTTGCCGCGGCTCACACGCATGTGGACGCATTTGTCGCGTCAGACCGGCGGCATTGGCACGCGAGGTCCGGGCGAGACACAGCTCGAAGTCGACCGGCGCCGTGTGCAGGAACGCATCGCGAAGCTCGAGCGCGAGCTGGAGGGCGTGCGCAACGTTCGTTCGGTGCAACGCGAAGGGCGGCGGCGGCATCAGTGGCCGGTCGCGTCGGTCGTCGGCTATACGAATGCCGGCAAGTCGACGCTACTGAATCTGCTCACTGGCGCTGACGTGCTCGCGGTGGACCGCCTGTTCGCCACGCTCGATCCGACGACGCGCAGCTTCACGTTGCCAAACAAGCAGCGCATGCTGCTTACCGATACAGTCGGCTTTTTGCGCAATCTGCCCCACACACTGATCGAGTCGTTCAAAGCGACTCTCGAGGAAGTCAGCCAGGCTGACCTGTTGATCCACGTGGTCGATGTTAGCCATCCGCGTGTCGATGAACACATCGCCGCAGTCGACGCCGTGCTCAAAGAACTCGACGCGCTCGGAAAGCAAACGCTGCTCGTGTTCAACAAAGTGGATGCGGTGCCGAACACGGAACTCGTTAGCGCATATCGAACACGGTTCCCACGCAGCGTCGCCATCTCGGCGCGGACGGGTGAAGGAGTCAGCACGCTCGTGCAGGCGCTACAGGATGATGTTAGTTCCTGGCGACTCCAATCGGAATTTCGCGTTCCGCTCGCGGAATCCGGCCTGATTGCCGAGATCCACCGTGTCGGCCGTGTGCTGGAATTGCGCTACGAAGCTGAGGTTGCGGTAATCGTCGCGCATGTCCCGCCGCAGTTGGACCAGAAGCTCAGGCTATTCGCCGAGAAGTAGCCGAGCGTCTCGGGCATGTCAGCTGAAACGCATCGTCGCCGGCATCCCTACGCCGCGCGAAAACGAGCATGGCAGAAGCGGCTGAACGCGAAGCTCGGACTCGACAAGATACCGGTCATTCGGAAGCTCGTGTACTCCGTGCTCGGGATTACCATCCTGCTCATTGGTGTTGCGATGATTGTCTTGCCAGGGCCAGCCGTGCTGGTCATCCCGCTGGGACTCGCGATTCTGGCGGGTGAGTTCGCGTGGGCGCGGCGGATCATCCGGCGGGGCAGCGTTTTCGTCGGCCGGCGCCTGCAAGGCTGGCGAGAAACTCGCAAGGTTTCATGACGGCTCGGGAGCGGGTTGCGCAGCTAGTGCAGGTGTTTCCGGAGGTTTATCCCGGCGCGCACTGCGAGCTGGATTTCAAGAACCCGCTGCAGTTGCTCGTCGCGACGATCCTGTCGGCGCAATGCACCGACAAGCGCGTGAACATGGTCACGCCGAAGCTCTTCGCGCGCTACCGTACCGCCGCTGATTTCGCGCGGGTGCCGCAGGAAACGCTCGAAAACGAGATTCGTTCGACCGGTTTTTTCCGGAACAAATCAAAGAGCATCCGTGCCGCAGCTGCCGCAATCGAGGAGCGACACGGCGGGCGCGTACCCGGCACGATGGCGGAGTTGTACGCACTTCCCGGCGTCGGACGTAAAACGGCGAATGTGGTGCTCGGTAACGCGTTCGGGAAAGAGGAAGGCATCGTGGTCGACACGCATGTAGCGCGGTTATCGCAGCGGCTTCGCCTAACGAAACAGACGGACGCGGAGAAGATCGAAGCGGACCTGATGAGAATTGTGCCGCGCCAGCATTGGACGATGTGGAGCCACTGGCTGATCTGGCACGGCCGGCGTCGCTGTTTCGCGCGGAAGCCGGATTGTCGACACTGCGAGATCCTCCGCCTTTGCCCGAGCGGCAAA
>JACDHZ010000021.1 GCA_013820755.1 Chthoniobacterales bacterium
TTGATTGCGTTATGGAAATTATAGCAAGCTGCGCGCCTGCCATAAGCGATGGAGTCTGTTACGCGAAACTCGTAAGTTTCTCTGCCTCAGAATCATGAGCGTCGGTTCGGTGGCAAATCACTCGAGCCTCTCCGCCGAGTTGATTCCTCAGCTAAAACACCGCAAGCAACTCGAACTTGGTGTGACGCCGGCGCTATGCTGAGAAACGTCCCGCAAGTCGCAGGATTGGCATCGGAGTGAGACGGACGGCGAGCATCGCGAGCTTCATCGCAGCTCCCGGGATGACGATCGGGCGACTTGACTCCACACCGGAGACCGCATCGCGCACCACGTCCTCTACAGACTCGTAGGTGAATTTTGGTGGTACACGTGCGTGGGAGTCGGTGCTTCGTCGGGCGACTTGATCGAATTCCGTATGCACCGGGCCGGGGCAGAGTGCAGTCACGACGACACCGCTGCCACGCAGCTCGGAGCGAAGTGCTTCCGAGAAGCTAGTCACGTATGCCTTCGTGGCGGCGTAAACCCCAAAACCCGGCATGGGCATAAACGAAGCGCAGGAGCTAACGTTTAGAATGGCGCCGCGCCTGGCGCGAACCATCCCCGGCAGCAAATGGCGCGTCAGCAATGTCAAAGCGACAACGTTTACCGCGAGCATATGGTGCACGCGACCGGGATCACTTGTGGCAAACGCGCCGCGGTCGCCAAGGCCGGCATTATTCACGAGCAAGTCTGTCGCCATGCCCTTGCGCTGAAGCCAGTCTCCGAGTTGAGACACCTGTTCATGATTTGCAAGGTCTGCCGCGTGCACGTGGACGGTTAAAGTTGGATTGTTCGCGGTAAGTTCGTCCCGGATTCGCTCCAGTCGATCCACGCGTCGCGCGACGAGCACGATAGAGTCCGCGCGTGCCGCCAGTTGACGCGCGAATTCAAGCCCGATCCCGGCGGACGCGCCGGTGATCAATGCGGTGCAGCCGTCCAGTTTCACTTCGGCGAGCTGTCCGTAAGCATCGGCTCGATTGTCTTCCAAACGACGTCTGCCACGATCTTGTGCCCGAGCGGGTTGGGATGGATCAGGTCGGGCTGATTGTATTCGCGCAGGCCGCCGACCCCCTCGAGCAGAAATGGAATCATCGTCGCGTTGTTTCGCTCCGCGACATCGAAAAACGCCTGGCGGAACTCCTCGGCATACTTCGCGCCAACGTTTGGCGGCATCTGCATGCCGGCCACAACGATCTTCACGTCCGGGTGTTTCGCCTTCGCCTTGTCGATCATCCCCTGGAGGTTTATTTTGATGTTCTCGACCGGCAGGCCGCGCAGCCCGTCATTGCCGCCAAGCTCAAGCACGAGCACGTCAACCTTGCGTTGCAGCAACCAATCGAGCCGGCGCAAGCCGCCCGCCGTTGTGTCGCCGCCTACACCTGCGTTGACGACTTCGAATGGCAGTCCGCGTTTGCGAACTTTCTCGCCGACGAGCGCCGGGAACGCCTGCTGCGCTTGCACGCCCGAACCCGCGCTTAAACTGTCGCCGAGAAAGAGGATTCTCTTCTCCTGCGCAGCCGCGGGGGATAGTGCAGGGCTGTTTTGCGCGCCGAGTGCCGCGGCAAATAAGATTCCGAACAGCGGCAGCCCGATTACGTGCATCAATTTCCCCATGCAGAGCGAATTATGTTCGCGTAAGCAAGGCCAGCCCGCTCGTACCGTCAATGACAGCCATCCCGATTCTCGATGTCCAGCGCCTCACGAAGACTTACAGGACGGGCGCCGGCGAATTAAACGTCCTGAAGGAGATATCGTTTTCGCTGCCGCAGGGCGCCACCTGCGCGATCCTTGGGCCGTCCGGCAGCGGCAAGACCACATTGCTCGGCCTGTGCGCCGGGCTTGATCGGCCGACCTCCGGCTCGGTCCTGCTGAACGGCGATCCGCTGGCCGACATGGATGAAGACGAGCGCGCGCGTGTTCGCAACCAGCACGTCGGCTTTGTGTTCCAGAACTTTCAGCTGATCCCGACGCTGACGGCGCTTGAGAACGTGACTGTTCCGATGGAGTTGCGCGGCGACCGTGCGGCACGAGCACTTGGATTGGAACTGCTGCAACGCGTCGGCCTTGGCGACCGAGTCGCGCATTATCCGACGCAGCTGTCCGGCGGCGAACAGCAGCGCGTCGCACTGGCGCGCGCATTTATCAACCGGCCGAAGATCCTGTTTGCCGATGAGCCAACCGGAAACCTCGATGCGGAGACAAGCAGCGGAATCATCGACATCATGATGGAACTGAACCGCAGCGCAGGCACCGCGTTGGTGCTCGTGACGCACGATCCCGATGTCGCGGGGCTAACCGGGCGAACGATTCGCCTGCGCAGCGGCGAAGCAGTCTGACGAGAAGCCATGCATCCGTCATTCATTTGGAAGATGGCGTGGCGCGACAGCCGTTCAAGCCGGCGGCGGCTGCTCGTGTTCTCCATCTCGATTACGCTTGGAATTGCGGCCCTGGTGAGCATCGGCTCGTTCCGCAATAGCGTTTCGCAGGCGATCGACGACCAGGCGCGGTCGCTCATCGGGGCCGACCTTATCGTCGAGTCGTCGCGGCCGTTTAAGGCCGAGGAGGAGATGTTCCTTCGCTCGTTAGGCGCGCCGCAGGCAAGGGAGACGCGCTTCACGACAATGGCTGTATTCCCGGCCGGCGGCGGGACGCGGTTGGTTCACGTGCGCGCGATTGGGGGCGATTTCCCATTCTACGGCACGATGGAAACTGAGCCCGCATCTGCGGCGCGTGAGTTTCGCGACGGCACACGTGCAGTGGTCGAGGAGAGCCTGCTGATCCAGTTCGGCGCGAGAGTGGGGGATCGGGTGAGGATCGGGGACGTTGAATTCAGCGTCGCGGGCGCGGTACACAAGATGCCGGGCGAAGCTTCCGCAGGCGCGTCATTTGCGCCGCGTGTTTACATCCCCTTGCAGGATCTGCCCGCCACGAATCTGCTGAAACCGGGCAGCATCGCGCAGTACCGGAATTACGTCAAGTTTCCCGCCAGTGCCGATGTCGAGGCGCGTGTAAAATTGATCGAGCCTGAGATGCAGCGCCTCAATCTCGAGTACGACACGGTTGCGAAACGGAAGAAGGATCTCGGCGCGGCACTCGAGAACCTTTACCGGTTCCTGAATCTCGTGGGCTTCATCGCGCTGCTGTTGGGCGCCGTGGGAGTGGCGAGCGCGATCCAGGCGCACCTCCAACAAAAGCATCGCACCGGCGCAATTCTGCGCTGTCTCGGCGCATCCGCGCGTAGCACCGTGTTCGTGTATCTATTGCAAGCAGCCGCAATGGGACTTGTCGGCGCAACGGCGGGCGCGGCACTCGGAGTGGCGATGCAGCGCGTTTTTCCGGCGATCCTGAATAGCCTGATTCCTCTGCCGATCTCCACCTCGATTGCGTGGGAGCCGATACTTCGCGGCATGCTCGTCGGCTTTGCGATCTGCGTCCTCTTCGCGTTGCCGTCGCTGCTTCGCTTTCGAAAAGTCGCGCCGCTTCTGGTTTTGCGATCATCAACGGAGGGCGACGGCCGCGGCGGCAGGAGCAGCTTCGATCCATTGGTTACCGTGGTTTATCTTATCATCGCCGGCAGCGTCACCGCGTTCGCGATCTCGCAAACGGAAACATGGACTCGCGGCCTCGTGTTTGCGGCGGTCCTCGGCTTGTCGATCAGCATCTTCGCGGGAATGGCGAAACTGTTGATCGTGCTCGTGCGCAAATTCTTCCCGCACAACTGGAGCTTCGCGCTCCGGCAAGGTCTCGCGAATCTATACCGGCCGAACAACCGCACGTTGCTGCTCACGGTGTCGCTCGGTCTCGGCACGTTTCTGCTGCTGAATCTGTATCTATCGCGCGAAGTGCTACTCGCGCAGTTCCGATCCATTGATGCAAAGGATCAGCCGAACATTTTCCTTTTCGATATCCAGCCAGATCAGACGCGTGGCGTGGCAGACATCGTCCGCTCTTCCGGATTACGGGTGATCCAGGAAGCACCGGTTGTCACGATGCGGCTCAGTGAGATCAAAGGACGCAAGACATCTGACATTCTCGCAGATCCGAAACGCAAGATCCCGGAGTGGCAGCTACAGCGCGAGTATCGCTGCACGTATCGCGAGCAGTTATCGAACACCGAGAAAGTGACGGAAGGCGAGTGGATCGGCCGCGTGGATTACCACCCCGGCGACGCCGTGCCGATCTCGATCGACAAGGACATAGCGAAAGATTTCGAGGCGAAGCTTGGGGACGAGCTGGTGTTCGATTTGCAAGGCGTCCCAATCAAAACCCGCATCGCGAGCACGCGCGACATCGACTGGAAGCGGTTCCAGACGAACTTCTTTGTCGTATTTCCGGCAGGCGTGCTGGAAGCCGCGCCGACATTCAACGTGCTCGTGAGCCGGGTGAACGACGCGAATGAGTCCGCGCGGTTGCAGAGCGCAGTCGTTGCGCAATACCCAAACGTCTCTGCATTGGATCTGACCTCCGTGATTCAAACTGTGGACGCGATTCTGTCGAAAGTGGCGCTGGTGATTCGCGTGATGTCGCTGTTCACGGTAGGCGCGGGGCTGATCGTGCTTGCGAGCACGATCTGGAGCGGGCGCTATCAACGCCTCAGGGAAAGCATACTGCTGCGCACGCTCGGCGCGTCACGCATGCAGATCTGGAAGATACTCTGCGCCGAGTACGCCATGCTGGGTGTGCTGGCGAGCGGGACGGGCATCGTGCTGGCTGTCGCGTCGAGCTGGGCACTCGCGCGGTTTGTGTTCAAACTGGATTACGCTCCGTCGATATGGCCGCTGCTGGTCGCTGCGTTAGCGGTTAGCGGATTGACGGTGATCATCGGGCTGCTAACCAGCCGTGGTATCGGGAGCGCCCCGCCACTCGAGATTTTGCGCGCCGAAGCGGAGTAGCCGTTCCGAAACTTTCTACGACCGGCTTGTGCCTTTCTCAGCGGGCGGAATCCAGCGACTTCAGCTCTGCTCTGGTGAGGGGCCGCCAGTGGCCGCGCGGCAGATCGTGAAGGCGCAAGTTCCCGATGCGAGTTCTGGCCAGACGTTTCACCTCGTAGCCGATCTCGTAGAACATCCGGCGTACCTGGCGGTTGATGCCCTGTCGCAAGATCACCCGCATCAAAGTCGGCTTCACCGCGGTGATGCGCTCAAGGCGTGCGCGCTGTCCATCGAGCATCACTCCGCGCAAGAGCTTCGGCGCGAGCTCCGCATCCCACGGATGATCGAGTAGCACTTCATATTCTTTATCGACTTTGTAGCGCGGGTGCGTGAGCCGCTGCGCCAGGTCACCGTCGTTTGTGAGGACGAGCAAGCCTTCACTCTGCGCGTCAAGGCGGCCTACGTTGAACAGCCGCGGCAGATGTGGCGGCAAGAGATCGAAGATGGTATCGCGAGCGTTAGGATCGCTCCGCGTTGAGACAAATCCGGCGGGCTTGTTTAAAACGATGTGAAGCTGCTGCTGCGGACGCACCATCCTGTTGCCGACCTTGACGTGATCCGTAGCCGCCGGCTCGTAACTGAAATCCGTGCAAACACGGCCGTTCACGGTTACGCGACTACCGGCAATCAGCTCGTCACAATGACGTCGTGAGCCAACGCCTGCTGCGGCAAGGAAACGGTTGAGCCGCATCAGAGAACTCGAAAGCGAAGCGTCAAACCACGAGCCGCTGAGCCGCGACTCCCCATCCAGACGATCGCTTGCGTGGTTACGCTTCGGGCTTGGTCTTGGGTAGGCCAAGCACTTTCGTGCCGTCCTTCCATTGCCCCCGCTTTTTCAGGAGCTCGACGCGCTCGAAACGTTTCAAGACGTTGCGCTTGGCGGTAATTGTGCTGGCGCCTTTCAGGCTGCGATGCTGCGACATAATGCTTCTCGGTAGTGCGGACTGAACGGGAAGCGTAAACGCCTCCACATCGTTTTCAACCCGATATCGACGCACGAGGGCACCGCGCTCAGACAGGGTCCTGTTCAACTCGGTATTGCTGCCAATGCTCAGGCAGCCGCAGCAGTTTCGCAGATGGCATCTCGATCATCGCGAGCATTTGGCGGCAGTCAGCGATCGTCACGCCATCAACAGGACGGATGATGCGGAAGGCACACCAGAAACGAACCCGCTCAACACGGTGAAGCCAGCCTTCGATCACGAGCCTGTCACCGAGCTTCGCAGGGCGGCGATAGTCAATCTCGGTCCGTACCACCACCGGATACTTCTGATCTTGCGCCATTTGCGCGAGCCCCAGCCCGAGCTGCTCCGCGAGAAGAGTCCGCGCGATTTCAATGAAGCGCAGGTAAGCGATGTTGTGCACGACCGCCGCACAATCTGTGTCGAAAAACATCACCTGCACCTCCGTGCGAATCCGCGCAGCGTCACTCGACATCATTGAGCGATGATCGACGCAGGCTTGCCGTTGGCGCAACGGGATTATCCGTCCGTGTAGCGGACGTAAGCAGGTCCAGCACACGTTGCGTCACTTCTTCCGCGGAGACGGCCTTCATGCAGCGAAAGTCGATAGGACACTCGCGGAGGAAGCAGGGGCTGCACTCGACGTGGTGGCGGATCACACTGTTCCCATCGCCGAGAGGCCCTGTCAGCCGGTGCTCGGTCGATCCGAATACCGCGACGACTGGCACGCCTACGAGCGTGGCGAGATGCATTGTTCCGGTGTCGTTCGTCAACAGAAGCCGACACTCGCGAAGCTCCGCGATTAATTGTTCGAGCGTGGTTTTGCCGATTCGGTTGACGCAAGAATCTCCGAGCACCTCAGAGATCGCTTTTCCGGGCTCCGTGTCAGCCCTGGTACCAAACAGCAACCACGTGGCCGGGAATTTCTCTAAGACAGCGGCAGCTACCGCGGCGAAACGCTCCGGTAACCATCGTTTTGCTGGACCATACTCTGCGCCAGGACAGAGACCGAGTTTCAGCGTGCCGGAGCTGCCGCTGCGCGTCTCCAGCCGCGGAGCAACTGCGTGCTGAGAATCCGCGCCCAGCGTTCGGGCGAGATGCAGATAACGGTGTACCTGGTGCCGGATTTGACCTCCACGCGTCTCCTCCGACACAATTTGGTTCAGCAGCCAACGCCGCTGATGGCCCGCGTAGCCGACCCGGCGCGGAATGCCGGCGAGCCAGATCTCAAGCGCAGTGCGGAGCGAATTCGGCAGCAATATTGCGACGTCAAATTGCCGCTGTGCGCGCAGCAGCCGGGCATTCGCTGCAAGTGATGCCTCTGGCAGCGGGATTACGTCATCGACCTCGGCAATGAGCCGCCATGCTGACGCGAGTTTTGCCGGAGCCGCAACGGTGATCTGTGCATCAGGTCGACCACGCTTGATAGCGCGCACGGCAGCCGCGCTGATCACGCTGTCGCCAAGCCAGTTTGGTCCACGCAGCAGAAGGCGGAACGGCTTTAGATCCGTTGCGCGGGTGTCCGGCGGCAGATAGACGCCGCGTTTATAACGCGTTAGGAGGAAGTTGGGTTTCGGAGTTTTCCAGCGGTTGTGCACCCAGAACCAGTCTTCCGGCGCGCGTTGAATCTGATCGGCGATGACGCTGTTTGTTTGCGCTGTGATGGTTTGAACTGAGTCGTTCGGTTCGTCATAGCGAGGCGAGAAAACCATGCGCCAGCGCGCAGGTCCGGTGGTATAAATCGCAGCCGCCATGACACTGGCGCCGGTGCGTTTCGCAAGTAATCCCGGTAGCGGCGAAGTCGAAGCGAGTCTTCCAAAGAATGGCGTCCATAGCCCGTGATCACCGGCATGCTGGTCGCTGAGGATACCGATGACGCCGCCCCGCCGTAGTAGCTCGATAGCTTTCTGGAAGCCGTCCTTTCGGTCGAACAGCACCACTCCACTACGACCCCGTTTTGCTCGGACATCGTCGTCAATGAAGCGATTTCCGAGCTTCTGATACACGGTGCTGTTTGGCACATAGCCAAAGTGATTTGGAAACACCTGAGCGAAGAGTTCCCAGCTGCCGAGGTGGCTGAGCGCGAAAACAATAGCGCGGCCCGCCTGAAGCTCAGCGTGCACCAGCTCGGGGTTCTCAATAGTCACGCAGTCGGCAATTCTTTCGATCGGCATAGCGCCAAATTTCAAGCTGGAGAGCAGGTTTGCTCCCAGTCGTTGGAAGTGTCGCCTTGCGAGCCGCCGTAGCTGGCTCGGCGATTTTTCATCACCAAAAGCGATCCGGAGGTTCTTCTGTGCCAATCGCCGATACCCGCCTAGGACGCCCCAGGCGAGGAACCCTAGCATCTCGCCAATATGGAATAGGAGTCGAAGCGGAAAAAGGGAGACGAGCGCGGACGCGGAGCGGTAAAGAACGTAAATGCTGAAGTCGAGCATGCGGGTTCAGCGTGGCGGCCAGCTTGCGCGCGGCAGCGTAAATTTGCCTGCGCGGCCCAGCAATCAATATAATGTCGCTGTGTTGCAGACTTCCGCCAATTCTGTCCGGTTTGATTTTGCGCGCGTGCTGACGCAAAAGTTTAGCGGCAAGCTGGTCATCGTGGGCGCCGCAACGGACGAGTTGCAGAAGCAATTCGACCATCTGAAAGCGGATACCGCCGTCTGCCGGAACGCGACCGCCTTGGCTGCCGCGGTGCCGCGAAATGGCCGCACACCTTCAGCTGACCTCGCTGTCTGGGTTTACTCACAGACTCCGGCTGATGATAAAGCGATGGTGGAGGAACTGGCGCGTGTCTCCGAAGACATCGTGCTGGTGCCGAGTGGCGGTGCTAGCCTTCCAAAGCGGCGGCCGCAGTTGGTCGCGAGCTTCCGGCCGTATGGCTTCCTGCCCGACTACAACTGCGATGTCACTGATCTTGATCCTGGCGCGGTCCGGCTTGTCAGGCGTGAAACGGCGGAAGAGGCATCGTTTGTTCCTGCCGTCGAGACAGCATTCGCGCGCCTCAATCAGCAGATGCGGGCAGTCGAGCGCAGCCTGCGCACGCGCATGTCAGAGCTCGAAGCAGCTGATCGTCACATCGCAAAGCTCGAAGAAAAGGTGCTCAGCTTGAAGGAGGCAAAGCGTGAGCTGAAGCAGCTAAAGCTGGAGAAGCACGCACTGCGTAAATGTCCTGAGCGGAAATTAGGACAGATTATACTCGCACCCTATCGCCTTCCGCAGAAGTTGTTCCGCGAAGTCGCAAAACGCCGTCAGGGTCCCCCTGCCGAAGCGCCAAGGCAGGCAGTGAACTCGGCGAGTGAGTACCAAGCCTGGTTCATGCGGCACCGCGTTACACCGGAACAGGTGATCGCGATGAGAATTGAATCACGGAGTTTGGTCTATGCGCCGCTGATCAGCATCATCACCCCTGTGTTCAACACTCCCGTGGCGTGGCTCGAAGCGGCGATCGATTCGGTTCTCGCGCAGGCATACGAAAATTGGGAGCTCATCCTCGTCGACGATGCCTCGACGGACGAGGCGTGCCTCGCGGCTGTTCCGGTGCAGGCTGCGCGCGATCCGCGAATTCGGACGGACCGACTCAGCGAGAGCGGCGGGATTTCGGCAGCTTCGAATAAAGGTTTGTCCATCGCTTCGGGCGAATGGATCGGCCTGCTCGATCACGACGATCTTCTCGAGCCGGATGCTCTTTATCAGACGGCAAAATTGCTCCAAACACATCCCGATGCAGATTTGATTTATTCAGACGAAGACAAGCTGACGGATGAAGGGCTCGATGCACCGTTATTGAAGCCAGATTGGTCTCCCGATTTCTTTCTGTCGTACAATTACATCTGCCACTTCACGACGCTGCGGCGGGCGCTCGTAGACAGGGTGGGTGGCTTTCGCTCTGAGTTCGACGGAGCTCAGGATTACGATTTACTCCTCCGGATTGTTGAGCGGACAAAAAGGATCCATCATGTGCCGCGGATTCTTTATCATTGGCGCCGCAGCGCTTCCTCGACCTCGGACAACATCCGGCGGAAGCCAAAAGCTCTGGAAGCCGGTAAATGTGCAGTCCAGGAGCACTTGGAACGCACGGGGCAGGCTGGACACGTCGCCGTTGATTGGCGAACGCACGCGTATTGGGTGAAGCGGGAAATCATTCAACCGCGAAAGGTGTGTATCATCATTCCCACACGCGATCGTATTCCGCTGCTGTCGCGCTGCATCGACAGCCTCGTGAAGAAAACGAACTGGGCCGACTACGAAATCGTCATCGTCAACAACGATAGCGAGTCACAGGAAGCCCGGGATTACTTTGCCCATACACCGCACCGCCTGCTGCACTTCGAAGGCCCGTTTAACTTCTCAGCAATTAACAACTTTGCAGTCCAACAGTCGGAATGCCCATGGCTGCTGTTCCTAAACAACGACGTGGAAATTATCGACGGCGAGTGGCTGCGAGCGATGCTGGAGCATGTCCAGCGACGAGAAGTGGGGGCCGTTGGCGCTCGGCTCGTTTACCCCGACGACACGATCCAGCACGCCGGCGTCGTCCTGGGTGTAGGCGGCATCGCGCAGCATGCGTTTCGGGGTTTTCCCGCTGAAGATCCCGGGGTAAACCGGCAGCTACAGGTAACCAGAAATTACAGCTCGGTTACTGGCGCGTGTTTGATGACGCGCCGTGAAGTGTTTGAAGAAGTGGGAGGGTTCGACGAGCAGCGACTTCCCGTCACGTTCAATGATGTCGATATTTGCCTGAAAATGCACAGGGCCGGGTACCTGATCGTCTACACTCCTTTCGCGCAGCTCTATCACCACGAATCCGCTACACGCAGGCGCAGCGTGGAAGCGCTGGAGACAGATGTAATGCGCGAACGGTGGCCGGATTTTCTCGCACGCGATCCATTCTACAACCCGAATCTCTCCCGCGAGCGAGCAGACTTTTCGTTAGGCAAGCTGCCGTCGGCATGAGTTCGCACGGAGACGAATTGTGGCGTGGGCTTTCGAAAGACGCGCAGGAGTCGATCCGAACGCGCGACTACAGCTCAGGCGACCTTGAACGGCAGCTCGCTGATGTGGGCGTCGACGCCGGTAAGCTGTTAAGTCTCGACCGTTCCGCTGTGGAGGTACGCGACGCGTGGATTCCAGGCGTGGAGATTTTTCCGCGTACAATCCATCCCCAACGTCATCGGGGATCGTTCGGCGAGTTTGTGCGGCGAGACGAAGGTATCGTCGCGAAGATTGGGTTTTGGCCGAAGCAATGGGCGGCAGCGAGCATGTTCGCGCAGTCCGCAAAGGGATTTCACGTTCACCCTCCGAGCATCCCGGAGGGAGTTGAACCGGCGGACTGGTTTCAGCGTTTGTTTGAGGTGGACCCGCAGGATTACACGCTCCGCCACTACGATGATGAGCAGTGGGACATCATGTTCTTCGTACAAGGAGTCGCTGAGATAATTCTCCGCGAATCACGCGCAGGTATGCCGCCGCGCACCATGCGATTTTTTGTGGACGGAGATAATCGACGCAGCAACAACAATGTTGCGGTTATCATCCCACCGGGAATAGCGCATGCGATCCGCGTCGAAGGCTCCGAGGATCTCATCATGGTTTACGGCACGAGCACGCAATTCGAGGCGGAGTTTGAGGGCCGCATCGCGAGCGAGATTGAAACTGCCACTCTGCCGGAATCGTGGCAGCGGTTTTTGTCCCGATGAGCCGCTAATGCTCACCGAGCAGCGAATACGGACATAATTCCCGGAGGTACAGCATGCGTGCGCGGCAGTTTGAGGCGACCGAACCCGAGCTAATGGACCGCGCAGACGCTGCTCCGGCTGAGCTGGAAGCGGCGCTGCAGAGCTTGCGCGGCTTGAACCGGTATTTCGGCAGCTACAGTCTGGTCGAGCATTTCCTGCAGCGGTGGATTACGGCGGGAGACCGGCTGCGCGTTGCCGATCTTGCAACCGGCTCAGCGGACATTCCGCGGCGCGTTGTCGACTACGCACGCCGCGTCGGAGCCAAAGTGGAGATCGTGGCTGTTGATTACCAGCGGCGCACACTCGAGAGTGCGCGGAGGTTAAGCGCGGATTATCCGGAAATCGTCTGTCAATGCGGTGACGTTCTCGATTGTGGCAGCATCGGGGAGTTCGACTTGGTCATCTGTTCCCTCGCGCTCCATCACTTCAGCAATGATGACGCAGTGCGGCTGCTGCGGCGCTGCCGTGAGTTGTCACGCCGCTTTGTTTTAGTCGCAGATTTGCGCCGCGGAGTTTTGGCTTCAATCGGCGTTTATCTGCTTACGACATTCGTCTTCCGCGACCGAATGACGCGCGAAGACGGCCGCACTTCTGCTGCGCGGGCCTTTTCGTTCGAGGAGCTCCAGGAACTGGCGTGTCGCGCGGGATGGCAGGACTTCGGCGCCGCGAAATTTCGTTTCGCTCGCCAAGCTATCTGGCTTGAAATGGAAACTTGCTAATGGAGGTGATCGGAACGACCGCCGACCCGCTCGCGTTCGTGCGGCGCAGTGCCAAATATCGTGTGCTGGTGCCTACGATGGGGGCGCTGCACCAGGGGCATGCAACGTTGCTTCGAATGGCTCGTGATGCCGCAGGTGGCGCCGGAGAGGTTTGGGTGAGCATTTTCGTCAACCCGCTGCAATTTGGGCCCGGTGCGGATTACGAGCGTTATCCGAGGGCGCAGAACGCGGATGAGGAACTCTGCCGCGGTGCTGGCGTGGACATTTTGTTCCGCCCGCATGTAGCCGAGATGTATCACGACGACCGGTCGATCGTCGTGGAAGAGAACAGCTTATCGCGGACGCTTTGCGGCAGATCTCGTCCGGGGCATTTCGCAGGCGTTTGCACCGTGGTGACGAAGCTGTTTCATCTTCTCGCGCCGAATGCAGCAGTGTTTGGTGAGAAGGATTTCCAGCAGCTTGCAATCATCCGCAGACTCGTTCGCGATCTTGATTTCGACATTGAGATCATTGCCGCACCAACCCTGCGCGAGCCCGATGGGCTGGCTTGCAGCTCGCGGAACATCTATCTCACGGCCGAAGAACGCGAGCAGGCGACGGTGATCCGCGCCGCCTTATCGGAAGCAGCGCAGCTCGCCGCCGCGGGAGAAGCATCCACCGCAAAGCTGCTCGAGTGCACGCGTCGGCGCATCGAATCCGCACCGCTTGCGCGGATCGACTATATTGACTTGGTGCATTGCGAGACGCTGCAGTCGCAAACAGAGGCCGACGCAAACTCGCTCCTCGCTGCTGCCGTATTCTTCGGTCGAACTCGGCTGATCGACAACCTGAGGCTCGCATGAAGGAATTCGACTTCGTGGTCATCGGCAGCGGCATCGCCGGACTAACGTTCGCATTAAAGGCGGCGAAACACGGATCCGTCGCAGTTATCACGAAACGCAATGGCGCTGATTCCAACACCGCGTGGGCCCAGGGCGGTGTGGCCTGTGTAACAAGTGAAGAGGACTCGTTCGAGCTGCACGTGCGCGACACGCTTGATGCCGGCGCAGGGCTCTGTGACGAAGCCACAGTACGAACGGTTGTCACCGAAGGACCTGCGCGAATCCGCGACCTCACTGATCTCGGACTTCATTTCGATGATCGTGAAGTCTCCGGTCATCGCGAGCCGGATCTCGGGCGCGAAGGGGGGCACTCGAAACGGCGCGTGCTCCACGTGCAGGATGTCACTGGGCGTGAGATCGAGGTCACACTCCTTCGCGAACTGCAGCGCTCGTCAACCGTGCAGTTGTTCGAAAACCACATGGCGGTCGATTTAATCACCGCAGGGAAACTTGGATTCGCGACGGAGGATCGCTGCCTTGGCGTTTACGTACTCGACGAGAAGACAGCGGCGGTTGAGACGATTCGGACCGACCGGCTGGTGCTAGCAACCGGCGGGTGTGGGAAGGTTTATCTTTATACCACTAATCCAGACGTCGCGACGGGAGACGGCGTCGCCATCGCGTGGCGTGCAGGGGCTACGATCGCGAACATGGAGTTCATTCAATTTCATCCGACGTGCCTGTTCCACCCCAATGCGAAGTCGTTTCTCATCTCCGAAGCTGTGCGAGGCGAGGGCGGCGTTTTAAGAAACAACCGCGGCGACGATTTCATGGCGCGGTACCATCCGTTGAAGTCGCTTGCGCCACGAGACATCGTTGCGCGCGCTATCGACGCAGAGATCAAGCGATCAGGCGCGAATTGCGTGTTCCTCGACATCACTCAGAAGTCGCCTGAGTTCCTCCGTGAGCGTTTCCCGCATATCTACGAAACCTGTTTGCGGTTTGGAGTCGACATGGTAAAGCAGCCGATTCCCGTAGTGCCGGCCGCACATTACCAATGCGGCGGGATCAAGACAGATGTGAATGGTGCGACGACACTGCCGGGCCTCTACGCGATCGGCGAAGTCGCGAGCACGGGATTACACGGCGCAAATCGGCTAGCTAGCAACTCTCTCCTCGAGGGAATCGTGGTTTCGCACCGCGCGCTCAGCGCTTTGCGGGTTCAACCCGCGGCGCATCCGTCGCGCTCGATTACCTTGCCGGAATGGCGGCCGGGAAACGTGCAGGACGTTGACGAACTAGTGGTAATTTACCACAACTGGGACGAGATCCGCCGTTTGATGTGGGATTACGTGGGCATCGTACGGACCGATAAACGCCTGCAACGCGCGAGTGCACGCCTCCGCAACCTGCAGCGCGAGATCCGCGAGTTTTACTGGAATTTCAAAATCACCGTGGATCTGCTTGAACTGCGGAACCTTGCTACCGTGGCTGCGTTGATCGTGGACTCCGCGGTTAGCCGAAAGGAAAGCCGCGGTCTCCATTATACGCTGGACCATCCGGAAACCGACGATGGGCATTTCAAACGGGACACGCTGCTGACCCGCATGTGACCAGGGAACAGTCCGTGCTTTTCTGATGATGTATGAGGAAGCCGCGGCTAACGCTTGTGGCGGGAAACGCCTTGCCCCCACACAAGTTTCCGCTAAAGATGCTCCCGCGATCCCCGAATGAGAACGAGTTTGACAGTTTGCCTGCTGCTGGCGGGGAGCATGGCTGTTTCGTACGGCCAGTCTCCCTACGAGAGCAGCGCCGACTTCGCTAAATACGCCATGAAGCTTCGCGAGCAGGCGTTGCTGAAGGTCGAGCCGCAGGTTTTCGTGCCGACTTCCTCGCGCACCTCGACTCAGCGTTACCCGTGGAAGGCCAACATCGTTACAACCGTTTTCTGGATCGGCGAGCAGCCCACGGAGAATAATCCCGTCCCAAACAACAAAAGCTCATGGGATGCAAACTGGACCGCGAGCTACGGCGGCTACGACACGCCGGACCCTTCTTCCCGACGTAATTTCATTCCCGTTTCGTTCGTGCCGCGGCAGAACCCGTTCTACTGTGCGTTGCCGTATAACGACGTGACTCATGGGCAGTTCAAACCGGAAGCAGCGCTAGTAATTCCATGGTTCAAGCAGGCGTATACGCAACAGGGACAGTCCGTCTGCAAAGGACGCTGGCTCGCGATTCGGAAGGCTAATCGGATCTGTTATGCGCAATGGGAAGATTGCGGGCCCTTCCGCACCGATCATTTCCAATACGTCTTCCAGAACGAGCGGCCAAAGCCGAATCTGAACCGTGGCGCAGCCCTCGATGTTTCGCCAGCTGTGCGCGACTACCTCGGCTTGCAATCCACCGACGTAACAGACTGGCAATTTGTTGAAGTGCGAGACGTTCCGGCAGGTCCCTGGCGTAACTTCGGCGACAACAACCATTTCGTGATCGCCCGTCGACAAACGGAACAGCGTGTGGTCCAGGAGACGACCGACAAAAAGAAAAAGTAACCGCGCGTATCCGAGGCCGGTTTCCCCCGCGCCTCGCCTATTCGCGCGGCAATCGCGACTTCAGCAGGCTGAAGGTCTGCTTCAGTTCGTCTACGCGGGACACGAGCGGCTCGTATCGTTTGCGTTCGGTTTCGCAGAACACCGCGAGCGGCTGAAACGCGCCCGATATCTCGGCGTAGAACAGATCGATCGCGTGTTGCATCTGCCCTTCGATGGCGCGTGTAAGTTCAGCTCGCTTCATGTCCATTTCCTTGTGGTAGGCGTTAATAATCTTCCGTCGTTGTGAGAAGGCGAAGAACGTTCCGAGCGCCAGAGCCGAGGTAGCAACAATACCGGTCACGTCGGCGACTGATGCGCTAATCATAGCTGCGAGCACTGTCGCGACACCGCCTGCGGCTGCGACACCAGCCGGCAGTCGCAACCACGCCGCGCTCTCAGCAAACATCCGCGCGAGCCGTTCCTCCACGCCTTTTCCGGCGACCCGCTCCACTAGCGTCAGCTGCACGGACCGAAGCAGATCACGTCGTTGTTGCGCGAAGTCGGGAATCGACCGCGTCACCCGATGCTTCGTGTCGGAAGCGAATTGCAGCTCGATCATGTCCTGCAATTGCGGCCACAACGAACGAAGGTCACTTTCAAGCAACTGCACCGCATTCTCGACCTGTGGCTGCACAACGGTGCGTAGCTTCGTCTCGACTTCGTTCTGGAAATCGTGCTGCCACTGCGCGCGGCTCCAGATCAAGCGCCACGTTTTCCAAAACGAAAGCTTATCCTCCAGTAGTTTTGTCCCGTGCTCCGCGGAGTCGCGACATGCCTGGTCCACGCCTCGCAAAAAGCCTGCTACCTGCCGCAGCGTCTGCTCCTTTCGCGACTGGAGAAAAGCGTTCATTCGCGCGAGCTGCTCTTCGTCTCGCTCGATCATTTCGAAGCTCCCCCGCACCTCTTGTGCGACGTCACTTAACATCAGGCTCGCAGTGCGCTCGGCCGATTCGAGTTTCAACATGCGCGCGCCGCTCTCATTCACCATGTGGTTGATTTGATCTTCCAACGGGCCGAAACCGCTCTCCGCCCAGAGTGTTCCGGAATCGCCAGAGGTGGTTTTCGCGGCCAATGCTTTCCGCGCGGAGACGGCGAAGATTGGCGGCGCGAACCCAAGCTTTTGCTGTGCTGTGTTCGCCAGGTGTTCCCGGATTGATCCGATCTCTGTTTCGTCGCGGAGATCTGCCTGTTGCAAGACAAACACGACGTTCTTCAGCCATCGCTTTTGGACCAATTCCAGCAGTGTCCAGGCAGATTGCGTCCAAGGATTGGTGACCGAGAACACGAACAGCACGAGGTCCGCGCGTGGAATGAATGTTTCTGTTATTGTCTGGTGCTCCGGGACGATCGTGTTGGTGCCGGGCGTATCCACAACATTGAAGTCGCGGAGGAATTCGATCGGCTGGTGCCGCTCGGTCAGGTGCGGCGAAACTTCGACGGTGCTTTCCGCCTCCGAATACCGAAAAATGTACACTTTGTCGGTGGCTGGCAGCACATCAACTTTTGCGAACTCCTCTCCGAAGATTGCATTCAAGAGCGACGACTTGCCGGCTTTGACCTCTCCCACAACGACGAATAGCAACGGCTCGCGCAGGTCTGCGAGCAAGCCTTTCAAAGTCGTGAGGCTGGTGGCGTCACGACGCATCTCCGAGCTGAGCTGCAGCAAAGCTGAGAGCGCAGTTTCGAGCTCGGTTCGAAGCTGCAGATAAGTATCGGCGACCATGCCGAATGCTATCCGTTTGGCGTGCTGACCGGCGCGATAATAGAATCCGCCGGCAATGCAGCTGCTGGGTTTGGCGCACCCTCGGGTTGCGCTTTCCGTGGAATCACAGTTGACGCTGGCTTCGGTGGGAGTGGCTTCGCCATTGCAATCAACTCGGAAACGGTCACAAACTTGAACCCTTTGGCTTCGAGTTGATCGAAGGTCGCTGGCATCGCTTCGATCGTGGGGGCGTGGATATCATGCGAAAGGATGATCGAACCAGGCCGAGTCTGTGTAACGATTCTCTCTCGCACGACATTCGGGCCCGGACGCTTCCAATCGAGCGGATCGACGTCCCAGATGATCGTGCGATAGCCGAATTCGGAGTTGATCCACGTCTTTTGGCGGGCAGTGATCGATCCATAAGGGGGACGAAGCAATGTGGGACGTGCGCCGGTCGCCGCTTGGATTGCATCGTCGGTTTTCCGCAGCTCGCGCCGGACAGCCTCATCCGACATCTTGCCGAGGTTCGGGTGTGACCATGAGTGGTTAGCTATTTCGTGTCCTTCGCGTGCAGCGCGTTTCACTATATCGGGGAATTCTGAGACACACTGGCCGACGACGAAAAACGTCACCTTCATTTGGTGCGCGGCAAGCAGGTCAAGCAACTTTGGCGTTAGTTTTTCGTTTGGGCCGTCGTCGAACGTCATCGCAATGTAAGGTCCGTCTACGTGGACGGAATTGAACGTAAGCGAGGAGCCTGGCTGTCTCTCACCCTGTGATGGGTTCTCGATGGGTGATTCGTTCTGCGCTGCGGTTCGCTTTTTTGCCGCGGGCGCAGCAGTGGGCTGGGCGACACTCGAGGCGGGAGGAAGGGAGCTAACGGGATCAGGTTGCGCGGTCGCCTGGCCGAAAACAGAACCGCAGGCGCAGGAAAGGCTCAGTCCGCAGAGCAGAAGCAAACGTATGACAAACATGAGCCGTGGCGTAGCGGGCAAACTCCGCTGTATCTAGCAGAGCGAAAGACCAGTGCAACCGCTACCCGCCCGCCCAGCGGAGGGATTGGTATTCTCGCTGAAGAGCTCACAGACACCTCGATTTCAGGCAGAAATCCTGCAAATGGCAGTTTTCCTGCTCTTTCAAATGACGGCTACTGCGTGCGCGTCACCTTTCCGGAAAATTGATGAAAATTCTGCTCGTCGAGGACCATCCGGACAGCCGCCGTAACTTACAACGGCTGATTGAGCGTCGTGGCCACAACGTCGTGGCAGTCGCCAGTGCCGAGGAGGCTGAATCAGTGCTCGCCACGCAGAAGTTCCCCTTTTTGATCCTAGACTGGATGCTGCCCGGGAAAAGTGGAGTTGACCTTTGCCACGAACTCCGTGCGGGCCCCGGTGGCGACGAGATTTTCATCCTGTTGGTCACGGCGCGTGCGGACACGGAGGACCTCCAGCAAGCGCTAGAAGCTGGTGCAAACGATTACCTCACAAAACCGCTAGATGTTGGAGTGCTTAAAGTCCGGCTTTCGGTCGCCGAACGCCAGATCCGCGATCTGTCGGAGCGGATTGAAGTGCGTGCCGAGCTGCAGGAGTCCGCGCGCACCGTCACGAATATCCTCGAAAACACGACTGACGGGTTTTTTGCGGTTGATCGTGACTGGCGGTTCACGTACTTGAACTCGGAAGCCGAGCTGATGCTGGACCGGCGACGGGAGGAACTCATCGGCGCTGTGATGTGGGAGAAGCTTCCTCACCTCACCGGCTCGTTGTTTGCGACGAACTACCGGAAGGTCATGGCCGAGCAGATTCCAGTGGAATTCGAGGCGCGCGAGGCCGAGGGCAAGAAGTGGTTCGAGGTTCATGCCTACCCCAGCGGCGACGGGGTTTCGGTTTTCTTCCGCGATGTAACCGAGCGAAAACGAATCGATGGTGAACGGCTCACCACGAGCAAGCTCGAGTCTCTTGGCACGCTGGCCGGCGGGATCGCCCATGACTTAAACAACATTCTAACGGTCATCTCTGGGAACATTGGGCTTGCCCAAATCGAAGCCCCTTCGAAATCCGGAAATCTTCTTTCGTTCCTGTCGAAAGCAGGACAGGCGGCGCAACACGCAGCTCACTTGTCGAGCCAGCTATTGACCTTCTCGAAGGGAGGAGCGCCGCTGAAGAAGGTTTCTTCGGTATCGCAGTTACTCGAGCAGGCAGCGGAGTTTACGCTGTATGGCTCGAATCTTCGCGCAGATGTAGAGATCGCGCCGAACCTGTGGAAATCCGACATCGACGCCGTGCAAATTGAGCAGGTCATCAACGCGTTGATGTTGAACGCGCGCGAAGCGATGCCACATGGCGGCACGGTCCACATCTCTGCGAGCAATGTTGAGCTGGACGACAAACCCGGCGCACTTCTTCCCGCGGGCCGCTACATCAAGGTCGCAATCGCCGATCGCGGCGAAGGCATTCCCGAAGATCTCGCGACAAAGATTTTTGATCCCTATTTTACGACAAAACCGGCGGCCAGCGGCTTGGGCCTCGCGATCAGCTATTCGATCATCAAAAAGCACGGCGGTCTATTGCACCTCGAAACTTCTTCGCCGGAAGGGGCGATTTTCGCGTTTTACCTTCGTGCGACGGACCGGAACGCAGTACCCCAGACCGTGAAAAACCCGAAGCGGCCGTATCAGTTCAATCACCAGCGCGTGCTGGTGATGGACGACGAAGCGGCGATTCGCGAGTTAACATCGCAGCTGCTCGGCTCTCTCGGCTACGAAGTGACTGCAGTCCCGGATGGTCTTGAGGCGGTGAAGACATACGAGCGCGCACTACGGCAGGGCGAGCACTTTCAGGCGGTCATCCTTGACGCAACAGTCCGCGGCGGAATGGGGGGCCTCGCCACGATCGAGCGATTGCGGGGGATGGATCCGCAGGTGAATGCGATCATCTGCAGCGGCTATTCAGATGAAGCTGCGCTGTCAGAATTTCTCGCTTACGGATTCCGCGGTGCACTCCCCAAGCCGTTCACTCGCGGTGAACTCGCCGAAGCGCTGCAGCGGGCCTCCGAAGCGGGCAAGACCAACTAGCTAGGGCAACAAAATTCGCTAGCTTTTACGCAGCTTCTCGAGCTGCGCGATGAACGCGGAAGGTCCACCAGGTGTGTAGCCGAGTTCCCCGACCTTCTTGCCTTCGCTGTTGAGAACGACAATTGTCGGGAAACCTTGAACGCCGTGCTGTTGTGCGAGCGCTTCGTTCTGGCTCTGCTCGGTCGCGCTTAAGCGCTTGCCGCGCGGGAAGTCCAGTTCCAGCAAAACAAGATTTTTAGCCGCGTATTCCTTGAACTCAGGCTGTGAGAAAACTTCCTTCTCGAGTTTCATGCACCAGCCGCACCAGTCCGAACCGGTGAAGTCCAGGAGAAGCAGCTTCTTGTTTGTCTTCGCCTCGTCCTGCGCCTGCTTGTAATTCGTGAGCCAACCCGGTTTGCCTTCGCTAAAACCGGAAGCGGCCGTAACAAAAAGAGCACCAGCAATGGCGAGACCGTACGAGACTTTCACGCGTCCAGCTTCCTGCAATTTAACGCATTCGCAAGCAGACGTGCGCGGCGCAGCGGCAACACGGCAGTGGGATTGCGGCCGTACAGAGTTAGCCCGGCGACGCCGCGCCGGGCTAAGTCGATCGAAAAGATGTTACGAAGCTTGAATATGACCGGAGACGAGCTTGGTCATCTCGAACATGCTGACCTGGCTCTTGCCATTGAAGACGGCCTTCAGCGAATCGTCGGCGTTGATCAGGGTTCTCTTCTTCTTGTCCTGCAATCCGTTCTTTTTGATGTAGTCCCAAAGCTTCTTTGTTAGCTCGGAACGGGGGAGGGGTTTTGACCCGACGATCGCGGAAAGTTTGTCGTCGGGTTGAACTGGTTTCATGAAGGCGGCGTTCGGTTTACGCTTCGAAGGGGTTTTGGCGGTGGTTTTCGGCATAGAGGCTGATTAATGCCTCGCTTAGAGCAGGGCAATACTAATTTTACACCGTGGGGATTTTCTCCTCAGGGTTGATCCGCTTCACGGCGACCGCCGCGACGTCGTCTGCCAGCGCTTTAGCGCCATCGCCGCTGGTCGCTTGCTCGATCACACGAGTGATTAGTTCCTGCGCCGTAGCCGCGGTCGACCGCACGACTTCAGCCAACCCTGCGGAGGTTAAACGTGGTGTGTTCCCGTTGTCCGCGCCGTACAAGCCGTCGGTATAGAGGAAGAACGCATCGCCCCGCGCAAGATCGATGTTTGTCTCTGAGAAGTCGGAACGCTCGAGCAAACCAAGCGGCGGCGCCGACGAACGAATCGCCTCAGTGTCGGCGCCCGTGCGCACGACGAGCAACGGGGGATGCCCCGCGCCGACGACCGACGCGCGACCGCTGACCGGGTCAAGCGCCACGCACATCGCAGTCATGAAAGAACGTGCGCCGAAAATGCTGCGAAAATCGCTATTCACAGCGCGCATGATCTCGGCGGGTTCGTTGTGCTCAACGCTGCCATGGTGAAACAGCAATTTAGCCAACGTCGTCATCAATGCCGCGGACGCACCGTGGCCCGTAGCATCGGCAATCCAGAAAAGTGTTCTCCCGTCCGCCATTTTTAACCAGCCGTAGATATCGCCGCCGACCTGAATCACCGGTCGATAGCAGGCCGCTACATCCCAGCCTTCGAGTAACGGCGCTTTCTGGGGGATTAGTGATTGCTGCGTAAGGCGCGCGGCCGCCAGGTCGCGCTCGAGATTCACTCGCCACGCTTCAAGTTCGTCGTTCTGCAGTTGCAACTGCACGCGCATCGCTTGCAGGCGCAACTGCGTTTCAATGCGGGCGCGTAGCACCGCCTGGTTAATCGGCTTGGTTACGAAGTCGTTCGCGCCCGCCTCGAGCCCGCGTACTTCGCTTTCCTCGCCGCCGTGCCCCGTCAGCATGATCGCCGGTAACTGCGCAATGACGGGATCTTTGTCCGCCCGGAGACGCTTCAGGACCTCGGCGCCGTTCAGCCCGGGCATGTCGAAATCGAGCAGCAGCAGGGAAGGGGGATCGCTGTGCACGCTTTCGAGCGCATCGGTCCCGTCAGGCGATTCGCGGCAGGCGAAACCGGCCGAACTCAGGGTGCGAATCAGCAGCCGTCGGCTCATAGAATCGTCGTCGACCACCAGGATCTTTCCGCCTTCACTGCTCGTCATCTTCCTCTTGGTGATACGGAAATTGAGCGATTGCGAACTGTAAATTTTTCTACGACGGCCGGGCATCGCTGTTCGATTGACCGAATTCACCTACTGTTGCGCGGGCGTCTGCGATGGGAGAACCGGCGTCGCTGTTATTAAACGATTGTCAGGTTTGCGACATTGAATTACAACGGGCGAACAGTCGCATAACCCATATGAAATTCTTGCTGTCGGTCGCTTTCCTTGCTGTCTTCGCCTTTGCCTCGTGCGAGATCGATGAACCGCCACCGCAGCGCCGGCCTGTAGCGAGGTATCCTAGTGCGCAAACCCAGTATCCGCCGCAGCCGCAGCCGTTCCCGCAGGATCCCACAATGCAGCCGCCGCCCCCGGCTCTCGGCACGACGACAACAACGACAGCCGATACCGCTCCACAGGATGCCGTGCCCCCAGCGCCAACAGCACCGGCCACCACGGCGAAGGGTGACTACCCGTATGGCGTTCCCGTTCCGGGAAAGCCGGGTTTTGTTCGCAGTCCTTACTCGCCGGATAAGATGACCGACGTTCGCGGCTACGCACCCGGTACGGAAGTGAAGGATCCATACACGCAGAAGATCTTTCTCGTTCCGTAGGCGAACGGCTCGAACTCTTTTTCCGGTCAAACCGACCGCGCTCTGGGTTTTGCCCACGAGTTCCGACGCCGTTGCGAGCGTGCTCGACATCAGGCGCAATTACCGGATGCTGGTCACCGCTCCCCGCGGCTCTGCTTACGACGTGTGCAGCTCGGCTCAGCTGACTGATCAACCATGGACTTTCGAGTAAAAAGAGCGCCCCGAATCGAGACGGAGATGACCGTCCCGGGAGACAAGAGCATCTCCCATCGCGCCGTGATTTTGGCGGCGCTCTCCAATGGCGTTTGCGTGCTGCGTGGCTTTTTACGAAGCGAAGATTGCCTAGGGACAGTCAATGCGCTGCGCAGTATGGGCATCAAGATAGTGCAACCCGAGCCCGAAATGCTCGTCGTTCACGGCAAGCGCCGGTTACTCACTGCGCCACCCGCGGCAATCGACTGTGGGAATTCTGCTACCACTATGCGACTGCTGACTGGATTGCTCGCCGGTCAGCCATTCGATAGTCGCCTCGTCGGTTCTGCGACTCTTTCCCGGCGCCCAATGGAACGGGTGATCACTCCACTCCGACAGATGGGCGCGACGATCACTGCCGAAGGCCCGAACGAAACCGCGCCTCTGCACATAACCGGTTCGAAGCTGCACGCCATCAACTACCATTCGCCCATTGCCAGCGCGCAGGTAAAAAGCGCGGTGCTGCTCGCGGGACTTTTCGCCAAAGGAAAAACAACTTTCCAAGAGCCGTCGCTCAGCCGCAATCACACTGAGCTGATGCTTAATTATTTTCTGGTCCGGACGGTGAAGAACGAAGACAGCGGCGTCAGCGTTTTCGGGGATCAGGTACCCGAGTCACGCGACTTCACAATTCCTGGCGACATTTCCTCCGCGGCATTTTGGTTGATAGCCGCTGCCGCGCAACCTGGCGGACATCTCCTGGTGCGCGACGTCGGCTTAAACGATACCCGCACAACTTTGCTCGGAGTCTTGATTCGAATGGGTGCGCAGGTACGCGAGGCTATCGAGGAGGTGGAGCAAATCGAACCCCGCGGCACGGTCGAGATCACCGGCGCACCGCTGAAAGGCACGATTATCCAAGGCAAGGAAGTCCCGCAGTTGATCGATGAGCTGCCGATTCTTGCCGTAGCCGGAGCGCTCGCGAGCGGCACGACCACCATTCGCAACGCCGGAGAATTGCGCGTGAAAGAGACGGACCGCATCGCCGCGATAGCGCACAATCTGCGGGCAATGGGCGCACAGGTCCTCGAGCTGAATGACGGACTCGAAATCCATGGCCGCGGAGCGTTGCGGGGGGCGAAGGTGCCGAGTTTTGGTGACCACCGAATCGCCATGGCTTTCGCGATCGCCGGATTATTCGCAGACGGTGAAACCATCGTGCAGGATACGCAGTGCGTGCACGAGTCGTATCCGGAGTTTGGCAAAGCACTCGACGAGATCATCAGTCCAAAAGGAACGCGCACGACCACGCCGGTGATAAGCTCTTTAGCGCCGAGTAGAGTGGACGACGAAGAATAGAATGCTCTCGCGCCGAGTGGTCAGATTCGCTGCGGGAGCTGTTGGCGATGAGCTCTAACGCACGCGCGCGACAGATTATCGCGATAGACGGTCCCGCTGCGTCCGGGAAAAGCAGTGTCGCACGTGAGCTCGCGCGCAAGCTGGGCTTCGCATACGTGAACTCCGGCGCGATGTATCGAGCGGCCACATGGTTTGTGTTGAATCGCGGTGTTGATCTCAATGATGCGATGAAGATTGCGGGCCTAGTCGAGTCAGCGCACATAGAATGCGACCTGCGCAATTTTGAATCACGCATTCGCATCGACGGCATAGATTCCGCAGCGCATTTGCGCCACGAGAGTGTGAACAACGGCGTGTCGCTCGTCAGCAGTGTTCCACGCGTGCGGGAGATCCTCGTGGAAAAGATGCGGGGATACGTGCGCGACGGCGATGTCGTAATGGAGGGCCGCGACATCGGTTCAGTGGTTTTCCCGGAGACGCCGTTCAAGTTCTATATCGATGCTTCTCCTCAAATACGATCGCAGCGGCGTGCGGCCCAAGGTCAAACCGACCGCATCGCCGCGCGAGACCGCGCGGATTCGTCGCGTAGAGCATCACCGCTGACGATCGCAGCCGATGCACGCGTGATCGACAGTTCGCACTTGTCGATCGATGGCGTAGTCGCGGAGATCATCGAGCGGCTGAAAGAGAAGGGGTTCCAACACCGAACGCGTGATCATTCGGCGATTGAATAAGTGCGAGCGATGAATCTTTGGTATTGGACCGGCTACTACCTCGCGTGGGTGCTGAGCTGGTTTGTGTTCCGATTCCGGGTTGTGCATCGCGAGCGCATGATTCGCGAAGGTGCCGTGATTTTCGCGATGAATCACGAGAGCTATTTGGACCCACCGCTCGCAGGCATTGCGACGGGTCGCGAAGTTTTCTTTCTCGCACGCAAGACTCTGCTGGACGTGCCGCTGCTCGGCTTGTTGCTGCCGAAGTTGAACGTCGTACCCGTCGATCAGGAAGGAAACGATCGGAGCGCGCTCAAAGCATTGCTGCGAATTCTGAAATCCGGCCACGGTACTGTAGTTTTTCCGGAAGGGGCGCGAACTCTTGATGGTTCTCTTCAACCTGCGCTGCCTGGACTCGGCTTTGTGATCGCGAAGACGCTGGCACCTGTAGTGCCCATGCGAATTTTCGGGGCGCGTGCTGCCCTGCCGCGAGGCGGCGGCAGGTTGCGGTTCGCGCGGATTACGATCGTAGTCGGCGAGCCGTTGCGCTTTACAGAGGCTGATTTGCAGGCGCGTGATAAGCAGCTTTACCAGCGGCTGAGCGAGCGCGTCATGGAGTCCATCGCTTCCTTGCAGCTCGATTAATCCTGAGCCGTTGCACGCGTCCAGATCGCGCTCGATATTTGCGCGTGAATCCGTCCCAGCCTGGCAACCAACCAGCGCCCGCGCCGCGTCTGCCCCGCGGCGGTCGGGTTGCGATCACGGTCATCCTGGTCGCGATGGCCGGCGTTTCAGTGTACAGCAACGTCCAGAGAGCGAGGCGCGGCAGCGTTGAGACAGTAACGATCACCCCCGCAACTGTGGCTACGCCAGCACCTCCGAGCACGGAACCTCAAGAAAGCACCGGCGAGTAATCCTTGGCCGGCAGCCCGTCGGGCAGAGCC
>JACDHZ010000113.1 GCA_013820755.1 Chthoniobacterales bacterium
TTTCGTGATCATGTACTTTCTGCTTTTCCGGCCGCAAATGCGCCGGCAGAAGGAGCAGGCCGCACTCGTTTCCGCGCTGAAAACGGGCGACCGCGTAGTCACCGCGTCCGGAATTCATGGTCTCATCGCGAACGTGAAAGACCGCACGGTGATCGTAAAGATCGCGGACAATGTGAAGATCGAGATGGAAAAGTCCGCCATCACGAGCGTGGCGAAAACTGAATAGATCCCCATGACTCCCGCCCTTACGTTCGTTGCCGGCCTTGTTTTACTGATCCTGTTCGGCTGGTATTTCGCTACTGAGCATGGTTCGAAGAAACGAATGCTCGCCACCGTGCTGATGCTGATGCTGGTGGCGTTCAGCGTTGCTACCATCTACCCGCCGAAGAAGAAGATCGCGCTCGGTCTCGATATCCAGGGCGGCACTTCGTTCCTGATCCGCCTGGTGCCGGGAGACAAGGAGATCACCAGGGCCACGCTGGACCAGGCTGTCGAGGTAATCCGCAAGCGCGTTGACTATTTCGGTGGTGGTGAGCCGGTGATCAGTCCCGTCGGCAACGACCGCATCCTGGTCCAGATCCCAGGTCTTGATACGGCGAAAATCCAGGAAGCTCGCGAGCAGCTTTCCCGTGTCGCAAAGCTCGAGTTTGCGCTGGTTCATCCGCAGAACGCCGATCTCATCCGCAAGATCGAGGCAGGCGAAGGGATTATCCCGCCGGACTACCGTCTCGTGGTCTATAAATTCCCCGGGCAGGGAGAGCAGGGCGGCGAGGAGAAATTGCTCGTGCACAAACGCCCCGATTTGACCGGTGATCAGATCACCCACGCCTTCGCGGCGTTTCAGAACGATTGGCAGGTGAGTCTCGAGATGAATCCCGATGGCGCGAAGAAGTTCGATCAGCTCGCCGCGGAACATTTTCAGGAGCGTTTTGCAATTCTCCTCGATGCCGCAGTGCAATCCGCGCCGTCCATCAACGCGAAGTATTTCGGTGGTCGTGCGCAGATCAGCGGCGGACGGATGGGTGAACAGGAGGCGCGCAATCTCGCGAGCGTGCTGGAGAATCCTCTGCAAACGCCGGTTAGCATTGAGGAGGAACGCAGCGTCTCGCCTACCCTCGGTATGGATTCCATTCGCGCTAGCGTTATCGCCGGTTTGATCGGACTCGCGATCACGCTCTTATGCGTAGTCATTTACTACCGTTTCGTCGGACTGATCGCTAATCTGGCGTTGCTGGTGAACATCGTCCTCCTCATGGGTGCGCTCACGATGTTCCACTTTGTGCTGACGCTGCCCGGCATCGCCGGTATCATCCTGACCGTCGGTATCGCCGTCGATGCGAGCGTGCTGATTTACGAGCGGCTGCGCGAAGAGCTCGCGCTCGGTAAATCGCTTAAAGTCGCGCTGCAAGCCGCGTATGACAAAGCCTTCAGCTCGATCTTCGACGCGAACGTCACCACGCTGATCACAGCCGCGATTCTCTTCTGGATGGCGAGCGGACCGATCAAAGGTTTCGCGATTTCACTCACGCTGGGCATTCTCGCGTCGCTTTTCACTGCGTTAATCGTCGGCCGCAGTTTGCTCAGCTGGTTCATTGACACTGGTCGCGTCAAGAAAGTGACGATGCTGCACCTGATCTCATCGCAGCACGTGAACTTCCTCGGAAAAGGACCGATCGCCGTTGCACTCTCCGTGGCGCTTATCCTCGCCGGCGCGACGGCATTTGTGATCCGTGGTGATCGCAATTTCGGCGTCGACTTCAAAGGCGGCGACTTGCTCACGCTGAGCAGTACGCAGGCAGTCTCCGTTCACGATGTGCGTGAGGCGATCAAACCATTGCATCTCGATGACGCGCCGATCCAGCAATCGGAGCAAGGCGGACGCAACTACATCACCGTCCGCAGCCCGATCAACACGAGTGAATCGATTCAGCAGCAGGTAACACAGGCGCTTCCGAACGCCGGTTTCACCGTCGAACGCTCGGAACGCGTCGGCGCACTTGTGGGTGGTGAGCTGGCAAAAACTTCCCTCTGGGCGCTCGGAATCGGGATTTTGGGCATCCTTATTTACGTGACGCTGCGTTTCGAACTTTCGTTCGCCGTTGGAGCGATTGTCGCTCTGTTGCACGATGTCCTGATCACAGTCGGTGTCTTCTCGCTGCTAGGCCGCGAGTTAACGCTGACAATGGTCGGTGCCGTGCTGACGATCGCCGGTTACTCCATCAACGACACCATCGTTGTGTACGACCGAATTCGCGAAGGTTTCGCCAGCGGGCGCAAAGGATCCGCTGAGCAGATCATGAACGAGAGCATCAACCAGACGTTGAGCCGTACGCTGCTTACGAGCGGCGTTACCCTCATTCCAATCCTCTGCCTGTTTTTCTTCGGTGGTTCCGTGCTGCGAGACTTTGCGCTTGCGATTATTATCGGCGTGGTCGTCGGCACCTATTCGTCCATCTTCATTGCCTCTCCGATTGTGCTTTGGTGGACGAAGCTGCGCAGCGGCAGCGCGAGCGCATTACGTCGGGAAGTAAGGGAGAAATCGAATCCTTCGACGGCTACGGCAGCCCGCTAGGAAAGTTATTCACAAAGGTTGACCTCCCAGAGGCTGCCGCTTAGGCTCGGCTGCACCGGTAGGAACCGTTATCTTAGAAAGTCCGAGGAAATACCATGCCAGAAGTGATTGTTCGCAAAGGTGAGCCGGTCGACCGTGCGTTGAAGCGGCTAAAGAACAAGCTCGACGCCGAAGGTATCCTCGAGGAAGTACGCCGACTTCGTGCCTTTGAAACGCCTACGCAAAAGTCTCGCCGTAAAGCGAAGGCGAACGCGAAGCGCGGACGCACGAAGTTTCGCTTCAATCCTTCGTAGAGTTGAGGCACCGCACGGCGGTCAGGCAATCTGTCTAGGGCGCTCGGAGGGCGCCATTTTCGTGTACAGGGCGCGAGTTATTGCAGCATCTCGATTGTCACGGAATCACAGCATCACTCGCACTCGCAGACGATGCGAAATCCGAGATCGTTACACGAGTAGCTCGGCACGTTTGAACCGCGGGCGCTCGTTCGGAGACTGTTAAAACGCGACTTCCAACTGCCGCCGCGATAAACGCGCTTCGCGCCGGCAGTAGCCCCTCGCGGATTGACCTTCGGCGCACCGCGATAGGTCTCGAAAAAGTCGAGGCACCACTCCCAAACGTTGCCCGCCATGTCTTCCATTCGGAACGGACTTGCTCCCATCGGGAACGCACCTACCGGCGAGCTTTCCGCATAGCCGTCGCTGATTTCATGGTCGCTCCAGGCAAAAACGGTATTTTTGTCGGCGAAATTGGCGACATCGCCGCGGCGATCGTAATTGCCCCAAGGGTACTTCCGCCCATCGGTTCCACGGGCTGCGTATTCCCATTCCGCCTCTGTCGGTAGGCGGTACTTTTTCCGTTCGCGGCCCGATAGCCATTGGCAGAATTTGATTGCATCGAGGCTGCTCACGTAGACGACGGGGTGCTTGTCTCCCGCTGCGGGCGCGCGCTTTCGCGCGTGAGTCGGATCGAACTGCTCGTATTCGGCGTTCGTGACCGGAAACTTCGACATGTAAAAGCGGCTCAACGTCACACGTGTGAGAGGCTTTTCGGCTGGACCCGCATCTGGCGCGGTGCTGCCCATCACGAACTCGCCAGACGGAACGAGGAGCATCTTCGCTCCGAGCACATTCACAAAATTCGCGCGCTCCGTGGCCGGGACAGCGACGACGGATTGCTGCTGCTGCGACGCGTGAACTGGTTTCGGGGTTTCGCCTCGCGCCGGATGAGCACTCACCGCGCCCGGTGCAACCGCGCTGTTCGCTGTCTTGTCCGCGTCTTCTAGATAGGAATTCACGAGATCCTCGGCGTCAGTGCGATTGACCCCAAGATTTTCCGCCATGTGCAGAAGGGCGTCGCGCGCGTCGTCACTCATTCCATCGCTGTCCAGGCGAGTCAGCCGCAGCATCCGGAGAAATTCGTCCTTAGGATCACGCGGAGCTGTACGGACCGGCTGCGCTCGGAGCGGCTGTTCGAACCGTTCTACTGCTCGCGTGGGTGCGGCGCGTCGCGCTCCGCTGTCGTGCAGCTCTGCAGTGATATAAGCGCTCATCTGCTCGTCGCTGAGTCGGTGTTCGCGCCCAAAGCGCAGCAGATTCTTCTCCGCATCCGCGGTGAGCACGCCGTCGGCGATAGCGAATGTGAGGAATTTGTGGAGCTCTGCGATGGCGAGTTCTTGCTTCTGCAGGGCGAGTTCCTCGTCCATCCGGCGGCGCCGCTCCGGATCGAGCAATTCGACGCGTGCCTGCGTCAAATATCTGGAAGATTCGTCAAGACCCGGCCGCAGAAGCTGCGACATCGGATTGCTCGGCTGATTCTTCAGCGGCAGCTTCTTCTGCCACCAGCGCATGAGTTCGCGGCAATGCTCCTCTATGACTGCGTCACTCGGATTCTCGTGCGGGTCAAGACAAAGCCGCTCGTAGAGATTGGGCGACTTGTACTTGCTCCAGCCGTCCCATTTGTTGGGGTCGTCTGGAAGCGGAAGGGAAAAGTTGATGCTCACGTCGAGCATCGGTTACGTGACGTTCAGCTCTGCGAGACCCGCCTTCGCCGCTTCGATTTCACTCGGTGCGAGGCCGGTGTTTCTCTCGATGGAGATGCGCGTTTGGTTGCCGCATGCCTGCACCGCGACCTCGAGTACCTGGTTCGCGTTATACTCGTAGACGAGCTCGACGGGCGAGCCCTTCGGGAGAAAAGGCGGTAGCTTGATGTCGCAAATTCCCAGTGGCGTGCACTCAGCGGGCATCGTGCTCTCCCCTTCGACAATCCTTACGACTGCTCGCGGCATGTTCGCCGAAGCGGTGCCAAAGTGATTCTTTGCCACGGCTGGAATCGGGCTCATTTTGCCGATCATCGGGTAAACGTATTCTTGCAACTCGTTCTCATTCCACAGCACCACGCCGAGCGTGTGTGAGGTGATGTTCGTCACCTGCATCAAGCCACCGTCGTACGAAGAAAACTGCTGACGCGTGCCTTCGGGCAGGACGCGCTCGCCTGAAACCTCCTCCTCCTCCAGCAGCACGAGAATCGCCTGAATCGCCGCTCCGATCGCAACCGCTTCGTCCGGATTTACGTCCTCTCCCAGTGGCGTTGGCGACAATTCCGAGATTATGTTGCGGACCATTGGCATCCGCGTCATGCCGCCCACGAGCAGCACCTTGCCCAGCGCAGTCCAATCGAGCTGGGCTTCCTGCATCACGAGTTCGCAGATCGCTTTGCACTTCTCGACCAGGTGCCGCGTCTGCCTCTCAAATTCTTCGCGCGTCAGCTCCACCTTCACGCTCTTGCCGTTGTAGCTGTGCACAATTGCCGTGCGCTGCCGGCTCGAAAGCTGAATTTTCGCTGCAAGCGCGCGACTCTGGAGGTCTTGATAGCTCTGGAGGTCAAGTAGGGGATTTTCACCGTGTTCGCGATCGAACTGCTCCGCGACCATGTTAACGATCACGTCGTCCCAGTCTTTGCCGCCTAGCCGGTGATCGCCGTTGGTCGCGAGCATCTCGATTTTTTGCCCGTCGATCCGCATGATTGTGACATCGAATGTGCCGCCGCCGAGATCGAAAACGAACACGGTTTGATCTTGATCGAGCTTGTCCACGCCATACGCGACCGCTGCGGCGGTCGGCTCATTGATAATTTGCAGAACATTGAGTCCTGCTAGCTGGCCGGCCGTGATCGTCGCGGTGCGCTCCGCATCGTTGAAGTACGCGGGCACGGTGATCACCGCATCGGTGACTGGCTCCTGCAGATACTTTTCAGCGTCAACTTTCAGCTTCGTGAGTATGAGTGCGGAGAGTTCTTCGGCGGAATATACTTTGTCGCCGAACTGCCGGTCGAATTGCTCCTTCGGTTTTCCGATTTCGCGCTTCACAAAGTCGACGATGCGCTCGGGTTCGGCGACGCAGTTATTCTTTGCCACCGTGCCGACAACCACATTGCCAGCCTCGAACAGAATTACAGAGGGAGTGATGCGTTCACTCTCAGAATTCGGAATAATCTGCGGCTTCCCATATGCGTCAATATGCGCAACGGCCGAGAAGGTCGTTCCCAGGTCGATTCCGATAGCTTTTCGTTGAGACATGGAGCGGGGTGCGGGTGGATCCGCAACGCGCGGCTCCCCCCATCCAAGTTGCAATTTCCATGCCGAAACCACGGAATTGCTGCGGACTTCGCCGCAAGACGGCACAGCCGCTCCTGATTATGCGAAGCGCTTCGCGACCACTTCTTCAGGTCGCAAGACCTGATCGCACCAGGTGAAACCACGCCGGAGACGCATGACAATCCGTCCGTCGTCTTCAGAGGAATCCGCTGGCTCGTAGCTTACCACTTTATGCAAGGTGAGATCGACAGTCTCCTTGGGCTCGATCTCACTGACTTCCATGCGGTGCATAATCTCGACTAGCGAGTGGAGTCCGTTGTCGAGATTGTCACACCATTGACTGAGCGCCGCCGCGCGCATTTCACCCGAAGAGGCTGCGGTCTGCATTTGCGCAGAGAGGCTGCTCAGGTGGTCAAACAGCACGATCAGATCGCGAATGAACGGCTTCTGCAAAGAATCGCGCAGAAGATTATCGCGATAGGTCTTCAGTTCCTGGTGGAGCGTGTTGAAGAGCCGGTGATTGACGCTTTCGGTATTCCGCAACGCGGTGAGATGGCCCTCGATCTTGCGCAGCTGCGATGTCACATCCGAGCGTTCCGCGGAAGGGGGAGTAGTGAGCTGCGCACCCAGCGCGGCGAGCATCTGCTCGATGCGCGACAGGCGCTCCTCTACCCCTGGCAGTTGTTCAACGGCACGCGCGGTAAGACCGTTAACGGGTTCATCACCCTCTGGCGGAAGGGTTTTCTCGGCCTCGGCTACCAGCTGCTGCATCGCCGAAGCGAACTCCGCTGGCAGTTCGATGTTCGACTTCGTCGCCATCAGGAGCGTACCCGGTAAAATTTGCCGATAGCTTCAACCAGCCCGGGGACATCGTGACGGCGCGCTTCAACGTCAACGTTCAATCCCACCTCGCGCGCAGTTTTTGATGTCACGGGGCCGATGCTCGCCACTTTCATTCCAGCTGGCCACGGCAGGTCCATTGCCATAAAATTCTCAACTGTCGAAGAGCTGGTAAAGGTGATCAGATCCGCACCTTCTTCTACGAGCCTCTGGCGCGCGCCGTTCGGATCACCGATCTCGGGTAACGTGCGGTAGGCTAAGGCTTCGTCGACGATTCCTCCCATGGCAGAGAGTTCCTTCGGGAGCACATCTCGCGCCTTCTCCGCACGTGCGAGGAGAATCCGTAGATTTTCGACACCACCCTGTTTCTTGAACTCCCGCACGAGCGCCTCCGCGACGAATTCCTCAGGCTGCAGGTCCACGTGGAGGTGGAAATCTTTCACGCGCTGCGCAGTCGCCGGACCGATCGCCGCGATTTTCGCGCCGCCGATCTCGCGTGCATCGTGATAGAGCTTATAGAATAGGTCAAAGAACGCGTTCACGCCGTTCGGGCTTGTGAAGATGATCCAGTCGTACGCGTGTGCATCCTGCACAAGCTCGGCGAACGCCCGGAGATCGGTCGGCTGCTCAATGCGAATCGCAGGCAACTCCAGCACGTCCGCTCCGAAACTCCGGAGTTGTCCTGTAAGGGCTCCGGCCTGCCTCCTCGTCCGTGTAACGACAATTCGCTTTCCACTGAGGGGCCGGTTCTCAAACCAATTCAGCTCATTCCGCAATCTGACCACCTCGCCAAAAACCGCGATCGCGGGCGCTGAGAATCCGGTTTCTGCTACTGTCTCGGCGATCGAGTCCAGTGTGCCCATCAAGGTTTCCTGCCGCGGGGTCGTAGCCCATCGGATCAGGGCTACCGGTAGATCTGCGCGGACGCCGTTGGCCAGCATCTCCCTGGCTATTGCATCGAGGCGTTCCACCCCCATGAGCATCACCTGAGTGCCTCCGAGGCGTTGGAGCGCAGCGAAGTCAATCGAGCTCTCCCGTTTCGACGGGTCTTCGTGACCAGTGAAGAACGTGACGTGCGAGGTGCTCCCCCGGTGCGTGATAGGGATTCCTGCGTATGCCGGACCGGCAATGGCAGAAGTCACGCCAGGCACGATCTCATAAGGAACACCAGCGGCCGCGAGCGCCTGCGCCTCTTCCCCGCCACGCCCGAACACGAACGGATCGCCGCCCTTCAGGCGAACGACACGTTTGCACTCTCGCGTTTTAACAACAAGGAGGCGGTTGATCTCATCCTGCGACCGCGTGTGATCGCCCGCCTTTTTCCCTACGTAGATCCTCTCGGCGCTTTCGGCCGCCCACTCCAGCATCTCTGGATTGCAAAGGTAGTCGTACACCAGCACTTCTGCCTGCTCGATGCACTCCTTTGCGCGCAACGTTACCAGCCCGAGGTCACCGGGACCGGCACCCGCGAGAACGCATTTTCCTATTTTCTTTTTATCCACGATCGATCTGCTCCATCAATTTAACCGCGAGCCCTTCGATGTTTGCGTTGGCCGCCGATACCTCCACGCCGCCGGCGAGTGGCGCGAGGGCTGGAGGTTTAAACACTTGCGCGCTCATTCTCATAGAGCCGTCACCGATCGCAGCAAGCACGCCGACCGGCGAATCGCAGTCGCCATTCAGCAGGCGCAGGAACTCGCGTTCCGCGCGCAGACACAACAACGTCTGCGGATCGCTAACAGCTTCAAGGAACTGCGTGGTCGCGCGGTCGCCGCTTCGCACCTGCATCGCGATTATCCCCTGGCCTCCGGCGCTCAAGAAATCGTGAGAGGACAGCAGTTCGCATCCGTAACTGTGCCCTTCGAACGGAAATCCGCCGATTCCTACATTAAAACCGAGGCGTTCGAGCCCCGCACAGGCGAGGATGATCCCATCCCAATTGCTCGCACCGAGCTTCCGGAGGCGCGTCGGCACGTTGCCGCGGAGATCCGCAATGTTGAGATCAGGGCGGAGAGCACGCAGT
>JACDHZ010000268.1:0-834 GCA_013820755.1 Chthoniobacterales bacterium
GAGCCATAGAGCGTTCCGGGCCCCATTTTCACTTTACCCTGCGAATCCTCCTGGACCTGCCTCATGATTGCGTAGCCGTGGCGCTCTTTTACGGAAAGCGCGAGGAGAATATGGAGCACAGCGGGAGTTAGAGGCGCGTTCGGTTTGCTGCTTGCCACGCTTCCAAAATATATCCGTTACGGATATATGTCAAGCAGGGATTTTCTAAAGTTTTCGATGACAATCGTTTCAGACGAAATGAGGAATTCGGTCGGCAAAATCTTTGTCCTGAGCGAATTTAGCGGATGCCGAACGCTGTCTCCGGGCTGCGCAGTTGTTACGCCAAAGTGGGTCGCCTGATCTATTTTGGGCGGATGCTGGACAAGATTCGCCTCCACGCCGCGGGTCAGCTCGCGAAGGATTACCAGGAGAACTTGGGCGAGCCGCACCAATTCACCCTCGATGGACGCTGCTGCCGTTTCCTCGGCGTGCCCTACTCCGAAGTTAAGAGCCGTGTCCTCGCCGGCGACGCCGATGAAGCGGTGCTTACCTGGGCGCATGCCCACGGCACCCCGCGCAGCGATGAAGAATGCCACGTCTGGAACAGCTTCATCGCCAAGCTCGGCTGGCGCGACGAACGCAGCCACGTCCTCCCCCAGCGCATCCAGGAAAGCGGCCTGACCGGCAAACCGATCGAGACCCTCATCGACCACATCGAATTCGACGAAGGCCGCGACCCGGTCGCCGGCCGCGCGTGGGAAAAAATCTGAGCGCTAGTTTTCAGTAAAGTGCAACTCTCGGAGTTATCTTTCGCCGTGGGCGTGATCAATTTATGGAATCGTCTCAATATCGGCT
>JACDHZ010000268.1:844-3168 GCA_013820755.1 Chthoniobacterales bacterium
GAGCCGTCTTGAGCATGCGGCGGTTTTCGACCTGTTCGCCGCCAGCCCGCAGCTGACGCAGGGAAAACGGAGAAGTTGAGCAGACTCGCAACAACGGGCAGGAGCGAGCGCGCCGCATCCAGAATGCCGGACACCATATCGAAGTGCACCTTCGTGTTCTGCAACGGCTGCGATGTGTGCGCACTCGCAACCGTCGGCTGCTGCTTACGTGGTCCGGGCCACTTCGGCTTCGAGACGATCCAGCACTTGTTCGTTTGCCTGCGCGACGAATGACCTCACTTGCTCGAAGTGTTCGCGCGAAGAAAAGACCTGGCGCCACGTCAGCTGCGTCTTGTTTGCGCCTGCCTCCGCCAGCGTGACGATAAGTTGAAAATCATGCGCCGGGTCGGGATGACTGATCACGATGCGCTCCGGCTCCGCGATCTCGACCGCAACATACTCGTTCTTGTAGTCGGTGCCGTCGGGTCCATGCAGCGTCAGTTCCCAGCGTCCGCCTGGCCGGAAATCGAAGCTGTGGATCGTGCTTCGAAAATCCTTCGGTCCCCACCAGCGTGCGAGGTGCTCCGGTTCTCTGAACGCGCGAAAAACCTCCTGTCGCGACGCGTCAAACACGCGCGTACTCACAAGCTGGCGCTCGGCTGCACTAGAGGCGATGTCGCTCATTGCTTATCGTATTCGCTACGACCGAAGCAGTGCGTCTAGCCTGTCGTAACCTTACCGCAACGCCCTCCGCCATCCCTGAGGCGAGGACGCTGTCGCGCGTCTCTTTTCCGTCGTAGCGCACCGTACACGTGAGAGTAGTTTTGCTTTCGTCCTCCGTGAACACATTCGTAACCAGCGCTTCACCCGGATACCACGCATGGTCGAATCCCTCGGTCGCGACGAACTGCTCCGGTGGGGTCACCTCGCGGAACACACCACCCATTCCGAATTCGCTTCCGTCGCTCTCGCTCCGCCACACGTAACGGTAACTTCCGCCCGGCCGCAGATCGAATTCACAGACCGGCATCGTCCAGCCGTCCGGGCCTAGAAGCCATCGCTGGAGCAGTTCGGGTTTTGTGAGCGCCTCCCACACTCGTGCACGTGGCGCATCGAAGCTCCGTGTCATCTTGATTTCGAACTCTGATGCTGTGGTGATTTCAGTTTGTTCTCACTCATGGATTTGTTTGCCTTAAGCTGGTTGAGTCTTTGTTGCCGGTTCCGAAACGACAACGAATGACACCCCACAGCGCGGACATCGAGCCGGATCTTCACCGCTTCGTCCGACAACTCGAGTTCGTCGGCCAATCGGGCTACCGTTCGACGCCGAAGTCTAAGCCACATTGATCGTTCACCTCATCGATGGGACCTACGAGCTCTTCCGTCACTTCTACGGCGAGCGCCGGTTCAACAAAGGGGCAGATCGCCCTTATGGTGCCGTGGTCGGCGTTCTGCAGACCGTGCTCCAGATGATCGAGAGCGGAGACACCTACCTCGGCGTCGCTACCGACCACGTGATCGAGTCGTTTCGCAACCAGCTTTGGGCGGGCTACAAGACCGGCACAGGCATCGAGCGCGCACTTCGCGCGCAGTTCCATCCGCTCGAGGAGGCGCTCGCGGCAATGGGCGTTGTCGTGTGGCCGATGATCGAGCTAGAAGCCGATGATGCGCTCGCTTCGGCTGCGCGTATCGCGTCCGGCGACAGACAGGTCCAGAAAGTCGCCATCTGGACGCCTGACAAGGATCTGGCGCAGTGCGTGCGGGACACGCGCGTGGTGCAGATCGACGGGCGCCGCAAAATCATCCGCGATGCCGCCGGGATACGTGAAAAGTTTGGCGTCGATCCGCCGCTCATTCCGGACCTGCTCGCGCTCGTGGGTGATGCGGCCGACGGCTACCCCGGCATCGCCGGCTTCGGCGCAAAGACCGCCGCCAAGCTATTGAATCTCTACGGTCCGATCGAAAGCTTCCCGCCGAACATTCTCGGCGGACAGCGCGATCTCGCGCTGCTCTTCAAGCAGCTCGCTACGCTGCGCACCGATGCGCCACTCTTCGAGAATGTCGAGACGCTGCGCTGGCGCGGTGCAACGTCTGCATTCGGGGCGTGGGCAGAGCGGATGGAGGCGCCGCGGCTGCTCGAGCGGTGCGAAAAGGCTGCGGGTCCCTGATCATCCGTCGGCGCGCGTCGAAGCTGACTTGATGTCGACGACCGGGATGCCGTCGAATGCCTCGATCGGGCCGATCTTCAGGCGGGGGCCGTCAATCTCACGCACGGTCACAGGATGCAGGCCGAGCGGTTTCAGTCGTGCCGGTGAGCGGACGACTCTAGTCGGCGCGCGCATGGT
>JACDHZ010000269.1 GCA_013820755.1 Chthoniobacterales bacterium
GCTGGAGGTTGGATATCGGAACGTTCCTTCTCTAAAGACAAATTACGCTGTGTCGGCTGTGTTTCGCGGACAGCCGGCTCCGCCCGACCAGATCGTACGTAAGCTCGCGCAGTCACAGGAAAAACGTCGCACGTCCCAGCCAGTCGCCAAAAGTGCGGGATGTGCATTCAAAAATCCCGACACCTGCCCAGCAGGCAAACTGGTTGACGAGCTCGGGCTGAAGAACTGCAGTGTTGGCCAGGCGCGTGTCTCGGAGGTTCACGGAAATTTCCTGGTGAACGACGGCGGCGCGACGGCAGCCGATATGCTGGCGTTGATCGACAAGATCAAAACGGTCGCTCGGGAGCAGCGCGGGATCGAGCTGGAGACGGAAGTGCAAATCGTAGGGGAGCCCGCATGACGAATGCTATCCCGAAAAAAATCGCGGTCCTGAAAGGCGGCCCCGGATCGGAACGGGATGTCTCGCTCGCCACCGGAGCGGGTGTGGCGAAGGCGCTCCGCTCGTTAGGCGTCGATGTCACGGAAGTGGACGTACGAGGGCCAGAGTTTGAGCTGCCAGCCGGCACCGAACTCGCGTTCCTCGCTTTGCACGGCACGTTTGGTGAAGACGGTCAGGTGCAGGAAATCCTCGAGCAGCGGGGCGTCCCGTACACCGGCGAAGGAGTGGAAGGAAGCCGCGTCGCGTTCGATAAAATTGTGTCAAAGGAGATGTTCGATGCCCATCGTGTCAACACACCCGAGTGGGAAGTAGTTGCTGCGGAGCGGCAGCCAGAGATGACTCTGCCAGTCGTCATCAAAGCGCCGCGACAAGGTTCAACCGTCGGCGTTTACATCGTCAAAGAGCAGGAGGAACTCGCACCCGCCCTGGCCGATGCCGCGCAGTACGACAATCGCATCCTCGTGGAGAGGTTTGTTCCGGCGCGCGAGCTGACGGTTGGCGTGCTCGGCGATCAGGTCCTGCCGCTGCTGGAGATTATCGCAAAGGGCGGGTTCTACGATTTCGCAGAGAAATATCCGTTTCTGAATCCGAATTCGGCTGCCAGCAGCGGCGCGCGTCATGTCTGTCCCGCAGCGATTTCCGAGGAACTGACGCAGGAGATTCAGGATCTTGCACTGCGGGCACATCGCTCGTTAGGACTGCAGGTTTATTCTCGCGTCGACGTGATGCTCCCGGAACAAGGAGCCGCGACGGTGCTGGAGATCAACACGATTCCCGGAATGACGGAGACTAGTCTTTTGCCCGAAATGGCAGCTGCCGCAGGGATCAACTACCCGACGCTGTGCGCTCGGATTATCGAACTGTCACTCGAACGGGGGAAGGCGCCGCGAAATGAGTAAGGTGGCAAACGAACGCCCGCGTGCTCGTAATCAGCGAGTTTCCAACACTCGGCAGCGGCGTCAGCAACATCTGCTGGATGTGAAGGTGCGATCCCACAAAGCCATCCAACACCGCAACAAGCGCATGATGGTGCTCGCGTCGAAAGTGCTGCTGGCCGCAGCGGTGTGCGTCGGTCTGGTGTTCGGCGTTCGCTTCGGAGCGCGGCGGCTTTTTTTTGACAACCCGGATTACCGCCTCGCGAAAATCGAGGTCCAGACGGACGGAACGCTTCAGCGGGAGCAAGTCCTCGCGTCGGCTGATGTGCGCGAAGGCGTGAATATTTTCAGCGTGAATCTCGCGGACGTGCACGACCGTTTGCAGCAACTGCCGCAAGTCGATGAGGTGCAGGTTCTCCGCAACATGCCGGGCGAAATTCTTATTCAGATTGCGGAGCGGAAACCCGTCGCGTGGATCACTTCGGATGACAATGTGTCAAACCCGTTCGCAGCCGACGGGGCGTTTCTCGTCGATGCGCGCGGCGTGCTTATGCGCGAGAAGAAGTTGTTGCCGGAATATCTCGGGCTGCCGGTGATCGTCGGCTGCGCGGCTGAATCACTTACCGCGGGCAGGGTCGTCGATTCATTCGAAGCGAAGGCTGCGCTTGAGCTGCTCCGGCTGAGCACGCGCAGCTTTATGCAGACTCGCTTTCAGGTGCGTGAGATCGATGTTTCGAAAGGGTATTGTCTCGTCGTTACTGATAAGAACCGGACGCGCGTGACGTTCGGCTTTGATAATCTCGACGCGCAGCTGCAGCGCCTCGAGCAGTTCCTCGTTTACTCTGACGACTCGAAGCGGGAACTCGACACGGTCAATCTGCTGGTTCAGCGCAACATCCCAGTGACTTTCGCGAGACCGGCGTCTGAGATCATCAACGAGACGATTGATCCGGATGGAATGGAACCGAAGATCCTGAAGGCGACGCCGGTAAGTCCGATGGACAAGGCGCAACCGGAGCCGGCAATCACAAGATCAAAAACAGCTTCTGCGGATATGAAGGCGCGGAAGGCAATTCCAGTGAAACGGGAGAGGAAAGACTAAGGCATGGCAAGCAGCGATCTGATGGTGGGGCTTGAGATTGGGACCTCGAAGGTTTGTGTGGTCGTAGGGGAAGGCCGCCCCGATGGCACCATAAAAATTCTTGGAGTGGGGCAGGCTCCATCACGCGGCGTGAGAAAGGGCGAGATAGTGGATTTCGAAACGGCGATGAAGTGCGTGCATGAGGCAGTCGTCGATGCCGAGACAAAGAGCGACGTGATGATCAAGAGCGTTTACGTCACCATCGCCGGCTCGCACATAGATAGCTTCAATAACCGTGGATCGGTCGTGCTACCAGAGGATCGCGACGAAATCGACGAACAGGATATCGACGATGTGAAGATCAACGCGCGGGAAGTGAGCATTCCCGCGCCGAACGCGTTCCTGCATTCAATCATCCAGCATTACCACGTCGACGGACAGGATGGCGTGCTCAACCCCGTCGGCATGCTCGGAGGAAAACTGGAAGCGGACTTCCACATCATTCATGGCGTGCGTACACGCATTCAAAACACGATTCGATGCGTCAAAGAACTGCCGCTGGAAGTGGAGGACGTCGTCTTCAGCGCACTCGCTTCGGCACAGGTGGTATTGACGCCGCACCAGAAAAGCCTCGGCGCGCTCGTCATCGATATCGGCGGCGGCACCACTGATTACATTCTCTACATAGACGGAGCCGTGAAACAGAGCGGCGTTCTCGGCGTCGGCGGTGACCACATCACG
>JACDHZ010000270.1 GCA_013820755.1 Chthoniobacterales bacterium
TCAAGGAGATCGCGACCGATGCCCATTCCTCGGTGCTTCTGGTGCGCACGCGGATCGAAATCGCGGACGAACCGCTGCGCCGGAAGCTGCGTCTGTTTGCCTTGCTCGCGCCGCACCTGAAACGCGGTGGGATGCACAACTCCGCCGCTCTCGCCGATGTCGCCGGCCGCAAGCTCGTCTGTGCCTGGCGCGATGACACTCACCTCGCGTTGGGCGCGGCGCCGGATTTTACGCGCCGCTCTGTGGGTTACGTCGGCGCGAGCGACGGCTGGCAGGACCTGCAAAACCTAAAGATGGATTGGGAGTTCGAGCAGGCGCTCGACGGCAACGTCGCGCTGACTGCAGAGATCGATCTCTCCGCCGGTTTCGAGTTTACGCTGGGTGTCGGACTGGGGCGGAGCGAGCAGAGCGCCGCGGCCAAGCTCTTGCAGTCGTTAGGCGAACCATTCCCCGAACAGCGCGAGAATTACGTTGCGCAATGGCGACGCGCCCACGCGCGGCTCGGCCTCAGGACGCACACGGGCGACGAAGGCAGTCTCTTCCGGCTCAGCCGTTGCGTGCTGCTCGCGCATGAGGACAAGACCTTCCAGGGTGCGCTCGTCGCCTCGATGAGCATTCCTTGGGGCGAGACGAAGGGCGATGATGAACTCGGTGGTTACCACCTCGTCTGGCCGCGCGACATTGTGCAAAGCGCGCTCGGCTTGCTCGCGAGTGGTCATGACGAAACGGCGCGGCGAGCGCTGATCTGGCTGGCCTGCTTGCAAGCGGATGATGGGAAGTTGCCGCAAAACAGCTGGATCAACGGAACGGCTTATTGGACCGGCTTGCAGTTGGATGAAGTGGCCGCGCCCATTCTCCTCGCCTGGCGTTTGCGCGAAATGAATGCGCTTGGCCTTTTCGACCCGTGGACGCTGGTCGCGCGAGCAGCACGCTTCCTCATTTTGCACGGTCCCGTTACGGGGCAAGACCGCTGGGAGGAAGCTTCCGGTTATTCGCCGGGAACAATGGCGGCGATCGGGGCCGGTCTGGTCTGTGTTTCGGAATTCGCCCGCGACCGTGGAGAGGAAGAGAGCGCGCGTTTTCTTCTCATCTATGCCGACTGGCTCTCCTCGCATCTGGAGGATTGGACCGTGACCACGCGTGGCGAACTGGTCCCGGACCAGCCGCGCCATTACATTCGCATCACGCCTTCCGATCCGGCCGATCCGCTTCTCACGGCCGATCCCGATACGGCCACCCTGCAAATTTCAAACGGCGGCGACAGGCATCCGGCGCGCAATGTCGTTGGCGGCGATTTCTTACAACTCGTTAGGCTAGGCCTGCGCGATCCGCTCGACCCCTTGATTGTCGCTTCGGTCGCGGTGGTGGACGCAGTGATCAAATACGACCTGCCGCAGGGGCCCTGCTGGCGCCGCTACAATCACGACGGCTATGGACAAAAGGAGGACGGCAATGCTTTCGACGGCACAGGCACGGGAGGATGCTGGCCGCTGCTGACCGGTGAACGCGGACACTACGAGCTTGCGGCTGGTCGCGATCCGCTCCCGTTCATCGAAGCGCTGGAACGCTTCTCCAATGCTGGTGGGATGTTGCCGGAGCAGGTCTGGTTTCGCGACGATCTTCCCGCACGCGGCTATAAACGGGGTGCGCCGACCGGCTCGGCGATGCCACTTTGCTGGGCACATGCCGAATATCTCGCGCTGGTTCGGAGCCGGGCCGATGGCGTCCCCTTTGATCGGGTTGCGCCCGCGTATCAGCGTTATGTGGTCGAGTGCCGGCGCGAGAGCGACTTCGAAATCTGGACCTGCGCGCATCGTCCCGATCGCATTCCCCGCGGCAAGACCCTGCGAATCATCTGCGAAGCGCCTGCGGAAGTACAATGGTTCGCAGACGGCGCCCCGCGCTCCGACGTGCCGGCTGCGGCGACAGCGTTTGATCTCTGGTTTGCAGATCTGCCGACTGCTGAGCTTCCAGCTGGAGCGCGGATCGAAGTCCGAGTCAGGTTCGCAAATGGCGGGCCGGACGTGAGCGACTGCGTGAAGATCGACAGTTAATGGAGCCAGCCGCCTGTCGCCTGGATTGGTTGGGTTGAGCCAGACTCCGTGACCCAAATCGCCACTGCGCCAGGCTTGCGACTGCATCGCGCGCAGGCTCTTGTGAAACGCGCATCGCCGCCGCTCCCTGCCAATTGCGCGGTCGAAAGGGAAAGCACAACGAAATCATGCAGCAGCTTGCGCCCGCGGTTTTCACCAGCGCGCACGTTTGTCTCCAAACCAAAGCCAAGCGTTGCCATGTAAACATCGAAGGCGGGACGCAGCGCTGTCGCAGGCTGGAAGGTAACCACCACATTCCGATCGTCCGTGATCGCCGCCTTCAGCACGCCACCGGCTTCACGCGACGATGCAGGCACGCTGGCCTCGCGCCATTCACGCCCATCGAGCACGAACCCCGGCGTGTAGACAGTGCTCGTATTCCAAGCCGCGGCGTAGATCCTTTGTCGCTGCGTCCAAAGCTTTGATGCGAACGGATCGCGCCAGCCAAGGCTATCCCAATAGTCGACGTGGAATGCGACCGGGACGAAGTCACGCCACAGCGCAGGGTCCCGCTGCAATCTGCTGAAAGCAGCTTCGGCGGGTGGACAACTGCTGCAGCCTTCGGAAGTAAAAAGCTCGAGCAGACGAGTCCGCGTCGGTTTGCTTTCGAAGGCAAAATCGCGCGCCAAGGCCGCAGCAGCCGACATGATCCAAATGCAGAGCGAGCAAAGAAGCAGACGTATCATCGCGATAAGAGGAGACTGATCGATATCTATTGCAACGCACGGGAATAATCGCGGAACGTCCCGGCTCCTATTTGCGAGTGACGGATCCATAATGCGAAACAACACCGCGGTTTGATTCCGCTCGAAAATGTGGGGAGTTTCGCGCCTGCCCCGATGCCTTGTCTCAGTACGGCAACGGACATTTGTTTTTACTGGCTGAGCCGCTGGCCCCGCGCTATTGATGCGGTTGTGGCCGACCTGGACTTCAACCGCTTGGTTGAAGAACACTATCAGCCTCTCTATCGCTTCGCTTTTTCGCTCAGCCGGAACGAGCCTGACGCGTGCGATCTTGTTC
>JACDHZ010000114.1:0-8339 GCA_013820755.1 Chthoniobacterales bacterium
TCCGCGAACACGGCGGCGAACTCGCGATCGAGAGCAGCGAAGGAAAGGGAATAACCCTTACCATTCGTCTGCCGTATCTCGATAAACGCGTGCGCATGCTTGAAGCAGGTAGCAGTGATGGAGTGGTCACAGCTGACGTGACGCAGTAGATGAAACTAATCGCACGGTCAGCGCCTGATTTGTTATAAAGCCGCAGCCCCGCCTACAATAATATGCGCATCGCCATTATCGCTATTTCGGCTCTCGTTGCCGCCTCTACAGCGTTCGCCGCAGACTCCACTAGCAGGGTCATTCCCGCTGATTGGCTACCGGCTTTATCGCCGTCCATTACTTCAGCACTGCAGCAGCTGAAACACGCCGATTCGCAATCCGAGATGAACCTGCTCAGCCGCCAGGTCGCGGACATGACAGATGCGCAGTTGTTTATCGCGTATGTAAGGCTCTACGAGCGCTTGGGTCCAAAAGAACAGCAGAAGCTGCGAGATGAACAGAGCCGCTGGCTGAAGCAGCGCTCGAAAGCTGCGCGCGATGCAGTTGAATCGCAAGGAGCCTCGCTCGCGCCGCTAGAAGCGAACAACGCGGAGGTCACCTTCACCGAGAAGCGACTGGTGGAGCTTCGTGCGCGGCTTAAAGCGCTCGGCAAAAAGGATTCCGACGATTAAACAAGGAAAGCGCGCCCGGCAGAAGTATAGGAACAATTGTACGCTCGCGCCGCTTGCAGTCGTGGCTATTCCCAGATGACGCTCGGTCTCGACTTTTACCACGGGGTTAGCTGCCTTTGAACTCGCTGGTTCAAAGGCTCGCAATTGCGGGCACTCGATGATTCAATGTCCGAAAGGCAAAGGAGTACCATGGCAAAATGTGAAGTCTGCGGGAACGATTACGACAAAAGCTTCGAAGTGAAAGTGCAGGGCAAGATGCACGTCTTCGATAGCTTCGAGTGTGCTATTCACGCGCTGGCGCCGAGCTGCGCTCATTGCGGCTGCAAAGTCATTGGGCACGGCGCGGAAGGAAACGGCAGGATTTACTGCTGCGCTCATTGCGCGAAGCAGGCGGGAGTCGTGGGCGTTGACGACCGCACGTAGCCGAACCGAATGCCGGGCCTCCGCGGCGAAGAACGCGGCCTCAATTGCGGCGAATTGCCCCTGAGGCCGGAGCCGAAATCGTGCTATACGGGACATGGATCACACGTCGATGCCGGGCGAACTGAATGGCGCAGCTTTATTTCTTGATCTACGTGAGCATCGCGAGCGACCCGCTCGGAAACGAGAGGTTGCTCGATATCCTGCGAGCGAGCCGCGAGAACAACTCTCGCAATGACATCACCGGACTGCTTCTCTACAAGGAGCGCCGCTTCATGCAGATATTGGAGGGTCCGGAGACACTGGTCTGCGCGACGTATGCTAGAATACTAGGCGACCCGCGGCATCGGGAGGTCACTGTGCTTCTAAAAGGCGGCACTGCGGAGCGCGATTTTGCAGACTGGGCGATGGGATTTCAGGATCTAAACGACGAAGTCGAGCGCGCGACACCCGGTTATTCGCCGTTTCTGGATGCGAAGTTCTCAGTTTTCGAGTTTGCGTCCGATCCCTCGCGTGCGCACAAGCTCCTCCGCATCTTCCGACGCATGTAACCGCGCAAAGTTGAGCGTGGAAGCGCGTGCAGACCCGTTTTCGTCTCTGCTTTGAAGATTGAACCGCGGACCGTCCAGAAAGAAAGATTGCCTGCGTCCGCGCCGGCGGACGCGGACCCTCCGCCGACGGGCGCCTATCAGGAGGGCTTCGAGGCGAGATCCCTTGCCGTAGATCTCCGCGCGACGTCCTACTTTACACCCGATTGGCGCTGGATCGCCCTGCTCGTGGTTTTGATCGCGATCTCGGTGGTGATTGGTCTGCTGGAGGCGTGGCCGCTGGCGATCCTCGTCGACAGTGTGCTAACGCAGACACCGCGCGGCGACTGGATCCATCAGATATTTTTATCGCGCCTACCTGATAGCAAGATCGGACAGGTCGTTGGTCTTGTGCTCATTGGGATGGCGCTCCAGATCATCGGCTACGCCGTTTGGATGAGCCGGATGATGATCAATTACAACCTGAACTACCGCGGCACGACGCGCGTCCGCTATGACCTGTTCAACAAGTTCCAGGTGCTCGGTCTTACGTTTCACCGCAGCCGCCCGCAAGGTGATGCGATCTATCGCCTGAGCGCGGATGCGTTCGGCCCGTGGGGAATCATGGACACGGTGATTGGCACCTCGGTCGCGGCGGTGACGCTGACGGTGATGACCGCCATTCTGCTCTCGCGCAATGTCAGCCTGACGCTTGCCGCGTTTTCCGTCGCGCCGTTCATCATCTGGAGTAACTGGCGCTTCGGCTTGCGCATCCATCAGCGCGCCCTCGAGTCGAAGCAGATCGACGCCGACCTCACCAGCGTGATCCAGCAGGCGATGTCGCGGATCCCGCTCGCACAGGCGTTCCGTCGCGAGCGCGGCGAGTTTCGGATTTTCCGCGGCGCGGTTCGTCGAAGTGTTGCCGCCTTGTTGCGGCTGAATTGGCAGGAGCAACTCTACCCGCTCGCGCGCGACACTGTGCTGGCCGTCGGCGGCGCGATCATCCTCGGTTATGGCGGTTATCTCGTTTACCGCGATGAGTTCGTCCGGCCGATAGCGGGCGGCATGACTATCGGGACACTGCTGATCTTCCTTGATTACGTCCGGAAGCTTTGGGATCCGCTGAAATGGCTCACAGAGTTCATCGCCAAGGTGAGGCTTTTTGAGGCAGCCGCACGGCGCGTTTTCCGAATCCTCGACATGCCGGAATCAATTGTCGAGTCACCGGCTTCCGCGCGTGTTCTTGTTCAGCCGCGCACGCTCACGATCGATGACGTTGCCTTCGGATATCGCGCGGGGCAGGTGGTGCTCGCTGGTGTCTCGGCAGAGATCCGTCACGGGCAGATGGTGGCATTTATCGGCTCGAGCGGCACCGGCAAGAGTACGCTGCTCGCGCTGATGCTTCGCTTTTATGATCCGACGGCGGGCGCGCTACGGCTGGACGGGATCGACTTCCGCGAGATGCGCATCGTAGACGTTCGCGCTCACATGGCCCTCGTTGGGCAGGAGAGCATCATTTTGCCGGCGACTGTGGCGCAGAATATCGGCTATGGCAGACCCGCAGCGAGCCGGGCGGATATTGCAGAAGCCGCGACACGCGCTGGTGCCGCAGGCTTCATCCAGGAACTGCCGGACGGCTACGACACGGTGCTCGCAGAAGGTGGCCAAAACCTGTCAGGTGGTCAGCGACAACGAATCGCAATCGCGCGTGCCCTCCTGACAAAGGCGCCGTTCCTTGTGCTCGACGAGCCAACCAGCGCCTTGGATCCGCAGCACGAGAAGCATCTGGTAGAAACACTGCGGGCGCTGAAAAGCCTGCGGACGATTATCCTCGTCACTCACCGGCTGGAATCAGTGGTCGAGTGCGATCAGATCTTTGTCATGCACGGCGGGCGAATCGCAGAGCGCGGTCGCCACGACGAATTGCTTGCTCGCCATGGTTTTTACTCGCGCATGCAAGACCATTCTCCGCGACCGAATCCGTCAGGCTAGGCTGACAAGGGCGAGTCGTCGCTATCGCCGCCTTGTTCCCGCGGCGAACCTATTCCGCCAGCGTCTCCCCAGATCCACCCACTTCCGCGGGAAAATCTTTTAATTTAGGAAGCCCGTCCTTCATCGGCAGCACAGTCTCTTCGTAGTTCAGGTGGACGGCCGGTTTGAACGCCAGAGTAGGAATCATCGCCGGCGAGAGATCGGCCATACCGATGCCGGGGTGCTCGACCATCACACGACCGCCGCATTTCGTGCAGTATCGCCGCTCGCTAAAATCCGACGACTTAAACCGGCCGAGAGCATCCTCTCCCTTCGTCACCTTCACGTTGTCCGCCTTCCACAGAGTGAAGGCACCCACCGGCGCGCCGGAGTACGACCGGCAAGCATCGCAATGGCAATAACCCATCGCTACGGGAGCACCGCTCGCCTCGATCGCCACCGCTCCACAGTAACATTTTCCCGCATACGTATCGGCCATGATGTTTCTCCTCCTCGCGTTTGAAATTGCTGCCATCGTTTAACAACTTCGTCCGCGCAGCGGAAGCATTTATCGCGGTGCGGTATGGAGGCCCGCAACCGATGCCGCCTATCCGCGATCCTGCTGTTTCGGTGCATCTAACCGGATCGCACGCGCCGTTTCTTTGTCACTATGATCCAACGCTTCGACACCATCGCCGTAGACCTCCCTGTTCCCAAAAGCGCCAATCCAGCCGCCGCGGCCGCGGTGCAGGAGCTGATGGGCGGCAAGTTCGGAGAGATGTCGACGTTGATGAACTACACGTTCCAGTCTTTCAACTTCCGCGGAAAAAAGCAATATCGCCCGTTCTACGATCTTCTCTGCAACATCGCGACCGAGGAATACAGCCACATCGAAGCGGTCGCGGCCGCGATTAATCTGCTCTTGACTGGTGCCACACCGCGCATCGATCGCAACGAGTCGCCTCTCCCAAAAACCACGAATTCAAAGACAACAAAGGCGAGGACAAAACCTCCCACGGTATCTGGAAAGGCCGATCCCGCTCCCCTCGCCGACGCGCTAGGAGCCACCTATCCGTACCACTTCCTCGCCGGCGCTCAGTCAGCCATGCCGTTCGATTCGATGGGCAACCCGTGGACCGGCAGCTACGTCACGGCGACTGGCAATTTGAAATTGGACCTGCTGCACAATTTCTTCCTCGAGTGCGGTGCTCGCGCCGGCAAGATGCGCGTCTACGAAATGTGTGACGATCCGACGGCCCGCGCGATGGTCGGCTATCTTCTCGTTCGCGGTGGCGTGCACATCGTGGCCTACGCGAAGGCGCTCGAGAAACTCACCGGTGCCAATGTCGGCGCGCTACTTCCGATTCCAGACGTGAGCAATAAGAAATTCCCCGAAGCGATGAAGCATGAAGCCAACGGCGTGCATCGCATCATGTGGCACTTCAGCCCCGAGGATTACACCGAGCTCGACCAAATCTGGAATGGCCCGCATCCCGAGGATGGGGAAGAACTCGAGTTCCGCCGCAACGAAATGCCGCCGATGTTCCCCTGGCCGGAAGCACCAGACGAACCGCAACTGGTCTCACCCGGGGCTATCGATCCGGACATGATCAATTACTACGCGAAGAAGCTCGGTTGAGCTGAACGAGCCACGGATTCACACGGATGAACACGGATTCGGAGGGACGCGCTCCCGCGCATCCGTTTCCTGCAATTTGATCCGTGTAAATCTGTGTTGATCCGTGGCCAAAATCATTTGTCCGCCGACAGCACGAAGCGCTTGCCCCGCTTTCATTGAACATCGCGTAAGTGCCCAACGCTGTTTCTCAGGCGACGCGTTGGATTACGTTGCCGTCGTGCCACGGATCAGGTGCCTGAAACTGGCGAACCCGCGGGCCGCGAACCCATCTTCAGCCAAATGTCCAATGTTTAGACGCGACCTAAATCTGTAACGTTCCTGTCAGCGCGCTGACCACTAAACTTCTTTCGATAATATCTCGTCCAAATCACGATACCCACCGTCCCCACGACGGTCGCCCAAAGCCAGCGCGGAACGGGCGGTAGGAACTTGAAGTTTACGACCGAGAACGCCGTCACCGTAGCGATGTAAGCAGCCATCATTCGCGTCATATGGCTGTACCACCACGCCATTTTGTCAGCTGGATGATGCCGGAATTCCCGGATGTCCCGGATAGCGAAGAGAAGGCCGATTGCTCCGAAGACCAGCGCGACCATCCCGAAGCTCGAGGTCAGCATCAAATACGCACCGAAAGCGAGCAAGGCGATGCTGCCGACGAGCATCGCTGAGACCGCGATCCAGTCCCCTTGACTAGCGCGCTGCTGCGAGGTTTTCCGATACAAAACGCGATACCCGGTGAATGCCAGATAGAAGCTGAACAAAGCGACGAGGAGAAAAAACAACCCGGATCGAATGAGCGAAAGCACGACAGCCGTGCTCGCCACTCCCGTGATCGCCCAAAAGAAGATCTTACCCCAGCGGCGATGCCAAAGGCCGCCCTTGCCTGTCATCATCGCGGCCGGCGCGACGAATAAAGCGATGCCGCCAAACAGAACGTGTATGATGAGAACCGCCTTGAAGATGCCATTCATTTTCAGCCTCGCTTTTCTCGGTGGAGGCTGATCGCGGACCACGACTGCCGCCCATATCATGAAGGTATATATCGTATAGATATAGAGCGGGTCAATTCATTATGAGGGAGGTGAAGAGCAAGTACGCGATCCTCGGAATGCTGAGCATCGCGCCGATGTCCGGCTACGACATCAAGAAGGAGGTAGAGACCAGCATCAGCAATTTCTGGACGGAGAGTTACGGGCAGATCTACCCCGTGCTGAGGAATCTGATCGCCGAGAAGCTCGTCACAAAGACGGTCGAGAGCGAAGCAGGCAAACCCGATCGCCACGTTTACTCTCTGACCGCGAAAGGGCGCAAAGAGCTGCGCCGTTGGCTGCTGGAAGGCTCCGCGCCGAAGGTGCAGCGCAATGAGTTTCTACTGAAGTTGTTTTTCGGTGAGGAGATTCCGGTGAAGGCGAACATCGCTCACGTCGAACACTTCAGGGAGCTGCAACGCGCGTTGCTGAACAAGTATGGAGCCATCGAAAAGCAGATCACCGGTGAGAATGCCGACAATCCGAATCTTCCTTACTGGTTGATGACCGCAAGCTACGGACAGCATGTCAGCCGGGCGCTTCTCCAGTGGTGCGACAAAACGTTGACCGAGTTAAACCGCATGGCACAAAGCGGCAATGAAAAGTGATTTGAACCACGAAGCCTGCGCCGCGCGTCTTATTGAATGAACCGGATCGTCATCGGGTAGCGATAGAATTTTCCGTCACTCGCCTGGATGGCGGCGATGATGACGAAGACGGCGTTCAGAACCCAGAGGATGGCGAGGAAAACGAAGCCGACCAGGATCAGGCAAAAGACCGCGGCGACGACGTTGTAAATGAGCATCGAGATCTGAAAGTTAAGCGCTTCCTTGCCATGCGCGTCGATCTCGGGCGATTCGTCGCGCTTCAGAAGCCAGACGATGAGCGGCGCGAGCAGGTGGCCGGGGAAGTGCAGGAAGACGCCGAGCAGGGCGCTGGCGTGGCAAAGCGTCGTCCACGTGCGCACGTTCGGGACGGCAGCGGCGGTCACAGGCAATGGCGGGGGCAATGAAGTTTCCATGGGTTCAATGTATGGATGCAGCGAGCTGCCGATTTGGATTCAGAAGTTTTCGCACGTTCTTCTGGTGCTCACGGGGGGCGGATCGAAATTTGGAAACCAGAAAGCCAGAAAGGTCTGGATCAGGAAAATAGGAAGCACGAAACGGAGCCCAGACCTCTGTTACTTCTGTGTTCACAACCCGCCTCTCTGATCTCTTGTTTCTGGTTTCCAAATGAACATCCCCTTCCTGTCTTCCCAATTCATAAACGTTTCTGGATTTCTGGCTTCCAAATTCAACACCTCTTTCCTGTTTCCTCCTTTCTTGATTTAATCTTCCGCCAATGACCCTTGGCTTACGTGAAGTCGAAGCCGGCGACCTGCCGCTGTTCTTTGCGCATCAGCAGGATCCCGAGGCGGTAGCGATGGTCGCATTCAATTCACGCGATCGCGGCGCCTTCGACCAGCATTGGGCCAAGATACTGGCGGACGAAACGAATCTGATTAAGACGGTGGTCGTCGACGGCGAGGTAGCCGGGAACGTTCTGAGCTTCACGCGCGACAGCAAGCGCGAGGTCGGCTACTGGATCGACCGCGCGTATTGGGGCCGCGGCGTAGCCACCGGAGCGCTCTCCGCCTTCCTCCGCCTGGAACAGACGCGGCCCGTTTACGCCGGCGTGGCGAAGCACAATGCCGCCTCGCTCCGCGTCTTGGAAAAGTGCGGGTTTAAGTTCCTCCGCTCCGGTGAGGAGGAATCCCGGCACGCCGACGATACGCACGTTCTTCTGGTGCTTGCGGACCGCGCCGTCCGAGTCATTCCGAACTCCAAGTTCCACCCATTCCTCTGGGCGCCTTGTCGCTGAAGCCGAGGCGAACTCCCCTCGGGCCGCGAAAGGGACTCCACCCGCAGGGGTGTTGGTTCGGGCAGTCCTTCCTATCGACGCGCCTCTGGCTTCACGCCCAGAAGCCGTGCCACGCCCGCAGCTGCAATGCCGAAGGCCATGTGCGCCGCGAGACCGCGCGCCCGCGCTTCCAGCGGATACTTGGTATTATCGCCGAAGAGCCCCATCGCTGAGCCCATGCCTTCATCCTCGA
>JACDHZ010000114.1:8349-8848 GCA_013820755.1 Chthoniobacterales bacterium
CCAAATACTGCCCCACCCGCGAGCCAGCCGAGCGGCCATCGCCGTGCCGCCGCCACATACGCGACGCCTGCCCCCGCGCCGAGCACCGTCATCACCGCGGTCTCAAACTGCTTCTGCTGCGCCTGCGTCGGAGTCTTGTCGAAGACCACGCGCCCGAGTCGTTGCGCGAGCACGATAAACGGATCGCGCGGCTCGATCGACTGCTCCTTAGCAATGTTTTCGGCGCTCGTGTGCTCCCACATCAGCTGCGCGGTCTGCTTCAGTGCCTGACCGCCCACAGTTCCTGCCGCGACTCCGATTCCGATATCCTTCAGTGTTGATGACATAGCGCTCGACCTTTCTGGGTTGAACAACTGAAACGGATTTGGTGCTGCAAGGGGCCGTTTGCGACCCGCGGATCCCAGCCGCAGCGACTAACGGCGCCAACGTGATTGACAGAGCGTCGCCGGAGCGAACCATCCTGTGAATGCCCTTCGACCGGCATCAAACCATCCTCGCG
>JACDHZ010000115.1 GCA_013820755.1 Chthoniobacterales bacterium
CCGATCTCGGCGCAGAACGCAGGACAAAGACGGAAAGCACCGCCGCCGCCGACGATGCGCGGAGCGCGTGCCCCGAGGCTTTCCCGCACTTCATGCACGAGCGCGCGGACGTGCGGGAGATTGAAGAGCATCGTCGCGGAAATCCCGAGCAGATCGGTGCGGGTTTCGTTGATGGCGGCGAGGATGCCGCGATGCGGCATGTTCGTGCCGAGGAAGCGAACGTTCCAGCCGTCCGACTCCAGCATGTCGGCCACCATGTTCGCGCCAACCTGATGGAACTCTCCCGCCACGCCCGTAACCAGGGCATTGCCACGCGAGTGGGCTCCAGCGGGTAAATCGGCGTAAACCTGCGCGATCACGTACTGCACCGTCGCGGTGGCCATGTGCTCCTGCGCGATGGTGATGCGGCCCTGTTCCCACATCCGCCCGATCTCGTAGAGCGCCTCCTGGGCTGCATCTTGCGAAGTGTGCGCGCGAGCGCGACACCGCTCATGATCGGCATCGAACTGGTGGGCCGGCGTGCAGGCTGCCTTTACCCATCACGACACGACTGCGGGGGATCACGGAGCGCCGAACGAAGGCGCGGTGATGCTGACCTTCCGTCATGATTTCGATCTCGCGGTTCCCTGGCTCCCGCGCCGTGGACAAGTCGCGGGTGAGGTGTTTGACGATGCGGACAACAACGGCCGCAGAGATCTGGAAGAAAAAGGAATCGAAGGTGTCAAAGTAGCTGTCGGTAAAACGGAAGCGCTCTCTGGAAGCGACGGCAAGTTCACCTTTCCGTCGATGGAAAAAGGCGATTATCCGCTCGCGATTATGCCGTCAGCCGAAGTGCATTATGAAAGCAACGCGGAGCAACTGCGCGCGCCCATCACATTAGCGAAAGGCGCGGTTCGGCAGCTTTCCATTCCTTTGGTAAAGCCGACGAGCTGCGAAGGTCGCGTTCGTCTCGCAGTCGCGAAACAAAAAGATCCGAGCATCGCCATGTTGACCACCAGGCCTGACGGGGACATCTCCGGCGTGGAGATTATCGCAACCGGAAGAGATGGAGTGCAGCATCGCGGTTTCACGCGCGCAGATGGTTTCTTTTCGCTGGACCTGGAGCCGGGCCGGTATGATCTCACCGTGAACACTGCCACGCTCAAACCACAACAGACGGTCTCGCCCGCCCGCGTCGCGGTGACAGTCGAACGTCACCGCATCGAGAATCTTGCCTTCACAGTGACCGATCACCCGAAGCAAATCCGGCGCACATTTAGCGGCGGCAATCCATGAACCGCCGCGCCTACCTCTACCGCATCGCGGCTATTCTCCTGCTCGTCGCGGTGCCTCAGCTGCAGGGTGCGCTCACCCTCACGACGAACACGACGTCAGTCTCGATTTCTTTCGCGACGACCGACTACAACAGCTCCACCGGTGCCGCACAGGTGGTCAAGACCTCCGCGCAAACATTAAGCGTTCTCTCCGATAAAAGTACGTGGACGCTGTCCGTGCGGACGTTGACCAGCACTTTTTCTTTCACCGCCAGCAGCGGCGATACGAACCCGAACAAACCAGCGAGCGATCTCGCCGTACGCGCTCCCGCAGTTTCCGCAAACTGGGTCGTCCTCACGACCGAGCACCCAAGTGGTCGCCACGGGCAGCAAGTTCAACAGCACGCAGACGCGCAACCTCGATTACCGGTTAGATTCAAGTCTCAGCACTGACCCACCGGGGACTTACTCCATCTCCGTCGTCTACACGCTGACGACGCCGTAGCCGGATTCCCGGCACTAACGACGCCGCGTTGGAGGAGGCTGATTGCTGCGAGCGCCCCGCCAAACACCTATGGCTGCCCGCTTCCGCCTGCCGCGCCGTACACCTGCCCGGTCGCGTAGCTGGCATCACTGGCCGCGAGCTGCACATAAATCGACGCCAATTCCGCCGGCTGCCCTGGTCGCCCCATCGGCGTCTGACCGCCGAACTGTTTCAGCTTCTCCTGCGTAGCTCCGCCGCTTACTTGCAACGCCGTCCAGATCGGCCCGGGCGCCACTCCATTCACGCGGATGCCTTTTGACGCGAGCTGCTTCGCCAACGACTTCACGAAGCTCGTCGTCGCGGCTTTCGTCTGCGCGTAATCGTACAGCTCCGCCGAAGGATCGGTCGCCTGCTCGGAAGTCGTGCCGATGATCACCGATCCCGGCTGGAGATGTGGCAGCGCCGCTTTGATGACCCAGAACGGCGCGTAGATGTTCGTCTTCATCGTGGCGTCGAAATCCTCCGCCGAGACATCGAGAATCGACGCGCGGGTTTGTTGCCGCGCGGCATTACTCACCAGAATATCCAATCCGCCCAGCGCCTGCACTGCATCGGCTACTAGTTGCTTGCAGAACTCTTGGTCGCGCAGGTCGCCAGGAAGCGCGATCGCCTTGCGCCCTTCCGCATTGATCAACTCGATCACCTCCTGCGCATCCGGCTCTTCCGTCGGGAAATAATTGATGGCTACATCCGCGCCTTCGCGCGCATACGCAATCGCGGCCGCGCGGCCCATGCCCGAGTCGCCGCCAGTGATCAACGCTTTCCGGCCCATCAAACGGCCCGACCCCTTGTAACTCTTCTCCCCGTGATCGGGGCGTGGCTCCATTTTGCTGGCAAGGCCCGGCCATGGCTGCTCCTGCCCCTTGAACGGCGGCTTTGGATATTTCGTCGTCGGATCCCGTAATTTTTCGGGTGTCATAAATCTACCTTTCATTCAGCGCGTTGTAAGATACAGAAGCCGCGAGCACCGCCGCAGACCATCGTGCCCAACTGGGAAACTCCCACGGCGTTCTACCGAATCGCTCGCCGGCTGGTTCTGAAAATATCATCGCGCGGCACATGTCGCACGCCGATTCGATAGCCCTGAATTGCGACCCGCGCGTCGCCTCCGCCGCCGGCTCGACCCGTCGGCTCGGCATACGTACCGCCGTTTCTCGACTGGCACGCTCGCCGTTTCACGCGACGGTATGCGCGATTTGAAACTGCCGTTCAGCCTCTTTCTCGCGCTTCGCTACCTGAAGCCGAAACGCACGTTCGTTTCGATCATCACGCTGATCTCTGTGCTCGGAGTGACCCTGGGTGTGACGGTGTTGATCCTCGTCATTTCGGTGATGACCGGATTCGACCGCGAGCTGCGGCAGAAAGTGATCGATTGGGATGCCCACATCCTTGTGACGACACAGGATGTGCTGCATGACTGGCGCGATGTAACCGTAAAGATCCGTAACACCGAAGGCGTAGTCGCGACCGCACCGTATGTGCAGGGACCGGTAATCGCCGAATTCGAGAGCCGCCGCCTGGCACCCTTGATCCGCGGTATCGATCCGGAGGAGGAGGAAAAGGTCATTCCGCTGAAGAAGTTCATCATCCGCGGAGAGCTGAATCTCGAGGGCGATTCAGCAGTTCTCGGAATCGAGCTCGCCAGGAAGCTGCAGATCGATGTGGGCGATAAGCTGACGGTGTACTCACCCGGCAATCTCGGTGAGATTCTCGATGGCTTGAAGAAGCTTGAAACAAAAAATGGCGACGAGGAACGCGAAGCGATCGATCAGCTACGCGACGTGGTGTTGCCAAAAGAGCTGACGGTCACTGGCATTTTCGAGACCGGCCATTACCTGCACGATTCCGAGTTTCTGCTCGTGCCGATCTATGTCGGGCAGGAGCTATACGGACTCGAGGACGCTCTGCACGGCATCACCGTGAAAACGGTCGACCCTTACGCGGCTGAAGGGATCAAGAATGCCATCCAGAAGTTCCTGACTCCACCTCAGTACGCGCAAACCTGGATCGACATGAACAGCCAGTACTTCGAGGCCGTTCGGCTGGAGCGCACCGTGATGTTTTTCCTGCTCTTCTTCATCGTGGTGGTGGCGGCGTTCGGCATCATGAACACGCTGATCACCGTGACTGTGCAGAAGACCCGCGAGATCGGAATCATGAAAGCGATCGGCGCGAACATCTGGCAAATCGTCTGGGTTTTCCTCGCGCAGGGAATGGTCGTCGGATTATTCGGAACGCTGACGGGGCTCGGCCTTGGGATGACGCTCATCCGCTGCCGCAATGAATTCAGCCAGTGGCTGGCGGGGACATTCGGGATCGAAGTCTTTCCGCGGCAGGTCTACCAGTTCTCACAGATTCCGGCCGAGGTCATCCCGAGCGACGTCGCGATCATTTGCGTGGCAGCATTCATCATCTGCTCGCTGGCGGCATTGATTCCCGCGTATTTCGCGGCACGGCTTGATCCCGTGAAAGCGCTGCGCTTCGAGTAGGAGGCGCCGCCGCGGGTCCGGGTCGCCGCCTACAACAACGGCGCAATCACCGTCTTCTAGTCCAGGAGCCGCTGGCACCGACGGCCGTCTTTCGCTCAAGGCGCGCCGAATTCGAGTCTTTGTGGTCACAATCTGTGACCACATCCCAGAGGCGTCGACGCTTTAGCACGCTGCCCTACGCCTTCCCCGAGCAAGGCGTAGCGATGGTCATGAGCTTGGTCTCTTTGACTGGGAGCGCGCGATCATCAGCTGCCCCCGGTCGATATGGCAGAACACTTGATCTACACCTTGCCGCTGGAGTTCTCTGCGGCCGCAGCAGAAACAGAGATAGCGAATAGCACGAAGCGTTCAACGCCTCCACCATGGCAATGCCAATGACCAAAGCCGACCTTGGCGCGGGAGTGGATTGCCGCTGTTTGACGAGAAGGTTCTCTTCCGCTAGACCAGCGGCGAATGAGTAAGTTCCTGCACCTCCCGGACTGGCTCTGCGGCGTGATCATCATCGGCGGGTTCGTTCTCATCGCCGTTGCCGGACTACCCGTTTTCAGATGGCTCACCACCGGACGGCTTCACCTGACGGAGGCGATGAACAACGACATCGTCTTCTTCGCCGAAGCCATCGCCGTTTTCTACAGCCTTACCGTCGGTTCCTGCTCGAATACTTCGGACCGGCGATCGACTACGATCCGAACGCCGAGAGCGACCTACCGAAAGGCATTAAGAGCGAAGGTCGTAGCCGCCAGCACTGTCATTACGGAACCTGTGGGAATCCACCGTATCTCCGCATTCAGGACCTCAAGCGAATCGCCCCCGCCGATGTGGAGTGGTATCGCGAGCACTACACGGCGGCGCAAAAGGGCAACTACGACCTCTATGTCGTATTCATCGAGCGAGCTCTGAAGCTCCTTCGCGGTCACGGACAGCTTGGCTTTATCTGCCCGCATCGATTCTTTCACCTCGAATACGGCGAGCCCATACGAGAACTCATTTCTCGCGGGAGACATTTGCGTCACGTCGTGCATTTTGGCAACGAACAGATCTTTCCCGGAGCAACGAACTACGTTTGCCTGCTGTTTCTCAGCCGCGATGCTGCGGAGTTTTGTCGCGTCGTTAAGTCGGGCAAACTCAAGGAATGGCTTGCAACTCAGGCGGGCCAGGAAGGGACGTTCACCGCCCGAAGCATCACTAGGCAAAAATGGCACTTCGTCGTTGGCGCGGCCGCGGCGCCTTTCGAGCGCTTAGAGAATATGCCGAATAAGCTTGGCGAAGTAACTGATCTCTTCGTCGGAATTCAAACGGATGCGGACGACGTTTTCTTGCTTCAAAAACAGCGAGAAGACGAGGAATACGTTTGGTGTTCATCCGAGTTCACCGGCCAAACACATCCGTTCGAAAGAACCATTTAAAGCCCCTCTTGAAAGGATCACTGAATGTTCGCCGCTATTACCTCGATGACTTAACACGCCTGTTGGTCTTCCCGTATGAAACGCAAGATGATCGATCGGTTCTTATCGATGCCGGCGAGTATTGCGAACGCTTCCCAAAGACTTGGGAGTATTTGCTCGCGTGCAAGGCGCGCTTGGACTCGCCGACGAAGAAGAAGCGAGGCTTGCCTTGGCATGGCTTCGTTTACAAGAAGAATCATACGCGGTTCGAAAATCCTAAATTGTTAGCGCCGGCAATCGCGACCGGAGCGTGTTTCGCTAGCGACCCAGAGGGGAGTTACTATTTCGTCGGCAGCGGCGCCGGTGGTGGCGGCGGATACGGCGTCCTTCCAAACGAGAAATGTCCTCTATCGTTCAACGCCTTGCTCGCTGTGTTGAACTCAAGCATAGCGACATTTTTTTTGAAGCTAGTCAGTGCTCCCTTTGCAAACGACTACATCGCGCTGACGCGTCAGTTCATCGAGGACGTTCCTATTCCCGTCGCCAGCGCGCCGCAACAGCGAATGCTGGAGAAGCTTGCTCAGTGGCTTTTGTTCCTCTACCGGCAGCCTAGCGTACGCGTAGCCACGCCTCGGCACCCGCGAGATCCAGAGTTAGCTGCATGGTTTGATCGATGGATTAACGCCTTGGTATACGAGCTGTTCTTCCCAGAGGAGCTGCGAGACAAGGGACTGAATTTATTCTCGCTCACTCAGGACTTCGCTCCGCTACCACCAAGCACAACTGCAGATGCCGCCATAACACTCGCCTCTGTGCGCGGGACTGTGGATACGTTAAGCGCGTCTGGCCACGCCCTGCGCCGTGCGCTCGACCGGCTCCAAACCCTCGACCTCGTTCGCACGATCGAAGGCGGCACGTGAGAATTGTTCGCCTCACACTACAAGACTTTCGCGCGTTCCCCGGCGGATTTGAGCTACCGCTAAAGGGCGGGCCCAATCTCTTGCTGCATGGCGAAAACGGTGCTGGCAAATCCTCACTTGCTGTTGCCTTGCGCGAGTTCCTGAGCCTTGAACATCCGTTTCCCCGCCCGGTAGATCAATTCGTTCACGCCTTTCCGGCACAACCTGATCCAACGACAGGTGCTATTCCTGCGCGAGTGCCACGGGTCGAACTGCATTTCGATACGGCGACTCCGCCAGAGATCGTGGCGTGGGTCCCCGGCCAACTCCACCCACTGCAACTAGACGATGGCACAGCAGCGGCGAGCACTACACAACCCCAACGTGAGTTGCTTGTCGGCGTATCGCGACAATCTGGTTTCTTTGATTACCGCGCGCTGCTCCGCACAAGCTATAAGCAGGATACTCCTGACCTCGGGAGGCAGCTCTTCAAATTGTTTGTAGAGAACCTACTCGCGGGCTTTCGGCCGGGCGGTGGAGCGAACACGCTTGGTGAATTCTGGAGTGAAGTCCGCAAAGCAAGGCCGAGCACTCGCTACAAACGGGAAATGCGACGAGCCAATGGCGCGGCGAATTCCTTCAATCTGAGCCTGGCACCCTTTCTTGCGACGCTGCAAACGGAAGCAAATCGCTTATTGGACTACTTTCCACGCCATCAGATGCGCGTCGTGCGTCTCGCGCATGCCGGCTGTCAGTATGTCAAAGCGACCAAGGCTTTGATCGGTGATCGGCTTGAGTTGGAAGTATCATACGCGGGGCTTCCACTTCCCAAACACGAGGAGTTTCTTAACGAGGCACGGCTTACGGCAATCGGACTCTCCATTTTCCTTGCAGCGGTAAAGCTGTCTGATTCGAATCCAGCGGATTCCGCCGCTTTGCGCATTCTCCTCCTCGACGACGTCCTGATCGGCCTTGACCTAAGCAATAGGGTCCCGCTCCTTGATTTGTTGCACAAGGAATTCGCTAATCACCAGATCTTCCTCTTCACCCATGACGTAGTCTGGTTCGACATCGCGAAAGCGCACACAGAAGAATGGGGCAACTGGAAGGCGGTTAGCCTGTTCGCTGTAACTGCTGGGGTTGGAATGCCCGAAATTCCGCGCCTTAAAGGAGACATGGAGGACCTCGTGGTCGCGGAACGTCATCTGAATCGAGACAACGACCTTCGCGCTGCCGCCGTTTACGTTCGCGCCGCATATGAGACGCGGCTGCGAAAGCTTTGTCAGAAGTGCGGAGTCGCGGTCGGCTACAACCCGAATCCTCATGACGTGAAAACAGAAGCACTTTGGAAAGGGCTGCTACGTCGTCATGCGGAACGCAAGAAGAGCGACCACGGTAAGCGACTGATTGACGAAACATTAGTTCCGCGGATTAGCTCTGTTCGTTCCGCGGTTCTGAACCGGCTCGCGCATTCAGGTCCGCCCGCCTTGACAGAACCGGACGTGCGCGCGGCGATCCAAACGATACGAGACTTCAAGAGTATGAACGTTCCGTTCGATCCCTGACCGTAATGGCGCGCTTCCGCCACTCCGCCCCACGGAAAAAGAGCAGCGTCACAATGGTCAACGAAGTGGGCGAGACCTCCAAAGAATCGCTCATCATCGACCGCGACGATCCCTGGGGGAGCACAAGCAAGTGCGAGCCGCATCAGCATTTCCGCCCAACTTCCCTTAGCACATCTTCACCATGCTCAAGCAGCACGGCCGCGCCGCTGCCGGGTAATTAATAGGGGTCGGTCCCACATTTCTATACTTTTCTGGCGAAGTTGAATTCATCGGCGGATGTTAGAGGACCGGGGTGGAGGTCATTTGCGCTTCGCGCGGTCACGTCCAGCATGCTAGATGCAATCGAGGGCGAACTGCGTCAATAGGCTGACGCTGGCTTTCCAAGTCGCGCGCCGAAAGCAATCGCTTTGCTAACTTGCGTGATGCGAGCAAGACGAAGTTTTCTCGGGAGAATTGCCGGACTACTCTACCGCATTTTCACCAAGCGCCGCCCGGCGCCGACCCGCGAGGGTCTGGCGCAACAAGCGCGCGCCATCATGGGATTGCCGCGGCCGCTCAGCATAGCCTGGGGGTTAAGGCCGGGGATCAAGATCGATCGCGTGCCTTATTGCGGCGTCGCTTGCGAGCGGCTGCGCTGGCGCGATGCCTCGCGTGCGACCGTTCTCTACTTTCACGGTGGCGGTTATCTTAGCTGCTCGCCGCAAAC
>JACDHZ010000116.1 GCA_013820755.1 Chthoniobacterales bacterium
CAACAGAATGGCCCCGTTTTCGGGCTTACGGAGAAACCACCGCTCCCCGGCAGACGCGATCCCATCACTCGTTAGGCGAAGCGGTGGCCGACGCCGTAGGGGACGCGGCGCCAGAAGTTGGAATCATCATCGTCTGCCCAATTTGCAGCGCCCGGTCGTTCTCGATGTGATTGAATTTCTGAAGGTCCTGGACACCGACTTTGTGAGCTTTCGCAATGGAAGTCAGCGTCTCGCCTTTTGTGACGACGTGTGCGTTTCCTACATCCGGTACTATGGCGGAAGATGGAGCTGCGGGTGTCGCGGCTGGCGTCGCCTCGCCGATTAGTACGCCGGGGCGAATCGTCGAAATTTGCTGTTCGAGATTTAGGATCTGCTGCGAGAGCGCGTCTATTTTCGTGTTCTGCTCATCCACTTTTTTAATCAACGTTTCGAGCTTCAAATCGGATGTGTCGCCCGAACCGGGAGCAGGGGTTTGAGCGGAGGCAGTGCTGCCGAGGCGGGCAGTAAGAGCGATGAGACAGAGCAACACGGGCAGCTTCATTCGCGGCATGTTGTCATCCCGCAGGGGCGCTGGCAAGCCCGTGAGCGAGAGCATTGCGAGCGACAGGAACTTGCGTTCGGCGGAAATTGTCTCTAGTTTTTCCTATGCCTGAGCGCGCTGAAAAGCCGGTGGTACCATGGGGTCCGAAACAGGCCGGGGACGGCGGCGGACCGAAAGCGCCGGACGTTTCCCGTCCCGACACGGAGGACCTCCTCAAAAAGATGCGGAAGGTCGACCCGAACCAATCGAAGCGTTACCGTCAGCGCACTGGCCAGTGATCGACTTCCCCGCCGTGTCACCGGCTCAATCGGTGCCGATGGCGGCTGCTGATGATTTCGCGGCGGTTTTGCGGCGCAAAGGTCTTATCGCGCCTGTGCCTGCACTCGGAAGCAATGCATCCACGACCGCGATTGTTGCCGCTCAAACGCATGCCACCACGGTTCTCGCATTCAAATTCAAAGGAGGCGTGCTCGTCGCTGGTGATCGGCGGGCTACCGCCGGCAATACGGTCGTTTACGATCGCGCTGACAAGGTGCTGGAGATCGATCGTCACTCGATCATGGCCATCGCCGGCGTTCCCGCTACTGCCTGGGAGATGGCTCGTGTGCTGGAGCATTCATTCCAGTTCTTCCGGCGAACACAGCTGCAGGAAATGAGCGTCGACGGGAAGGTGCGTGCTCTTTCCAAGTTGCTGCGAGATAACTTCGGCTTCGTGATGCAGGGCATCGGTATCGTTGTTCCTATCTTTGCAACGTATGACGCGACGTCTGATCCAGCAGCGCGGCTCTATTTTTACGATGCGATGGGGGCACAATTCGAAGTGACTGATTATGCGGCGACGGGCTCCGGATCCCCGGTTGTGCGCGGCATACTTTACTACGAGAATCACTGGGGTAAAAAACCGCTGCTACAACTGGATGAGCATGAGGCAGTTACTGTCGCATTGCGGGCGCTCGACACTGCTGCCGAGTCAGACACAGCGACGGGTGGTGTCGATCGTGACGCGAAGATCTTCCCGGTAATTAAAATCGTTTCCGCGGCTGGCATCACAACCCTGGCTGACCGGCAAATTGCTGCGCTATTCAAGCGCAGCGTCGCGTCTTGACCGCCTCGCACTGCGCCTTGCGATGATCGAGGAGCCGTATCGCTGGGTTGAGGCGGTCGCAAATCGCCGTGAATACATCGAAACGCAACTGGCGCCCGGCAGTGCGATCGCCGCGGTGAGCTGCGCCGAAGGAATTCTGCTTGCGGCTGTTGGCCGCACTCGACAGAAGCTTTTCGAAATCTACGACCGCATCGCGATGGGGGCGATCGGTCATCCCGGCGACATCGAGCGGCTTCGGATGGCAGCGATTGAACTCGCCAGCACAGAAGGTTTTACGCGGTCGGCTGCGGACGTCTCGCTGCGGCGACTGGCATACTATTCGCTCAGTCCGGTATTGAAGGGGGCGTTCGAGCAAGTTTATGGTGCTCCGTATCTCGCCCGGCTGTTGTTCGCTGAGGTTGGGAACACCGCGGAAGAGGATCTGTTTCTTCGCGTCGAGTATGATGGTGCGATTGCCACGAACGGCGGCGTGCTTGGCACGGCGCGGCAAGCGTTCGGCGCGCTAAGCGGGACGCATGCCTCGACGGAGTTGATGGAGACGTTCTTACAGAGGGAACACGATCGGCGCTCGACGCTGCCACGCGCTGTAGATGTCGCAGTGAATGCATGGACGATCGGCAGTCTCGCGCTCGGTGAAGCAGGTATCCGCGAACTGCCCGACAAAGCGGCGATCGCTGATCATCGGCGCAAACAGCTGGCGGGCAACGTGATTGAGGCCGTGTTGCTGGAACGCGACGCGAAGTTGTCGGTCCGATACCGTTCGTTAACGGACGAAGAACTCCAACCGGTTACCTCGTCTTAACCATGCGACCGCCGATGCCGCTGCCGGGATCGAAAAGGCGCGTCGGAATTCAGCGAGCACTCGCCTGGGTCGGACTCGCACTAATGGCCCTATGCTTTGTGTGGGTCCAAATGCTGCCGATGTCGCACTCTGTTTTGGGAGATCGGAACACCGCCCGCAAGGACGGACGAGTCACGCTGGTGGTCATCGATCCGGGCCACGGAGGTCAGGATTCGGGAGCAATTCGTGACGGTGTTCTGGAGAAGGATCTGACGCTGGACGTCGCACGGCGCCTCGATCAGTCGCTTCGGGCGAAAGGTTTGAGGACGATGCGCACGCGCGTAGCGGATGAATACGTTTCACTGGCAAACCGCGCGAAGGCAGCAAATGAGCAGCATGATTGTGTCTTTGTGAGCATCCACTTCGATGAAGGCAACCGCACAGCTGCCACAGGCGTGAACACATACTACGCGACTCGTCAGCACGGAAAGTGGCCCCTGCTCGCGTCGTGGCTGACTTTTGTGCAGCCGGTCTCGAATGAGCCGGAAAACTTTGAGAGCCAAAGCCTCGCGGGGTTTGTCCAGCAAGCGTTAGTCGCGCGAACCAAAGCCGTTGACCGCGGCACTCGCTCTGAGCAGTTCTACGTGATCGCAAATGTAAACCACCCGGCGGTGCTGGTGGAGGGAGGATTTTTGACGAACGACGACGAGATGAGAAAGCTGCGGACGGAGGATTATCGACAGCAGCTGGCGGCAGCCATCAGCGACGGCGTTCTGCGTTACCGCGAACTCGCGCGTGAACGCGGTAGCCGCATGGGCAACGACGAACCGCGCGCGTGAATAGCGTCAAAAAAGCAGCGTCAAAAAAGGAACACCAATGAGAGCATTCTGGATTGCACTCGCAGCCGTTTGCTGCGCGGCTGTGTTGCCGGCTAATGGTGACGAGACTATCGCCTCGATGCAGCAAGCGTTGAAAGGCCAGGGGTTCTATTACGGCGAAATCACCGGCACCAAAGATGCCGACACAACCGCTGCGATCCGCAGGTATCAGATCCGTAACGGCCTGAAAATCACTGGGGATTTGAATGAGGAGACGCAGAAGTCACTAGGGCTGCGCGGCAACACGCCGGCGAAGTCAGCAGCGGTTCCCCAACCGCAGCGGAGGGGCCCTAGCGCGCCACCTGCTCCCCAGACGGCGCAACCGCCAGGCGATGATACGTCGGATCTGCGTGAGGACCAATCCACGGCACCAGCTGTCCCTAGAGCTCCGCCCGCGCCCGCCCTAGCGCCGATACCTCCGCAGTCCGCCTACCCTCCGCAACCGGGTGCCGCGCCCGGACGTTATCCAGGAACGAATGGCGTATTCGACGGCACGCCTTACCAGCTAGCACCAGTTCAGGTGCAACGGCAGGTGATCATGAGTGCCCAGCTCCGTCTCTCGCGCAAAGGCTACTACCGGAGCACGATCGACGGTGCCTACGGATCCGATACGGCTTTTGCACTTCGCGCTTTCCAATCGCGCTTTGGGCTGCAACCAACTGGGCGTCTCGACGTACAGACGTTGGGCGCGCTAGGGCTGTTACCAGGCCAGCGCGCACCAGGAATGGAACCTCCGCGAGGGAGGATTTATCGGCCGCAACCGGTCGGTCCGGCGCTCGGCGCGCGTGTCTACATCCCGCAGGGACAATCGGCTGACGCTCTACGGTCTGCCGTTCTCGAACTCGACGGACTGCAGTTCCGCGAAAACTGCTCCTACAAAAACTTGCGCCTCGATTCGCAGAATCAGGCGGTCTGGATCGTTGGATAGCCAGACGCTTGCGCGCTTGAATTTTTTATGAGGCTGCAGCTCGCGCTTCTTTCCAATTTTCTCCAGCTGGATATCGACTTTGATTGCGTCATAGGCCCCGGTCGGCACCGTGATTCGACTGCGGCCGGCCACGGTAATTGTCGCGAGGTACGCAGAGGTCGCAGGGTAGATAACGATGCGTTGGAGGGCGCCGTCGTTCAGGGGCTGTGTGCGGAGATATAGCAGCGCCGAATTCAGGCTCGAGATATTCGGAAATTCGAAAACGCGCGTTTTTGAAGAGGTCTTCGAGCCCTTGCGTTCGTCGCGGACGCTGGTAACACGGTCCGGCGTAAACGAAACCTTGGTGGTGGTCTCCTTTCTCCGAAGTGTTTCCACTTCAGTAACTTCGATCGGGCGCAATGTGCGCGCGTCGGAGACGCCGAGATGTTTTATGTCGAAAGGCCAGAGGCTGCGTGCAAACCCGATTGTGCCGCCGGTAGCTTCGAGTTCAAACCTGCCGGCTGCGGTTTTCGCCAAACGGATGTCCGCGGTTGCAGCGGTAACGCCGTTCCAGCCGAAATTGTATTTTGCCCGAAGGGGGCGGAGTTCAGGAAAGGATCCGGGAGCAAACGGGCTGACGGTCGACTCCCATTGATCCGCAACAGCGGGCGACAGTGGCGCAAGCAGCAGCGCGCCAATAAGAGCCAGCACGCTGGAAAGGCCGAAGCGGGAGCGCATGCTATCGGATTCGGCGATGAATGGTTGTTCACGTGCGCCGCGTCGCGATCGAGATGAACGAGATGGACCAACGCGGCACAAAAAAACACACGCGGGATTCGCCCGCGTGTGTTTCAAATCAGAAAATGTCTGTAGCTGTTACGGCTTCTTCGGCGAAGCCACCGGGCTTGCCGAAGCTGCCGGTGCGGCCTCCGCGCGGCCGGGCTTGTTCAGCGCGCTGATGATGTCATTGGTGAACTCCGCGTTTTCACGTGAGTAGAGAACGAGCGGAACGCCATTCAAGCTCATGCCGGACTTATCGAGGACCAGGTCCATGCTGTTCGCTTTGACTTTCTCCATCACGACGTCAGTGATCTCCTGCACGATGCCCTCGCGCATGCGAAGCGCCTGTTGCTGCAGCTGCTGCTCACGCGTCTGCCGGAACTCGTTGATCTCGCGCTCCATGTTTTTGATGTTCGTAATCTTCTCGTCGCGCTCTTTCGCCTTTTGCGTCTTAGCATCTGCACTCAGCGCTGGAGTCTCCAACTGCTGATTCAATTTATTTATCTCATCCAGCGCCTTTTTGTAGCCGTCGGCGCGTTCGTCGTATTCCTTTTTCGCAGCGTCTTTGGCTTCGTTGATCTTCTTCTCGGCATCCTTGGTCTTATTGTATTCCTTGAACGCGCGGTTCATGTCGACTGTGCCGATCTTTAGTGAGCCTTGCGCGAAACCTGAAAGTGGAAAGGCGAGAGATGCGACGAGGGCTGCGGAGAGAAGCTTTTTCATACGAAGTATAAAGGAGGTGATAAGAAAGTTTTTAGACCGTGGTGGTAACCATCTGTTCAAAATTGATAACCGACGTTGAAGTTAAATTTACCTGAACCGCTGTTGTTGCCGCCGGTTTGGATTGGAAAGCCGTAATCGAGCCGCAGCGGACCGATCGGAAGATCGAGGCGAAGACCTATACCAACGTCGGAAGCTGGCCTGCCGCCCGCGTTGAACGCCTTTGGCTCGATGAAGCCGATATCCGCGAAAACTGCTGCTCGCACTTTCTCGATGATCGGCATGGTCAGCTCGACTGTCGCGCGTGCGAGTGTTTTACCTCCGAGCGGCTCGCCGTTCTCATCCTTCGGTCCAACGTCGCGATAGTCGAACCCGCGCAAATTGTTTGGGCCACCGAGAAAGAGGCGATCCGAAATCGGCACGCGGTCGCCGTCTCCCCACGTATTGACGGTTGCGATTTCAGCGTTCAAAAGCAGGATCAAATCGTAAGGCAAAAGGAAGTATTGCGAAGCTTCAAGATCGACACCGAAGGTCTGGTAATCCCCACCCAGAAACCCGCCGGAGACGAACGGGGTCAACACCACGCGCTGACCTTTCCGCGAAAGGAAAGGATTATCGCGCGTATCGAATTCCAAGCTGGACGTGATCTGGCTTTTGGTGCGGGCGCCCTTTTCCGACCTGATCTCGTCCGAAGCATTTGATGAGACGTCGAAGATATCGATCTCCTCGAGCCGGTACTGCAGACTGGTCGCCATGAAGCGCCCGAGCGGCTTTCGCGCCACGAGGGAAAACCCATAGTTCCGCTGATTGAACACACCGCTGAAAAAGCTGTTCTCCCGATAGAACAGCTCGCCGCCGAGCGAGAGACGGCGATCAAGGAAATACGGCTCTGTCAGAGAAAGGACGAAATCCTGCCGTTGGCTGCCAATCTGGACCCGCGCACGAAATTTCTGCCCGCCGCCGGTAAAGTTCGGCCAGTTCATCAAGTCGAAGTTCCCCTGTGTGACTTCAGCGAAGCCCACGATTGCGTCGACGGTGCTGAAGCCAGCTCCAAAATTGACCGAGCCGGTTCGTTTTTCTTCGACCTGGACCGTGAGATTTTTGCGCGCGGAAACGCCGGTGTCTTCGGGAAAGGTTTCGACACGCGAGAAGTACCCCAAATTTTCGAGGCGCTTTTTCGTCGTTTCTACGCGAACAGTATTGAACACATCGCCGGGTGCGATCAACACTTCGCGGCGAATCACCTTATCCTTCGTGCGTACGTTTCCGGTGATGTTGATACGCTGCACGAATGAGCGCGCACCTTCCTGGATCGTGAACGTGACATCTATCCGACCAGGTCCGGCCGGAGTTCCCTGAGGAACGATTACGAGGTCAACGTAACCGCCGGCGCCGTACCCGTCCGCGATCTTCTTTGCATCCTCGCGGACCGTTTTTGGAGAGTAGACGGCCCCTTCTTTCAACTTCATCAGCGCTCGAATTTTCTCGTCGGTTGTGAGCTTCGCGCCTTTGATGCTGATTCGACCCACGTTGTACCTCGTGCCCTCCGTTACCGGAACAACGATCGCCATGCGACGCTCCGTCCGCTCTCGGCGAATGTTGCCGATCTCGACGTCGATGTAGCCGTGGTCCTGATACCATTCGCGCACAGCATCCAAGTCCTGCTGAAGCTGTGCTTCGTCGAGGCGACCTGACTTATCGAGAAAGGAAATGATTGTCTTCGCCTTTGTCTTCATCTGCTTGCGCAGAACGCGATCGCTGAAGGCGGTATTGCCGTCGAAACGGATATCGCTGATCGCGCCCTTCGCGCCCTCATTGATCGTGAAGACCACGCGCGAAGTTCCGCGCGCCTGGTTTGTCTCGGTGCGGTATTGCACATCTACATCGTTGAAACCCTTCGCCCGGTACAAATCGATGATATCCTGGCGCGCAGTCCCGACCGCATCTTCATCTAGCGGACCGTTGACCTTGAGCTTGATCTTCTTGCGAAGCGACTTTGCTGGGACGCTCCTTGCGCCTTCGATCTCGATCTCGTTCACGAGAGACCGGGTCTCCACCGCTACGATGACTTTGACGCCGTCGCCGTCTGGCTGCCCAAAGATGCGCACGTTCTGAAGCTGGCCCGTACTGTAGAGGTTACGAATGTCCTGCTCCGCGATTGTCTCCGAATATTCTTTGCCGATAGCCATCCGCATCTGCGCGAGAATCCGTTGCCGGCTTACGGTTTCGGGACCGGTGTATTGAACCTCGATCGAGGTAATTTTGATGCCCGTCTGAGCTTTCGCAGGGGTCGCGCACAGCAGCGTCAGCACCACGGCGCACAAGAAGGAAGAGGCGACGCTGCGCAAATGACCGGCAAAGTGTTTCATATGAAGAGAGAATGCCGCCCGGGCCACCGAGGGCGGTGCAGGCGGCTATTAGTTGGTCCGGAGCGGGGGATCGTCAAGGCAGGAATTGCCGCCGGATTCCGAGTTTCGTCTCAATACCGGCGAGCGGGACTTTCAGCGAGAACCGCCGTTCGGCAATGGTAAATCAGAGTAGCTCATACCAATTATTCCGCCGGCGCGGCTCGTATCCCGCTTCGCGGATCAGCCGCTCGATTTCATCCGCATTCAGGCGAAATGATGTGCCCGCGCTGCTCACGACGTTCTCTTCCATCATCACGGATCCGAAGTCATTGGCGCCGTACTTCAACGCGACCTGCCCGATGGCAGGGCCCTGCGTTACCCACGAACTTTGTACGTTCGGAATGTTGTCGAGAAATATCCGGGACAGTGCCTGCATCCGCAGATACTCCGCCGTTCCGGCCGGCTTCACATGCGGGAGCATGCGGTTGCCGGTGCGGCTCTTCCCAGGCTGAAATGTCCAGCAGATGAACGCGGTGAATCCACCTGACGCATCCTGTTGATCACGCAGGCGCTGCAGATGCTCTATTCGGTCACCTACGGTCTCTACATGGCCGAACATCATCGTTGCACTCGACTTCAGTCCCGCCTCGTGCGCGATTTGCATTACCTCGAGCCACGCATCTGAATTGCATTTCAAAGGCGAGATCAGGTCGCGAATGCGATCGACGAGAATCTCGCCTCCTCCTCCTGGAAT
>JACDHZ010000022.1 GCA_013820755.1 Chthoniobacterales bacterium
CTTTTCCAGCGTGTTCATTTTCATAAAACGGCATTCAGCGCACGCGCAGCGATCCGTCGGACCGGCAATGAAGTTTTTACTCGGAACCTCTTTCCGCAACCGATGCAGCATACCGGCTTCCGTCACGATGATGATGTCCTGTGCGGGTGATTCACGGCAGAAGGTCACCATCTTTTCCGTCGAGCAGACCTCATCGGCCAGCAGGCGAACGGCGAACGGACATTCTGGATGAGCGACAACCGGTGCGTCGGGGAATTCATCGTGTATTCGCTGAATGCTGCGCGCCGTGAACTCCACGTGGACATAACAATTCCCCTGCCATAGATCCATTCGTCGACCTGTTTGCTCGATCACCCAGGCGCCTAGATTTTGATCTGGGACGAACAGGATGTTGCGATCCGGCGGTGCGGCCTGAACGATCTTGTCTGCATTGCCGCTTGTGCAAATTACGTCCGACAGCGCTTTCACACCTGCACTGCAGTTGATGTAAGCAATCACGTAGTAATTCTTCTCCGCGTGTTCGTGCAGAAAAGCTGCCAGCTTCTCCGGAGGACATGACTCCGACAGGGAGCAACCAGCATCGAGATCCGGCAGCAGAACACGCTTGCCGGGATTGATAATCTTGGCCGTCTCGGCCATAAAGTGGACACCACAAAACAAAATCACGTCCGCCGGTGTTTCCGCAGCTTTGTAGCTAAGCCCTAACGAATCGCCCACGTAATCGGCAATGTCCTGGATCTCCGGCACCTGATAGTTGTGCGCGAGGATGACCGCGTTCCGCGCGCGCTTCAGCTCCGCGATCTCCTCCACGAGATCGAAACTGCCACTCCGGCTCGAAAAGCCAGTGCGGCTCGCACCGAAGTTTACACCTCTGGTTACCATCGGCTAAGTTCGCGGATTCCCTTGAATTTACAATCCACACGCACGCAGTGCGCACTCGGCTTTATCGGTGCCGGCAAGCTGGCCGGCTCCGTCATCCGTGGTTTGCTGCTGAACAATTTCTGCCCACCAGACCAGATCATCGCGAGCCAGCCGATCGACGATCTCCGGGCTGAACTCCAAGCGGAGACAGGCATCCGCGTCACTACGAGTAACGCCGAGGTCGTAGCGGCTGCCGATACCATTCTGATCGGAGTTAAACCAACCGTTGTCCTGCCGGTCATCAAAGAAACGGCTCCGGCCATTCGCGACAAGCTAGTGATTTCTCTCGCCGCGGGGATACGGCTCTCGAGCATGGAAGAACTGGCGGACGCGCGTTTTCTGCGCGTGATGACGAACACTCCATCCGCAATCGGCCGCGGCGCCAGCGCATTGGCCCCGGGCGCCCGGTCCACTGCCGAAGATATCGCCTGCGCAGCGGGAATCTTCGGCGCCATCGGCGTCGTCGTTCGCCTCACCGATGGCGAGATCGACGCCGTCACCGCTCTCGCAGGCAGCGGCCCTGCGTTTGTTTACAGCGTTATCGAGGCACTCGCAGCGGGCGGTGTGAAAACCGGGCTGCCTGGCGACGTCGCTCTCAGATTGGCTACACAAACAGTCCTCGGCGCGTCGCAACTCGCCGCTGAGAGCGGTTCGTCGCCGGAAGAACTCCGCCGAATGGTCATCACACCCGGTGGCACAACAGCTGCCGGGCTTGCGGCGATGGAAACCCACCGTACCGCTGAGGGTCTTATCGCTGCGGTGGAGGCTGCAGCCGATCGCGGACGTGAGATGGCGCAACCTTCGGCGAGTTGATCGCCATCACTCAAAAAGAGGTTCGCAACTCTGCGCCGCGGCGGTATTAATGTGAAGAAGGCTGTAGCGCCAGCAGAGTGATCTGAATGATTCAACGCACGCCGTCGCCAATCTTCATCGCAGCCGCTGCCTTACTGCTATCATCGTCGGGAGATGTGGGGGCGTCCGAAAAAATCTCCGCTACGCTTCCGGCACCGGAGCGCACGAGAGAGATGGTGCTCATTCCCGGCGGAACTTTCTGGATGGGATCGGATACCGGCCCCGCTGATACCCGACCGCAGCACCGGGTAAAGGTGGATGGCTTTTGGATGGACCAGCATGAAGTCACGAACGAGCAATTTGCTCGTTTTGTGGAATCGACGGGCTATGTCACAACCGCTGAGCGTACGCCTGCGCCAGACGACCTGCCCGGCATCCCTGCCGATCAACTCGTGCCCGGCTCACTGGTGTTCACACCGCCGGGCACCAAAGACGCGTCACTCCATCAGCCACTGAGTTGGTGGCAGTTTGTTCCTGGAGCTAACTGGCGACACCCCGAAGGGCCTGGTTCGGGTATTGACGACAGAGCGAAGCATCCGGTAGTGCATGTCAGCTGGGACGACGCGGCCGCTTATTGCAAATGGGCCGGTAAACGTTTGCCGACGGAGGCCGAATGGGAATACGCCGCCCGCGGCGGTCTCGACCGGAAGGAATACGTATGGGGCGGCGAACAAGAGCCGCAGGGCAAACACCTCGCGAATATCTGGCAAGGCCGCTTTCCCGAACAAAACACGAAGGAAGATGGGTTCATCGCCGCAGCGCCAGTCGGTTCGTTTCAAGCCAACGGGTACGGTTTGTATGACATGGCAGGAAACGTGTGGGAGTGGTGCGCCGACTGGTATCGTCCTGACTATTACGCCCACAGTCCTGCGACCGATCCGTCAGGTCCCGACACCAGCTACGATCCCGATGAGCCCGGCGCCAAAAAGCGGGTCGAACGCGGCGGCTCGTTTCTTTGCACGGACCAATACTGTGGCTCTTTTAGGCCCGCACGGCGCATGAAGACTTCGCCTGACACCAGCCTTTGCCACACCGGATTCCGTTGCGCCATTTCCGCAGCAGTCACCAACGCAGGCGCTCCCGCTGCTGGCTCGGTCACATCGGCCGAAGTAACCGCATCGAAATAGCCGCACACCTTTAGATCCGAGAGGTCTCCATCGAACGCTCATCCCTTTTCTCCCTCCGTCTGGTAACGATCGCAATAGCCGGCATCGCGGCGATACAGATCGTGGCTCCGAATCGAGCCTCAGCGGCGGGAACCCGCCGGCCAAACATCATCTTCATCCTTGCTGATGATCTTGGTCTCGACTGCGTAAGCTGTTACGGCGCAGACCAACTCAAGACGCCGAATATCGATGCGCTCGCGAAGGGCGGCACCCGTTTTGAATACAGCTATGCCACCCCGTTATGCGGACCATCGCGTGCGCAGATTCTGACGGGTCGTTATCCGTTCCGTACTGGGATGACAAGCAATAGCACCGGGCCGGCGCTGCAGCCTGCAAAAGAAGTGATGCTGCCGAAGGTCTTGAAGCCCGCGGGATATGTCACAGCGGAGGTCGGTAAATGGGCCCAGTTGCCGCTCCAACCCAGCGATTGGGGGTTCGACGAGTATATGCGTTTTCCAGGGAGTGGCGGCTACTGGCGTAATCAAAAGGCGGAGGTCAATGTCAATGGCCGGATGGAACAACTGCCGCCTCAGACCTACCTCCCTGATCTGATGCACGATTTCCTTGTCGATTTCATCAAGCGGCACAAGGATCAGCCGTTCTACGTGCATTACGCGATGTCCCATGTCCACGGACCCATCGTTCGAACGCCCGATACGGTGCCCGGGAGTCATCGGCTCTTTGCCGATAACATCGCTTACATGGATAAACTCGTCGGGAAACTTGCCGCGGAACTCGACCGCCTTGGCCTGCGCGAAAACACAGTGATTGTGTTTGTAGGTGACAACGGGACCGCCGGCCGCCCAGCCCGTCGATTGACCGTGGATGGTCGCCACATCAACGGAGCGAAAAACACGATGGCAGAAGGTGGCAGCCGCGTGCCTCTCATCGTGAACTGGAAAGGGACAACACCAGCTGGTCGGGTTTGTCACGATCTCACCGACTTCAGCGACTTCTTCCCCACCTTAGCGTCGCTGGCGGGTGCGCGCCTGCCGGCCGGTGTGACGATCGATGGCCATAGTTTCGCTCCCCAGATTCGAGGAGAAGCGGGAGACCCGCGCGAGTGGGTTTATGTTGAGTTGGACGGCCGGCGCTATGTTGCAACCAAGCAGTGGAAACTGAACGCGGCCGGCGAATTATTCGACATGAAAGACGCGCCGTTCAGCGAAATTCCTGTGCCGCGTGACACGAAAGACGGGGCAGCAGTTAACGCACGTCGACGCCTTCAGGAAGTCATGGCCCGCCTCCGTGGCAACAACGCCGCGCGCGTAAAGCAGACGTCCTGGACGGGGTAATAGCAAACCCGCGTCGCGCTTGAAGACGCCGCCGAGTACCCGCTCTGGCACGCTTTTTCGCGGCTCATCCAAGGCACAAATTCCGGAATCGTAAATTAGACCAACAAAAGGAGCCGAACAGGGGGAGTATTCCGATACCTGTGTGTTCAACAAAAGAAAAAATATGAATTCAAGACAAGACGAAGATGCGAATCCTGATCCAATCACCGGCGCTCCCGGTTCTCACCCTGTCGGCACCGGTGTCGGCGCGGCGGGTGGCGGCGCAACTGGCGCCGCAATTGGTGCAGCCGGAGGGCCCGTCGGGGCTGTCGTTGGCGCAGCTGTAGGCGCGGTTGTCGGCGGTCTCGCGGGCAAAGGTGTGGCGGAGATGATCGATCCCACCAAGGAAAACGCCTACTGGCGCGACAACTACCGGAGCGAATCCTACGTGAATCGCGACCTCGATTACGATCAATATGAACCCGCCTACCGGACCGGCTATACCGGTTACGGCAAGCATGCCGGGAAAAAATGGGACGATGTCGAGAACGACCTCGAGCGCGATTACGAGCAGACGAAGGGCAAATCAAGCCTTGCATGGTCGGATGCAAAACACGCTTCGAAGGCGGCGTGGCACAAGGTCGAGCGGGCGATCCCTGGCGATGCCGACCGAGACGGCCGGTAAGCTGAAGTAGCGAAACTGAATCACGGCCCGCGAACGCAAAGTTCGCGGGCCTTTTTTCTCCCGTTATTGTCCGGGATCGCCGCGGCCGTTCACCTGAGGGGCTGCTAAGACTTCTGCGGAGCAGAGATCGCCGCGCGCATTTCGGCGAGCGGCGCGTCGCGATCGAACCACGTTTCGAACGCGAGTGCACCCTGGTGCAACAGCATCGAGATTCCGTTCGCAGCCCTGGCCCCTGCTTCCGCCGCTCCGACGAGCAATGGCGTTTGTGTGGGGATATACACGGTGTCGTACACCATAAGGTGCGGCGCCAACAATGATGCCGGAACCAGTGGCGGATCTGAGCGGCGCATCCCGAGCGCGGTGGCGTTCACGATCAGGTCGGTATTTGCAATCTGGAAGCGAAGCGCGCGCTCTTCCCACGGAACAGCTTCGAGCCGAGGGACGGGAGCGGCAACGCGCGCGTCGGCGAAGAATGGGCGCAGGTCCGCTGCAAGCTGTTGCGCCTTTTCGCGTGTGCGATTCACCAGCACAAGCCGCTCGCAGCCCTCGATGGCGGCCTGCATGGCAATCGAGCGCCCGGCACCGCCGCCGGCTCCGAATAGCATCACGCGGAGATCGCGCAAATCGATCGAGAAGTCGCTCCGAATAGCGCGCGAGAAGCCCGCACCATCCGTGTTATAACCCACTAATTTTCCGCCATCGATACGAACGGTATTTACCGCGCCCACGCTACCGGCGAAGCCGTCGAGTTGATCCATGAATTGCACAGACGGGATTTTGTGCGGAGTCGTAAGGTTGACGCCGATGAAGTTGACTTTTGGCAGAAGTTTCAGCGCCGTCTCGAGTTCTTCAGCGCGAATCTGGAACCGCGCGTAGTGCATTGGCAGACCGCACGCGGATAATGCGGCATTCTGCATTTCCGGAGAACGTGAGTGCTCTACCCGATCTCCGAACACGCCGAGGCGGATCGGCTTATCAACCTCCGTTGTGGCGTCCCAGTTCTGGAGATCGGCCAGCGTATAGAACTCTTTCACGGAGCACTGTAGCGGCAGCGGCTGCGAGTGCATACTCGCATGGCTCGCACGGCTGCGACAAATCTCGCACGCGTCACTATTGCGCATACCCCGTTGTTGCGCGCGAGGCGGCTCTGCTAATGTCCCACGACAATGACGACGCCGACTGAAGATGCCACCGCAGCTCCTGCTGCGCCGACAGATTTCATACGAGAAATCGTGATGGAAGATCTTCGCGCCGGGAAGCATACTGCGGTCCACACGCGTTTTCCGCCGGAGCCGAACGGCTACCTCCATATTGGTCACGCGAAGGCCATCTGCCTCGGCTTCGGCATTGCACGGGAGTTTGGCGGCGTCTGTAACGTCCGCATGGACGATACAAACCCGCAAAAAGAAGAAGCCCAATATGTCGATTCCATCCTCGCCGATGTGAAGTGGCTCATCAGCGGCTGGGCGGACGACAAGCTCGGCCTCAAGCCAGCGGGCAAATCGCCCGAAGCCCGTGAGCTCGGCGGAAAGCATGATTTCCTCCAAGCGCCAATCGCTGGTGCGCGGCTGCCTTCCGACGCGGAGCCGTTTTACGCGTCGGATTACTTCGGCCCGATTTTTGAGTTCGCAATGCAGCTCGTCCGCTGTGGCAAGGCTTACGTGTGCGACATGACGCCTGAGCAGACGGATGAGTATCGGCGGACTGGCAAGGAGAGCCCCTTCCGCAATCGACCTGTCGAAGAAAACCTCGACCTGCTCGCGAGGATGAAAGCTGGCGAATTCCCGGACGGAGCGCGCACCTTACGCGCCAGGATTGACATGGCCTCGCCGAACATGTGGATGCGGGATCCCCTGCTCTACCGCATTCGCCATCTGGAACATCATCACACCGCCGCCCAGTGGTGTATCTACCCGATGTACGACTTCGCTCACTGCCTTAGCGATTACATCGAAGGAATCACTCATTCGCTTTGCACGCTCGAGTTTGAGGTACACCGCCCGCTGTATGACTGGATTCTCCAATCTCTCGACCTGCCAAGAAAGCTGCCGCGCCAGATCGAGTTCGCCCGTTTGAACATCGATTACGCGGTTATCAGCAAACGAAAGCTCTTGCAGCTCGTGGGTGACGGGTCTGTGCGCGGTTGGGATGACCCGCGGATGCCGACGATCTCCGGACTGCGTCGGCGCGGAATCACGGCAAGCGCGATCCGCAGTTTCGTGACGGAACTCGGCGTGACGAAGTACCCGAGCCTTACGGAATATGCGCTGCTCGAGCATTCCGTTCGCAGTGAGTTTAACAAGACCGCGCAACGCCGCTTCGCTGTCCTCCGGCCAATCCGCGTCGTGTTGACGAATTACCCGCGCGATCAGGTAGAACAATTAACCGCCATCAACAACCCAGAATATCCCGCGGCGGGTTCGCGCACGGTGCCGTTCAGTCGCGAGCTGTTCATCGACAGCGCCGACTTCATGGAGACGCCGCCGCCGAAGTATTTTCGGCTGCGGGCCGGCGGTGAAGTGCGACTCAAGTACGGCTACATCATCAAGTGCGATGAAGTCGTAAAGGACGACCGTGGCAACGTAACGGAGCTGCGTTGTAGCGCAGACCTTGGCAGCAAAACTGGTGGTGCGACCTCCAGCCGAAAGGTTAAAGTCACGATCCACTGGGTGAGCGCCGCACATGCCGTCGACGCAGAGGTGCGCTTGTACGATCGTCTGTTCAACGCGCCCGAGCCTGACATCGATGGCGATTTCAAGGCACACCTGAATCCTCGCTCCCTCGAGATTGTGCGTGCGAAATGTGAACCTTCGCTAGGAGAAGCCAGCCTCGGCGTGCCATATCAATTCGAACGGCTCGCGTACTTCGCCCTGGATCCAGATTCCCGGGAGGAAAACCTCGTTTTCAACCGGACGATGACACTCAAGGACACCTGGGCGAAAGAAGCTAAGAAATCGTAGCAAGGGCGCGGTCGATTCGCATTATCACCTTTTCTTTTCCCAGTATCTCCAGCAGGTGATAGAGGCTCGGGCCCGTGCTGCTCCCGGTGACAGCAAGGCGCGTGGGGTGAACGAGCGGTCCGGCTTTGATTCCAAGCTGCGCTGCTGTTGCTTTCAGCGTTGCCTCTAGCGCTGAAGCGTCGAATGCTTCGAGCGCCGCGAACGCATCGCGAATCGCCTGTAGCCGCGGCATATTCTCAGGCGTGAACTGCTTCGCAACCGCTTCGGGATTGTAGCTGAAGTCATCGCGAAAGTAGAAGCCGCAGTAGGCCGGCAGCTCCGAGAAGATCCGAAACTTCGCGACGCACGTGTCGAGTGCTGCTCGCACGTATGTCTGCGGGAACTTACTCGTATCGATGCCAGGGCGCGCGAGCGCTTCCTCTGCGAGCTTGTGAAAGCGGTCGCCGCGCAAATCGCGCGCGTACTCGCCGTTCAGCCAGATACACTTCTCGAGATCGAACGACGCGTTTTTGCGATTAACTTTGTCGAGCTCGAACAGGCGCACGATTTCATCGAGCGCGAGCTTCTCCCGGTCGTCCTTGGGCGACCAGCCAAGCAATGCGAGGTAATTATCAACGGCTTCCGGGAGAAAGCCTCCGTCCATGTAAGTGTTCAAGCTAGCCCCTACGTCACGCTTGCTCATCTTCGATCCATCTTTGTTCAGGATAAGCGGAATGTGCGCGAACTGCGGTGGCTCGGCAGCGAGCGCGCGATACAGCTCAATGTGTTTCGGCGTGTTCGAGAGATGATCTTCGCCCCGGATCACGTGGCTGATCTTCATTTCAATGTCGTCGATCACATTGACGAAATGGAATATCCACGAGCCGTCTGGACGGCGGATCGTCATGTCCGGGTGCGTCTCGGGATTCGTCAGATCGAAATCGATGCTGCCGCAGACGATATCCTCGACGACCACATGCTCGCGTGGTGAACGGAAGCGAACCGCGCCATTGTCTTCAAAGGTGCGACCAGCATCCTTTAGTTTCTGAAGGTGTCGCTCGTAGATCTCGTCGCGCTCACTTTGGAAGTACGGACCAAAATCTCCGCCACGGTGGGGCCCTTCATCCCAATCAAGGCCGAGCCAACGCAACCCGTCGTAGATGGCCGCCGCCGCTTCCTCCGTGTTGCGCGACTTATCGGTGTCTTCTACGCGCAAGATGAAAGTGCCGCCGTGATGCCGCGCGAACAGCCAGTTGAAAAGTGCGGTACGCGCACCACCGATGTGCAGGTAGCCGGTTGGTGAGGGCGCGAAGCGGACGCGGATTCCAGGGTTCACCACGGCGGGAGCTTAGCTGCGGAGGACGGCGGGCGAAACATGGATTGGCCGAATGGTTCGCAAGAGCCGTCACTCAATGAACAACTCACCCGCCCGACGCCTGGCATGCCGGCCGCGGGTCAGGTTCGCCTTTGCCGGTCCTGCATCTGCATCGAGCAGGGAGCGGACATCTTCAACCATCTCGAAGCCCACATCCGCGACACCCTGTGTACACAGCCACTGCGCAATCGCCCGCCGACGCAGCGCGACTGGCAAAGCCTGCAATTGTGCAACGGAAAGCGTGGTCGAAAGCTCCGGCAGCATCTCTGTCAGTAAGACTTCTTCCTCCGCGGCGATGGCCGCCGCGCGTCGCACTGGCTTCCGAATGTCGCGACCGAATTCCTTTGTGATCGTTGGAATGATGCGATGACGAATACGATTCCGCAGCGATTCAGCAGTTGCATTCGTGGCATCTTCGCGAAATCGGAGACGGTTCGCGTTGACGTACTCGTCTATTTCCGAACGCCAGGCGCCCAGCAACGGGCGAACAAGCGTGAGCTGTACGCGGTCCACCGTGCGAGTGCTGATCTCACGAATTGCTCGTTGCCCCGCCAATCCGGCGCCGCGGAATAGATTGATCAAGTATGTCTCGACCAGATCGTCCGCATGATGTCCCAGGAAAATCGTGTGGCAGCGGCGACGCCGGGCGACGCTGGCAAAGAAAGAATACCGCGCGGCGCGTGCTGCGGTTTCAATGGATTGTTTGCTCTCCCTGGCGAGCTTCGTCACATCGGCTTCGCCGGTCGCACACGGTAAGCCGTTCGCCTCGGCCAGACGCATGACGAACCTTGCATCAGCGGCCGAACTGCGACCACGCAGGCGGTGATTCAGATGGCAGACAATGAGCTTTCCGTAGCCATGCGCCAGGAGCCAGTGCAGCAACGTAACCGAGTCACGCCCGCCGGAGATCCCGATCAAGTAACGCTTGTCGCTCGGAAACTGGCGTAGACTCTCTGCCGGCTGATTCCCGGGAATGATTCGCCGCGCGGCCATTGGATCAGCAGGCCATTAGCTGCGACCGATCAAGCAGCGCGACATTCGGCGCGATTCGTTGCGATGTGGGTTGGTAACCGAAGATGTCCCCCAGAATGTCGAGAAGGAATCGCGCGAAGCAGGCGCCCGATTCAATCAGACGGAAACAGCGATCCTCGCAGTCGGGTCTCCATCGGCTCCACAAAGGAGCGAACGTATTGCGTGTAGCTGAAGGTGCACGCAACCGGCTGGCCATTGCGGTAACCAGGAGTAAACCGAGCGTGCGCGTATTCTGCCAGGGCAGCGCGGCCGGAAATCGAAGTCGGGCGGATCTTCGGACAAGACTTTGAGGTCCCTGACTTTCCCGTTGGTATCGACGCTGACGCTTAGCTCAACAGCGCCATTTCGCTGAAAGATCCGTGCCCTCTCAAGGTAGACCTTGGCTGCATTCCAGTTCGCTGTGCCCGCAACCAACTGCGGCGCAACGAAATCACTCAGCCGCTTGATGTCTTCGCTGTTCTGGTTCGCAAGAATTCTAAGGCGCGGCTTACCATCAGCGTTCAGGAAAACAGCGGTGCCGGCGAAGTATACTCCTATCGGCCTCCCGTTATAAACGGCAGGAATGAATCGGCTGCGCTCGATCGCATTCCTCACCTCAGCGGCGAGAGGATTCGAGTCTCCCGAACTCCGATACGTGGTAGCGCCATGCGGCTTGCCGTTTTCATCGACGAAGGTTTTAAACATCACTATCGCACCGCCCTGAGTCTTCGCTGCGACCTTCTGAGTCTTGATCTGGTTCACGAGCGCCTTCGGGCCGTTGCCAACCAAGGCAGGCCGGAATTCCGCATGCGCGACTCCAACGGTGCACAATACCCCGACTGCCAAAATGACGATTATTCGAGGGCCTTGTGACATGTGGGAAGTAAATTCGACCGTAATCCGTTGTGCAACAGTAAACTACATTGGCGAAGACAGCGCTACGCACATAACCTGCGCGTAACCACTCTTCTTCCGAGTAATCGTGAGTCCAGCGCGGTGCAATTTTCGCGTGAGATCCAGCAGCGCGTTTCGGCAGAGTTTTGCGGTTCGTGTGGGCAAACACTTCGAGTTGTTTTTTCACTCACCGATGCGGCCATGCTCTTCGACGCCCCTCGTTATTTCGTCTTCAGCATCTCGCCGGGAGCGCTGCGCCCGCCGCAATCTACTGCTTCTTCGATTTAGCTGGCATACTGCAATGAGTTCGTCGACCGACGGCCACACGGCTGTTGCTCCTGCGACGCTGTTTGCTTGCGCTCCTCTTCTCGAATCGCTCTGCTGCTAGGCGTAAACAGCAGTGCTTGTCCGAATCAATATCGATGACCCCCGCGAAAACCATCAATCCTCCCAACGAAATGCCCGACATCGTCGGTGCACAACCGACAAACCCCATCCTCGCGTCGTTCCGTCCATTCATCCCGGCGTCGGGGAAGTTGCGCGAGCTGACGCCACTGCCGCTGATCATTGGGACGTTGCTCGGCATGGTGTTTGGCGCGTCGTCGCTCTACCTCGTGTTGAAGGTGGGACTGACTGTGAGCGCGTCGATCCCGGTCGCGGTGATCTCCATCACGATTTTCCGGCTGCTTTCGAAGCTCGGTATGCGCGACGCGACGATCCTCGAGAACAATATCGTGCAGACTGCCGGTTCAGCCGGCGAGTCAATCGCATTCGGTTTGGGCGTGACGATGCCGGCGATCATGATCCTTGGTTTCGACCTCGAGATCACGCGTGTGATGCTCGTCGCAGTGCTCGGCGGACTGATCGGCATCCTAATGATGATTCCGCTGCGCCGTGCGCTTATTGTGCAGCAGCACGGCGCACTTAAATACCCGGAAGGGACCGCGTGCGCAGAAGTCCTGAAGGCGGCGGCTTCTCGCGAATCGATGGAAGTTGCGCATGCGAAAGGCTCGGCGGCGTTGGAAGCCGATAACGCCGTCAGCGGTGGCAAGATCATCATCGGCGGCTTCGCGATCGGGTTTATCTACTACGGCCTGCAACAGATCTTCAAAGCAATGAAGGAAGCGCCGGAGAAAATCTTCGGAAGACCTTTTGAAGGCGCATCGATTTCGCTAGAGAACAACCCGGCGCTGCTCGGCGTGGGTTACATCATCGGCCCGCGCATTTCTGCGCTCATAATGGGAGGCGGTGTGTTGTCGTATCTGGTGCTGATTCCGGCGATCAAGTATTTCGGCTCCGCTGGAACGCTGCCGCTCGCGCCTGAAACAGCGCACACCATCGCGGACATGTCGGTCGCGCAGATTCAGAAAGGCTACATTCTTTACATTGGCGCCGGCGCAGTCGCCGCGGCTGGCATCATCAGTCTCTTTCGATCGTTGCCGCTGATCTGGCATGGCTTGAAGGGTGGCCTCGCTGATTTGCGCGGCTCCCGCAAGGAACTTGCCGGCACTCCGCGCACCGACCAGGACCTCTCGATGAAATGGGTACTCGGCGGGATCATTGCGCTGCTCGTCGTGATCATGCTCGCGCCCCAACTGAACCTTCGATTCAACTTGTTAGGCGCGTTTCTCATCATCGCCTTCGGGTTCCTGTTCGTAACCGTCTCATCGCGCTTGACTGGCGAAGTCGGCTCATCTTCGAACCCCATTTCCGGAATGACGGTCGCCACCCTGTTGCTGACCTGTCTTGTCTTTCTGCTGATCGGCTGGACGGCGCCGCCGTACTTCGTCACCGCGCTTTCAATCGGCGGCATCGTTTGCATCGCATCGTCGAACGGCGGCACGACATCGCAGGACTTGAAGACCGGATTTCTGGTCGGCTCCACGCCGAAGTATCAACAGATCGCGATCCTGATCGGCGCGCTCGCCTCCGCCATCATCCTCGGGCCGATCCTGATGAAGCTGAACCAATCCGGCACCGTCTACGTGCCTGTGGCGGGCAACAAAGACTTCAGTTTCCCAAGCGCGTATCACGCGAGCGCGGCGGATTACGAGAGGGACAGTTCAGGCCTGCCGAAGCGCGAGCGGCTCGAAGGCGCGCAGTCCGGCGGTGATCAGGGGGAGTATTTCGTTTACCACAAAACCAACACCGAAGGCGGACCGGCCGGTCGTTATCTCATGAACAATGAGGGCACGCCCGTTTACCTTGCCGATCCGGGAATCAACGGCATCTACGACAAGCGTCCCGACGGCTCGAGCGTGCAAAAATTCACCGCGCCGAAAGCCACGCTCGTCTCTTACATCATCAAGGGCATCCTGAGCGGTGAGTTGCCGTGGGGCTTGGTGTTGTTAGGCGTTTTCATCGCAATCGTGCTCGAGCTTTCCGGGATTCCGTCTCTGGCATTCGCTGTAGGGGTCTACCTCCCAATATCGACTTCCGCGCCAATTTACGTCGGTGGGATGGTGCGCTGGCTGGTTGACAAATATACGCGCCGAAAGCACACCCGGCGTGAGCTCTCCGAAGATGAACTGGTAGCTGAAGGCGACAAGAGCAACGGCGTCTTGCTCGCCTCGGGATACATCGCGGGCGGCACACTCGCCGGCGTTCTGTTCGCGTTTATGGCAATCCCGATGAAAGAACGTCTCGACTCATTCGAAAAGTGGTCCGAGGCAAACAATCCGTTCTTTCACGGGCCCTGGGCTGACACGCTCGCAATGATTCCATTCATCGGCTTATGCGTGCTGCTATATCTCGTCGGCCGCGATGCACTCATGGCCGGACGCCGGCGCGTCACCGCGAAGTGAAGGATTGCGACCGACCGCGTCGCTGCCTGGTTACAGCCGTTATGCGAACCGAGGCGCACGCATCGCTTGGATGCCGGTCGCCGTGTTTGCTTTGCCATTCCGAGAGCGCAGCATCAAGGATCATCAAGTGATTGCGCTGCAGCGCTTCCTGAACGCGCGCTACGATGGCACGCATCGACATCTCTTTGTCAATAGGCAGGACATCTTCGAAGCATGCGCTCATGCCTTTGAGTCCAGCAGGAAACAGGCCCGGCGCCGCCAATCCTCCAGCCGCTTGGCCAGTCAACTCGCTGGGGCGGAAAGCTTAGCTCGCCAGCCGCGTTCGCCGATCCCAGACGAGGAATACTGGCAGCCCGCTCATCACGATCACGAATCCGATACCCGCCGTCCACGGAGCGAGCCAGGCAAGGTCAATAATCAGGAGAACACCGATCGTGATGTAAATCAGCGGCACGATGGGATAGCCCCAGGTTCGATACGGTCGCTCGGCTTGAGCCGCCTTGCGGCGTAACACGATCACGGCAGCCACCATCAGGACATAAAAGACCAGATCGGCGGCAACAATATATTCGAGCAGTTGCGTGTAGACATTGCCATACGCGGGCGACCCGTTCGCCGGATTGGCTACGACAGTGCGGGGCAGAGTCAGGAACGCCGCCCAGATTCCCTGCGCGTAAAGCGCAGCCGCCGGCGCGTGGAAACGATTTGTAACGCCCGCGCGGCGGAAGAACAACGCGTCCCGTGCCATCGCGTAGTAGACGCGCGCACCGGCAAGAATCAGGCCGTTGTTGCACCCGAACGTGGAGATCAAAATGGCGATTGCCATGAGGACTGTCCCCGGCGCTCCCAAGACAGCGTTCATTGCGGCAACGGCGACGCGGTTCTGGGGCGCGTGCTGGATTTGCGGTAGCGAAAGCGTCGCTACGTAGGCGAGATTCGCCAGCAGATACAACGTGACAACAATCGCGCAGCCGGCTAGCAGCGAGCGGGGGAGATTCCGGCCGGGGTCACGCACCTCGCTACCAGTAAACGTGACATTATTCCACGCGCTTTGTGCGAAGAGCGGACCAACCATCGCCTTCCCTAACAACACAATCAACGCGAACGCGCCGCTGCTTTGCAGCGCCGGTTCCGCAACATCGGGGCGCCAGCCATTTGCCCAAGGGTTCCACCATGATGCGCTGTAAGCAGCGCTCGTCGCTTTCCATCCGAGAGTCAAACCCACCACGATCAAGCCGATCAACGCCGCCGTTTTCGCAAAGGTAAAGGTATTCTGCACCAGCTTCCCCAGCTCCAAGCCGCGCGTGTTCGTCCATGTGAGCAGAAAGATCAGCAGCACCGCCACGAGCTGTTCTGTCGATAGACTGACGGCATAGCCGCTGCCGATGCGGATTGGCGCGACGAGGTACGCATCGGTTGCGACGCTTGGAACCAAGACTCCCAGGAATTTCGCAAATGCCACGGCCACCGCGGCGATCGTGCCGGTCTGAATCACTAAAAAAACGGACCAGCCGTATAGAAACCCTGTCGCCGGCCCGTAAGCCTCGCGCATGAAAACATACGGCCCGCCCGCGCTCGGCATCATGGCGGCGAGTTCTGCACAGCAGAGCGCGCCTGTGATCGTGAGCAGACCGGCCAATGCCCACGCCGCCAGGAGCCAGCCAGGCGAGCCAATCAAGCGGGCCGATTCAGCCGACGTGATGAAAATGCCCGATCCAATCATTGAGCCGACGACAATCGTCGTGGCATCGAGCGGCCCGAGAGCGCGAACAAGATCGTGCGACTGATCGGATTCGGGTCGTTTCGTGGTCGCAGGTGTCATTCCGATGACGACTACGCGCTGGGCGCCGCGGCGACGATGCCGGCCTGATGCAGCGCGAGCCGCAATTCACGCGCAAACTCCACCGCGCGGGGTGTGTCGCCGTGGACGCATATTGTTTCGGCGCGGATGGCCACATCACTGCCGTCTATCGCGCGGACCTTGTCCTCGCGAAGCATCCGAAACACTCGATCGGCCGCCGCTGCAGGATCGTCCAGTAGAGCCTCAGGCTGGTCGCGCGGCACGAGCGATCCGTCGGACCTGTAATTCCGGTCTGCGAAAACTTCTCGCGCCACGCGCATTCCCTGCCCTTCCGCAGCGCGGGATAATGCGCTCGCATCGGGAGCGAAGATGATTAGCTGCGGGTCAACCGCGTAAATGGCTTCAACAACTGCATCCGCGACCGACTCGTCGCGGCCTGCCATGTTGTAGAGCGCGCCATGAGGCTTCACATGCTGCACGTGTATTCCCAGTGACTTGGCAACCGCGTGAAAGGCGCCGACCTGATAAACAATGAGTGCAAAGATCTCTTCAGCGCCCACCGAGAGTTCACGCCTTCCGAAGTTTTCGCAATCATCGAAGCCCGGATGTGCCCCGACAGCCACGCCCCGTTCGCGTGCTGCCAGAAGCGATTCCCGCATTGTCGATACGCTTCCGGCGTGAAATCCGCATGCTATGTTCGCAGAAGTGACCAGCCCTAGCAGCTCATCATCCTGCTGCGCGCCTTCGCCGAGATCCGCGTTTAGATCGACACTAAAGTTCATGCGAATTTCAGGCCGACACCTGCACGGAACCAGACAAGTTCACGCTCGCGTTCGATAAGCAGGGTCTGCGCTTCCGAGAGCGATACTTCAGCAAAACGAACCACATCGCCGGGCGAAAGCTGGGCCGCAGCCGGCAGGTCAATTGTGATCACGTGTGCGATTTTCGGGTAGCCGCCGATCGTTTGGCAATCTCCAAGCAGCACGATCGGCTGTCCATTCGGCGGGATCTGGACCGTGCCAGGAGGGACAGCCTCAGAAAGCAGCTCTTCGTTGTCCTGTCGGACAATCCGAGAACCGGCCAACCGCACGCCCATTCGATCGGAGTCCGTTGTCACGGAAAATAACTCCTGCAGCAGATTGATCGTGGCAGTCCGATCGAATCGCCACCAATCGGCGCCTCGCACAACTCGCAGAAACGGGTGGCGCGGTTTGGTGCTCGCCCACTCGCTCGGCGCGCTCCAATCGGGCGCTCGTGCTGGCGTGAGCCGCGCTGCGAATTTCGACGAGTTTGTCATTTGCTCGCGAAGAGGAAGCACATCGCCGTCCCTCAACGGCCGACCATCGAGACCGCCAAATCTGCCTCGCAAATCGGTTGCCCGGCTGCCTAGGACAACGGGAACGTCGACGCCGCCGGAGACCGCCAGCCAGGCGCGTCCGCCGGCAGCGGGCGCGATGAAGCGCAATTCATCTCCCGCAGAAAGTATCGCCACGTGGCCGTACGGAATTTCGAAGCCAGCAGCTTCGACGTGGAAGTCGCCGCCACACCATGCGACGAGGCGCTCGTCGGCGAACTTGAGCCGTGTGTTCCCGAAGGTCATCTCCAGTCCAGCGGCACCCGGCTCGTTGCCGACGATGACATTCGCGATCGTCAGTGCGTGAGGATCCAGCGCACCACCTAACGAGACCCCGTGCTGTCGCGACCCGACACGGCCGAGGTCCTGCACGGTAGTGAGCAACCCAGCCGCTTCGACGGAGATCCTCATGCTGCAGCTCGATCGAATTTCGCTCGGCTGATCTGGACAAATCGGACACGGTCACCGGCGCAGAACCGCGCCGGGGGGTTCGCTGTCGGATGGAATAACCGCATCGCTGTTCGTCCTATCACATTCCAGCCGCCCGGACAGGCGGCCGGGTAAATTCCCGTCTGTGCTCCCCCAATCGCCACCGATCCCGCTGGCACCTCAGTCCGGGGAGTTGAGCGCCGTGGCATCGAGAGCTCGCGCGGGAGTCCACTTAGATATGGGAAGCCGGGCATGAAGCCAACGCACTGCACGTGATACTCCGCAGCGGCGTGACGACGAACCACTTCAGTGATCGATAGACCGGCGTGCTGAGCGACAGCTCCTGTGTCCAGACCGAATTCCGAATCGTAGCAAACGGCTACTTCGTGCAGTCGGGACCGCCGACCTGCTGCGCGCGTGCGAACAGAACGCATCAACGCTGCACGAATGCGTTGCACCAGCGACGCGAAGGGATCCTCACCCGACTCGCGGTGCTGTGGCAGCTTGGCAGGGTCGAAGAAAACAGCAACGGATCCGTAAGCCGGTGTGCATTCCGTCACGCCGGGGATCGATGCTGCTTCTATTGCGCGCAGCGCCGCAAGTACGTCGCGGACCGATGGTTCTTTTGTTTCTGCGAAATTGTTGCTGATGCGAACGACCAGAGCCGAATCGCCTAGCGAGGCAATCTCCATGCAAGGCGCGAGCGTATCAGCGATTCGTTCACGATGGAAGTGATGCTGCCGATAACGGCATCGGGAGGGAGGCACGCGCATAGATGCGTGTCGACATCGCCAGCTCGTTCAGAAAAGCTTCGCCCTTTGCAAGCTTCAGGCACATCACAATCGGAGGCACGTGCTTTGCCTTACGGCAGCGACTCCTTCGTTAGCAACGTGCGGCTCCGAATTTTCCTGCTCTCTTTCGCGCTGCTCTTCTTCGAACTCCTGTGCATTCGCTGGATTCCCGCGTACGTCCGTTACCTCAGTTACTTCACGAACTTTATCCTGCTTGCGTCGTTCCTCGGGATGGGACTCGGCATACTCGCCTCGCGTCGGCCAAGATTCAGGTTTCCGTCGTTCAGCGTGATGGCGTTGGTGCTCGCTGCCGTCGTCGCGGTAAACAGGTTTGAGCTGAACATCTCCAGCACCGACGTGCTTTATTTCGGCTCCGGCACTCACGGCTGGGCACGCGCCGAAAACTTCATTCTGCTGCCACTTATCTTCACGTTCGTCGCGGCGAGCTTTATCCCCCTCGCGCGCTCGTTAGGCATGCTGTTCACCCAAACCGCGCCACTCACCGCATACACGTTCGACATTCTCGGCAGCCTCGCGGGGACGGCGGCATTTTTCATGATCGGATACTTCGCGGTGCCGCCGGTCTACTGGTTCACAACGCTCGGCCTGCTGGTGGTCATCTTGAGCACGCGCCAGGGAGTGACTCGCTCCGGGCTCTGCTTCGTTGCCGTAAGCGCGATCGCATTATTTTTGCAGTGGAACACCCACTGGTCTCCGTATTACAAAATCACCCTCACTCCCGCTCTGCCGACCGGCTACAACCTCGACGTCAACAGCATCGGCCACCAAAGCATGATTCCGTGGCAGGCGAAGGAGCCATTCTATCGGCGCGTCTACGAATTGTTCCCCGGCTCGTCATTCAACCACGCGCTGATCCTTGGCGCAGGCACTGGATCGGACACGGCAACAGCGCTCGCGAACGGCGTGCATTCGATTACTGCGGTCGAGATTGATCCGGTGATTCAGAAACTCGGCGCACAGCTTCACCCGGATCGGCCGTACTCCGATCCGCGGGTAAACATGGTGAACGCCGATGGCCGGGTGTTCCTGCGTAACACCGTCGAGAAGTTCGACCTCATCATCTTCGCTTTACCGGATTCGCTCACGCTGACGTCGAGCATCGCCAACCTGCGGCTGGAAAGTTTCCTGTTCACCCAAGATTCACTCGCCGGCGCGCGGGCGGCGCTTACACCGGAGGGCGTGCTCGTTCTCTATAACTACTACCGCGAACCGTGGCTGATCGAGAAGCTCGCTACGATGGTAAGCCGCACGTTTGGGCGGGACTCGTTTGTTTCGACGTATGGTGGACAAGGGCGTGGTGCCGTGATTATCAACGGCGCTCGCTTGGATGAAATTCCTAAGACGTTCGGCACCTACCGTGAAGACGGCACCTCAGCAAGCCCATCAGAACTCCGCGTAACCGGCGAAGGGTTCTTTCCTCAAACCAGCATCGCTGCCGCAACGGACGATTGGCCGTTCATTTATCTTCCGCACAAGTCGTTTCCTGCAATCTACATCCGCGGCCTGCTGGTCATTGCCGTCATCTCTCTCGCAGGAATATTCTGGATAGCGCCGCGCAGAACCATCCGGTCCTTCGACTGGCACATGTTCTTCCTTGGCGCGGCATTCGCGCTGCTGGAAGTGAAGGCGTTAACAACGTTTGCGTTGCTATTCGGAAACACGTGGAACGTCAACTCGCTCGTGTTCTTTGCGATTCTCGTCAGCGTCCTGCTGGCGGTGCTCCTAAACGCTCGCTTCGCCGTCCGTCGCATCTGGATTTGGTATCTACTGCTGTTCGGAATGCTCGCACTGAACCTAATCGTCCGTCCCGAGACATTGCTTCTGAGTAACGTCCTCCTGCGGTATGTGGTGGCGAGCTGCCTGGTATTCACGCCTGTCTTCATCGCGAACATGATTTTCTCAAACTCCTTTCGCGACGCCGAGATGGCGGACGTCGCCTTCGCGTCCAATCTGCTCGGCATCATGTTCGGCGGCATGCTCGAATATTTCAGTATGCTGCTCGGTTACCATCTCCTGCTACTAGGCGTAATCGGCTTCTACGCCATAGCTATGGTGCTTCGCCCTGGCACGGCTGTTTCGACTCATTCATAGCGTCACTTGACGAGAGAGCCTTGATCAGCGGCGCGCGTGATTGCGGCAGGCGCCCGAAGAGACTTGCGAGAGCGACCGCAGGATTCTGCTTGATCGCTTTCACGTCGTGAACGCCCGCGATGCGCGCGAGTTCTGTCTCGAAATGCGATACCGCACGCCGCGTCGGCTCGTTGGCGGTGAGATAACTGAACGCCCTCCGCAAAAGCGCAAACAGCTCGGGATCGTGATGATCGGACTCCGTACAAATCTCGATAAGCTCGACGAAATACGAGGCCGCCTGGATCCGAAGGTAGCTCTCGCGAATGCCGGGGAACGGATTCGTCAGCGATACCTCGCGCAACGTGTGGAGACTCGACTTTCTGCCGCGCGCTATCTGTATCTCTGCTTCAAAGAACAGATCTAGTTTGCCAGCGAATGGGCTCTTCGTGCGGCGGGCGCCTTTAGCGACGGTCTGCACGCAGCCTAACGAGTTCGTGCACCAATGCACGATGAGGCTCGTGTCGCTCAACTTTCGCTTCCGCAGCAGAATTCCAGTGGTGCTCTCCATTAGCGCGTTTTGAATATCGCGCACAAATCATCATCCCGCCTCCGGCCCGATCAACAACGCCCCCGCAGCGGAATTTATCGAAAACGTGCACCCCCATGCGCGCTGTGCCGGGCGAGTTGCGTATTGTTCTCCTAGCCTTGAAGCAGATCCCGACCACCGAAACAGCACGTGTTCCCGAAGAGATCACCGGGCGGCAACGCCGCATTCCGGTTGGTAAAATTACATTCGGACACACCTTTCGGGCGCTTCGGCATCGCAATTACCGGCTCTTTTTCTACGGACAGCTCGTGTCGCTCATCGGCACATGGATGCAATCGACGGCGATGAGTTGGCTCATTTACCAAATCACCGGCTCCAAGCTCCTGCTCGGTGTCGTCGCGGCGGTGGCATCCGCGCCGATGATGTTCCTGTCGCTGTGGGGCGGCGCGATCGCGGATCGAATCCAAAACGGACAATTATCCTGTGGGCGCAGGCGGCGCAGATGGTGCCCGCGTTCGCACTCGCGGTGCTCGCTTGGGGCGGGTTGGCAACGCCGTGGATGATCATTCTGCTCTCAATGCTGACCGGAGTCGCTATGGCGTTCGACATGCCCGCGCGGCAGGCGTTCACCATTGAGATGACCGGTCGTGAAGATCTGCTCAACGCGGTCTCCCTCAACAGCTCGATCTTTCACGGCGCTCGGGTGCTCGGACCGTCGCTTGCTGGATTGGTCATCGGCACGCTCGGGACTCCGTTCTGTTTTCTCCTGAATGGCCTTAGCTACGTTGCGGTGATCATCGGTTTGCTGATGATGCGGTTGCCGGAGCACCAGGAGATGAGTGAAGCGCGAGCAGCACAGACAAGCGCGTGGAGCGGACTCACGTATGTGCTGAAGCATCGCCGCGTCCGCACGATTTTAAGCCTGCTGGGGATCGTGGGCATCTTCGGGTGGTCCTATGCAGTGCTGATGCCTGCAGTGGCGCGCGATGTTTATAGACTCGGTGCTGACGGATATGGCGTGCTGATGTCGGCTAGCGGCGTCGGCGCGCTATTGGGCGGACTCACTGTCGCAACTGCCGGCCATGTCCTTCCTTCGCGCATCGTGGCGCTCGGCGGTGTGTGGATTTTTTCTGCCGCACTGCTGTTATTCGCGTTTACGACGAACTTCTACGTGGCCCTGGTCGTCCTCGCGATCGGCGGTTTCGGAATGCTGCTCTTCTTCTCTACATCGCAAACTGTCATGCAAACGATAGTGCCTGATGAATGGCGCGGGCGCGTCATGGGCGTGTGGGGACTGGTATTCGGATCCATGATCCCGCTCGGCAGTCTCGAAGCGGGTGCACTCGCAACCTGGATCGGGACGTCCTTCGCCCTCGCGTTCGGCGCGACCGTGTGTGCGATTGCGGCTCTTTGGACGCTGCTTGTGATTCGACGCGGGAAGCGGAGAGCGCAGTTGCGAACTGAAAACGTCGTCCCCAATTCGCGATGCTTCCTCTAGCGATTGCCGATATGAATCGCGGACTTGTTTACTGAGAGCGCCGCTTCTTTGACTGCCTCACTCAATGTCGGATGAGCGTGCACAGTCCGGCCAAGGTCTTCCGCGCTGCCGCCGAACTCCATCACAGCGACGCATTCGGAAATCAAATCAGAAGCGGCGGGTGACATGATGTGTGCACCGATGATGCGATCGTTTTCAGCATCAGCGACGAACTTCACAAAACCATCAACGTCCTCCGCCGCAAGCGCGCGGCCGTTTGCGCGAAATGGGAATTTACCGACGCGCACTTTCATTCCCTTCTCCTTTGCGAAGTCTTCAGTGATGCCGACGCCCGCCAGCTCGGGATGCGTGTAGATGACACCAGGGATGACATTGTAATTCACGTGGCCTGCTTTCCCCGCGATCATTTCGACGCACGCGATCCCCTCCTCTTCAGCCTTGTGTGCGAGCATCGGGCCGGCGATCACGTCACCGATCGCGTAAACGCCTTTGACGTTCGTGCGGAAATGTTCGTCTACTTTGATGCGCTTCCGGTCGTCAAGCTCCACTCCGATTTTGTCGGCGCCGACACCTTCCGCAAACGCCCGGCGGCCAACTGAGACGAGCACTTTATCAGCGCCGAAGGTCAGCTGCTCATCGCCTTTTGTTGCGGTCGCCGTGGCCCGTCTGTTCTCCACCTTCACCTCACCCACTTTTGTGCCGAGGTGAAACCGCATCCCCTGAGCGGTGAGCGCCTTTTGCAAGGCCGTCGCAAGCTCCAGGTCAAAGCCAAGAGCAATTCGCGGCAGAAATTCGACGACGGTCACTTCCGATCCAAGCCGGCTCCAAACGGAGCCCATCTCGAGACCGATCGCACCGCCGCCGATCACCAGCAGCTTCTTCGGAACTTCTGGAAACGAGAGCGCCTCAGTACTGCTAACGATCACGTCGCCATCAAACTTCATGCTCGGGAGTTCTACCACCACGCTTCCCGTCGCTATGATGATGTGTTTGGCTTCGATCTCCTGCGCGACCCCTTCGGCTCCCTGCACTGCGACTTTTCCAGGCGCGGTGATCATGCCTGTTCCTTGGAAGGTGCTGACCTTGTTCAGCTTCATCAGACCGCGAACGCCGCCCGTGAGCGCCTTCACGACCTTGTCCTTGCGGGTCAGCATCGTAGGCAAATCGAGGGCGACGTTGTCTATGCGAATGCCATGCTTGGCGGCTTCAGTTTTCGCGAAAGCGTAGTGATGGCTCGAGGACAACAGCGCTTTGCTCGGAATGCACCCTATGTTCAAGCAGGTGCCGCCGAGTTCTTTGTCCTTCTCGATGATGGCGGTGCGAAGGCCAAGCTGCGCGGAACGAATTGCCGCAACATACCCCCCGGGCCCCGAGCCGATAATTACAACATCAAATGATTCCATAATGTGGTTCTCTTAACGGCAGTGAATGTGGCAGGCCTTCCCGGTGGGAAGGCCTCATTTCGGGTACGGTGTCGACTAGAAATCCAACGGCAGTTTCGTTGGATCCTCGATGCACTCCTTGACGCGGATCAGGAATGTAACGGCTTCTTTACCGTCGACGGCCCGATGATCGTAGCTCAGCGCGAGATACATCATCGGGCGGATCTCTATTTTTCCGTTCACCGCAATCGGCCGCTGCTGGATGGAGTGCATACCGAGGATCCCGCTCTGCGGCGGATTAAGAATCGGCGTGCTTAGCAGCGAGCCGTAGACGCCGCCGTTTGAAATCGTAAACGTGCCGCCTTGCAGATCCTCGATTTTGATTTTGCCTTCGCGTGCTTTGACGGCGTATTCCCCGATTGCACGCTCGACATCGGCAAAGCCCTTCTTGTCGGCGTCACGCATGACCGGCACTACGAGCCCTCGCTCTGTTCCGACTGCGACACCGATATCGTAGAAGTGGTTCTGGATAAAATCGTCACCTTCGATGCGCGCATTAATCGACGGAACAGCCTTCAGCCCTTCCACGACGGCCTTGATGAAGAACGACATGAAGCCGAGTTTCAAACCGTTGCTCTTCGTGAAGGCGTCCTGCTTCTCTCTGCGCAGGTTCTGAACGGCGGTCATGTCGCACTCGTTGAAGGTCGTCAGGATTGCGGCGGTGTGCTGCGCCATCACGAGTTGCGCGGCGATTTTCCTGCGCAATGGCGACATCTTTCTGCGCGTAAAGCGGCCGTCCTGCGACCGCCCGGAGGGCTGCGCCTGAGTGCTGTTTGCAAGGTCCGCTGGCGGACTTTGCGCGACGGCTTCCTGAGCAGGTTCAGGAGCAGCGGAACGGTTCTGCGCGGCAATGAGGGCGTCGCCTTTCGTCAGCCTGCCGCCCTTTCCGGTTCCACTCATACTGGCCGGATCGAGATGCTCTTCTTCGACAATTCGGCGAACGGCGGGCGACAACACATCCGCGTTCGGTGATTTCTTGTCGGTCGCAATCGGCGCGTCAGCGCGGTTGGGGTCCGGCTTCGACTCTACATCAGTGGTAGTGGCAGCGGCATTCGGACTGGACTTCGCCGTTGCTGCTTCGTCGATTGTTGCAACGACTTCGCCGATCTTCACTTCCTGCCCTTCCGCGGCGAGGGTCTGGAGCAAGCCAGCCTGTTCAGCGACGATCTCCGTCGATACCTTGTCGGTTTCCAGTGTGAACAGCGGGTCGCCGGCGTTCACCTGCTCCCCCGATTTCTTGTGCCAGACTGAAACGATTCCGCTGGAGATGGATTCGCCGACGGCGGGGATTTTAACCTCGATGCTCATGAACGGCTTACACTATGCGCAATCGATTGGTCGGGTCATCCAACAAAAACGTTGTGCTCGTGGTGGGCAACTTCTTGCGACTGGAAAGCACCAATCTGCGGGATAGCGGGCGAGCGCTTCACCGGAGATTGCGCGACCGGCTCCAGCGGCTTTCGCGGCGACGAATACATTGTACGCGCCATCGATGGTCGCCGGCAAGATTTCGTCCCACGTAGACGATAGGGTCGCACTCGCGGCGAGATGCAGCACAATGTCGACGCCTGCGCAGAACTCCTTCAGCTGATCCAAATTCGCGAGGTCACCCGTGACCGACAAAATTGCCTAGCTCCTTCAATCCCGCTCCGTCATCACCTTGACGCACCATCAGCCGAAGCCGGTAACGCTCCGCGCTTTTCAGCGAAGTGGCTCCCGATGTTTCCAGCTGTGCCGGTAAAAGGACCGTCTGGAGGTCGCCATCCTCATCGTTCATCGGCAGCGGTCGAGCGGGTGTGTGCGAAAGCCACGTGCTGAATTCGCACCTCTCTCTTGCTGGAACCGTGTGTCTTTCAAGGTATTGCCGAGCAATAACAACGGTGTGCGGCGCGGACTCGGTGTTACTCTGCGCCGTGACGGATAGCGCCGACAACATTGGCAATACA
>JACDHZ010000117.1 GCA_013820755.1 Chthoniobacterales bacterium
GCAAACCAATGATCAAGCGCAGGATCGTCGACTTTCCGCAGCCGCTTGGCCCGATCAGCACGGTCGTCTTGCCGCGCTCGAAATTGAGGTCGAGCGAATGCAACGCGGCGGCTGCCCCAAATTGTTTACTGACGCGGACAAGTTGAACGGACGCGGACACGCGTGCCTACACTGGCACAACGAAATGCAAAACCGCAAACAGCTGTTGCGGGTCAGTCCAGGTACGCGAGAGCCGAAAACCCGCAGACGCCGCGAGCGCCGCGAAACCTTGGATCGTGTGCTTATATGAGAATTCGCTGATGATGTGTTCGCCTGCCCGGAACACAAAAACATGGTCACCGACATGCACCGCCTGCTCGGATTGGCTCACCAGGTGCATCTCGATTCTGCCTTCCTGCTCGCTGTAGACTGCGCGATGTTTCCAGCAGGGAAGAACAAAATCCGCCCCGAGCTCGCGGTTCGCCCTAACGAGTAGATTAAAGTTGAACTCAGCCGTGACGCCTGCCTTATCATTATAGGCCGCTTCGATAACGTGGCGTGCTTTCTGCAGGTCAACGCCGATGATCAAACCGCCATCTGGACCGCAGAGCTGGCATACGCGCTTGAGAAAGCCCAGGGCGACATGCGGCTCGAGATTTCCAATCGTGGAGCCCGGGAAGTAGACGGCGATGTGGTCGGGCTTTCGCGAAGGGACAGGCAGGCGCATTTCCTGAAGGTAATCTGCGCAGACCGGTAATATCTCCAGCTCCGGCATCTGGAGACGGAGCGCCATTGCTGATTCGACGAGGCGTTCCTTCGAAATATCAACGGGTACATACGCAATCGGGTTATCGAGATGCTCGAGCAGCATTCGTGTCTTCACGCCCGCACCAGTGCCGAAGCCGACCAGCTCTGCGTTCGCGCCTACCGATTCGGCCATCTCTGGGCCATGCTCGCGCAGGATCTCGTGTTCCGTGCGAGTGATGTAGTATTCCGGCAGCTCGCAAATTTGCTGGAACAGCTCGGCCCCCCGCTCGTCGTAAAAAAACTTCGACGGCAGGGTCCGCGGCGAAGCGGAAAGCCCCGCGACCACCTGCTCCCGGAAATCCGAAGTCGCAGGCTCGAGGTCCAGCAGCGCGACCCCGCCAGAGGAGTCGTTCATGCAAGGTCGCGCGCCAGTCGAATGCCAGTGAACTGCCAGCGTTTGTCGGGCGGGAAGAAATTCCGGTAGGTGGAGCGGATGTGATCGCGCGAGGTCGCGCACGAGCCGCCGCGCAGCACCATCTGATTGCACATGAATTTGCCGTTGTATTCGCCAAGCGCGCCCGGCGCAGCGCGATAGCCGGGGTAGGGGAGGTAGGCACTGCGCGTCCATTCCCAGACATCGCCAAACATCTGAAGCAGCTCGGTGCCATCGCCGCCTGATGCAGGCGGGGCGGGATGAAAACGCTGCGCGTCCACGAAGTTTCCATCGATCGGCACATTGGTGCTCGCGCGTTCCCATTCGAACTCAGTCGGCAGCCGCGCGCCGTCCCAGTTCGCGTACGCGTCCGCTTCGAAGTAACTGACATGCGTCACCGGTTCGTCTTCGTTGATTGGTCTGAAGCCCGACAGTGTGAAGTTCCACCACTGCCCGTCGCGTATCACCCAATACAACGGCGCCTCCCAGCGATGTTCGTTCAGTGTGGTCCAGCCAAGGGATAGCCAAAACTCTGGTCGAGTGTAGCCGCCGCTCTCGATGAATGCGAGATATTCACCATTGGTAACCGGTCGGTTCGAGAGCGAGAACGCTGGCACATAAGCGCGATGTTGCGGACCTTCGTTGTCGTATGAAAACTCAGAGCTCCCATGCCCAATCAATGCCATTGTCTCGTCGAATTCGATGAAATGCTGCGGGCCGGGGGCTGCGGTATTTGGAGACGCAGGTAAGGCCGCCTCGAAGACCGGGTAAAGCGGATTCTGCGCGAAGACGTGTTTTATATCCGCCACAAGCAGCTCCTGGTGTTGCTGCTCGTGATGCAGTCCGAGCACCATCACCGGCTCCAGTTCATCGAGAAGGGCCGCGTCCGCCCCTTCGATCAACGTGATGACGCAATTATCGACCGATTCGCGGTAACGATATGTTTCCGCGACGGTCGGGCGCGAGATCAGGCCGCGCAGATCTCGCCGGTGCATGTCGCCAGCGGCGTTATAATATGAATTAAAAAGATAAGCATACTGCGGAACTTCGGCGCGGTACCGTTGCATCCATACCTTTAGGATGAAAGTTTCAAAGAACCATGTCGTGTGCGCGAGATGCCACTTGGTCGGGCTTACATCGGGCATCGACTGCACCACGAAGTCCTCCGGCTGAAGGCCGCGGCAAAGCCGCTGTGTAAGATCACGCACCTGCCGAAACCGCCGTGTCAAAGACTCCGCGCGGCTACGCCCTGACGCTGAAGATAATGCGCCCGACGCCAGCGCGACCTTGCCCTTGATCGGCGGCGCTTCATGCGCCTTCAATGATCCCGCCTTCCTGGCTTTGCTCACTCTTGGCCGCTTCTACCATCCTATCGTGAGTCGCCTCTTCCACGCCTCCCGCGACAAGTTGGGCCCCAAGCATTTCATCGTCCTCTACCCCAGCGCGGGGCGCACGCTCGCCGGTATCGCTCGCCACGACCGGCCATTCCTCTTCGAGCGAGGCGTTCTCGAGCGTTTCCTCAGGCGCTCCACTTGTGGCGACACCCATGAGTTCCTGCCGCGCCTGTTCCCAATCGGCGTCGGTAAATTCCTCCGGGCTGCGCTCGTGGATCAAAGCAATTTCTCGCGCGCGTTTTTCCACAAGTTCGGGAGTGGGCACGCCCATTCCGTCGCCGTGCACTGAAATCTTCCCGAAACCGGGCTGCGAGTATTCGTTCATACTTGGTAATACGAAGCGCAGATGCTGAATGTGCGCATCATGGCGGCGAATATCATCGCGTCGCCGCGCGCACGCCTCGTTCTCAGCCGCCGATCGCTGCGCGCATCTGCGCAAAACGGCTTTTGCCCGTGCTCTCGGCGACTGGTGTGCTGAGCAGCTTCCGAAGGTCGACCCGATCTACGAACTCGGGCGCGAGCTCGGCAATGAAGGAGCTGGGTGTGCAGCTGCTCGCGCTGCCGAATTTCATTCGATCCCGGCAATACGAAAGCGTCAGGGTCTGGCGTGCGCGGGTAATTCCGACGTAAAGCAGGCGTCGTTCTTCATCAATGGTGCCTTCCGTTTTCGAGCGGTCGTGCGGCAGAATTCCCTCCTCGAGCCCGACGAGATAAACGTGGCGGAACTCGAGCCCTTTTGCCGCGTGCATCGTGATCAAGGTCACGCCTCGCTTGTTCTCGATGTCCTCCTGCTTCTCCTCCTCCCGCTCATGGTCGAGCGCAATCTCATCGAGGAATCCGGGCAGCCCCTTGTTCGACCGCCGCGTGAACTGCGCGAGATCGTGCAGCATCTCGCCGACGTTTAGCTCGCGCGCGCCTGCCTCATCAGCGGACTTGCAATTACGCCGAAGCTCTGCGCCATACTCGGTCTCCGCGATCAACTCGGTGATAATCTCCGCGGGATCGCTAAGAGGCTCGACGATCTTTGTCTGGTACTCGTCGATCAGTTCAACGAATGCTTTTACGCTCCCAGCCGTCCGGTTGCTGAATGACCCAAGCAGTTCATTTGACTGCAGCGCTTCCCACAGACTGCATTGTTTGCAAACGCTCCAGTGGAGGGCGCTCTCCACACTGGCGCGGCTGATTCCGCGCGCCGGCGTGTTGATGATGCGGAGCAAATTCGCGTCCGCCCCGGGATTCACGAGCACGTTCATGTACGCGATGAGATCCTTCACCTCGCGGCGGTCGAAGAAGCTTTTCCCACCGACAATCCGATACGGAACCCGGAGCCGTCGCACATTTTCCTCCAGCGTGCGGGACTGCGCGTTCATGCGAAAGAGCACCGCAAAATTCTCCCATGGTTCACCGCGGTCGGAATGGCGGCGCTGGATTTCCTCGGCTACGAATTGCGCTTCTTCGCGATCGTTTGGCGATTCGATGAGCCGCACCTTGTCGCCGTGGCGGGTGGCACTCCAGAGCCGTTTCGTTCGTCTGCGCGGGTTGTTCCTGATGAGGGAATTCGCTGTGCCGAGGATCGCATTCGTGGAGCGGTAGTTTTCCTCGAGCTTCACCACTGTCGGATTGCGGAAGTGATGCTCGAATTCGAGAATGTTCGAGACTTCGGCACCGCGCCAGCCGTAGATCGCCTGGTCATCATCTCCGACGACGGCGACGTTCTGCCGCTCATCGGCGAGGAGCCGCACCAGTTCGAGTTGGAGGCGGTTGGTGTCCTGGAACTCGTCCACCATCAAATAGCGAAAGCGCTCACGCCACCGCTGCTGCACGTCAGCGTGCTGATCCAGTAATTGCACGGCGAGCAGCAGGAGGTCGTCAAAGTCGACAGCGTTCGCCGCCTTCAACTGCTCGCGGTATCGCGCATATACAGAGCCGAGAAGCGTGTCGTCACCCACAGCCGGCGCCCAGCTGTTGTTCTTGCCCTTGCTGATTGCAGCCTTCGCGACGTGGGCATCAAGCTTCTCGTCTGTAGATGCAGTGCGGGCGATGATCTTTTTTATCAACCCGAGCTGATCGCCTTCGTCATAGATACTGAAGTTGTTTTTGTAGCCGAGCCGATCGATCCCGTTTCGCAAAATACGGAGGCAAAGCGCGTGAAAGGTCGACATCGTCACCTTTTTTGCCGAGTCGGGTTTCACCATCCGGCCGAGCCTATCGCGCATCTCCCCGGCTGCTTTATTTGTGAAGGTAACAGCGAGGATGTGCGATGGATCAACACCGCGCGCGATCAGGTACGCCACACGCGTAGTGATGACCCGCGTCTTGCCGGTTCCGGCGCCGGCGAGGATCAATAACGGCCCTTCGGTGGTGGTGACAGCGGTGCGCTGAGCGTCGTTCACGTCGGTAAGTCGCACGTCCGGTAGATTGGGGCGCGGCAAGCTGCACAACAGACAGAGCAACCCGTGCAACGAGCTTCGCAGTGAAGTGGTCTTACCCCGCAGCGAGCAGAAAGATCGCGCCGACTGTGAGAATGAAATACGGCACCAGAGTGCCCGCCCCGGCGTATTCCTTCGCCATTCGTTGGCCGAAGAACAGCGCAACGATCGATACAGCTGAAACGACTGCGCCGTAGAACGCGATGACGGAGCTGTGACGCAGAATGAGCATTGCGCCACCCGCGGCCGCGAGAACACCAGCTGCTAGCTCGAAGACGGTGATCATCGACAGCAGGACCGGCACGAACCCGGCGAGAGGGCTCTTCGCAAAATGGCCTTCGAGCCAGCCGAGGTTGCCCTCCCGGTCGAGAATTTTATCAAAGGCTGACTGCAGGAAGAGAATGGCGAGAAAAGCAGATACGAGAATCTGCGCGAGGAGAAGTGCGCCTGCGGGATTGTGGAGGTGCGGCATAGGGGCTTGAACCATGTAAGCTCGTGCGAATGGCGCGTTCAAGGGCAGATGCATCTTCACGTGTGACAGAGGCCGGCGAAGCAATCTTTTTCGCGACAGCCGCAGAGCTTCGCGCCTGGCTTGCGGAGAATCACGGCAAGGCACGCGAGCTCTGGGTTGCATTTCACAGAAAGCGCTCCGGGCGCCTGAGCGTTACCTGGCCTGAGTCTGTGGATGAGGCACTATGCGTTGGGTGGATCGACGGAGTGCGGAAAAGCATCGACGCGGACAGCTACAAGATCCGGTTCACGCCTCGCAAGCCGGCGAGCACGTGGAGCGCGGTCAACATCGCACGAGTGGCGGAACTGACGCGCCTCGGCCGAATGCAGCCTGGCGGATTGGAGGCGTTTGCTCGGCGACGCGAGGAGCGATCGGGCACGTATGCTTACGAAAATCAAAACACCGCCAAACTCGGTGCCGCCGAGGAGGAGAGGTTTCGCGCAAAACCGGAGGCGTGGGAGTTCTTCGCAGCTCAGCCGCCGTCGTATCGAAGGCTCGCTTCGTGGTGGGTGATTAGCGCCAAACGCGCGGAGACCCGAAAGACGCGCCTCGCGATGTTAATCGCAGATTCGGCTGCGCGGAGGAGAATCGGCAGGTTCGCGGCAAAAAAGAAGTAGACGCTCCTTATCGCGGCTCTGCCTTCTCTGCGTAAGCATCACGGCGCAGGAGATCCGAAACGCCTCCGCGATTCTGCATCAGCGATTTCATGCTCCAGTGAATATGGCCAGGCGAGTTCGTGCCACGGCGAGTTAGCTCGATCTGATCTACCATCTCTTGCGCAGGCCTGCTGCTGCCGATCCGATCGGTTGCAATGCCGGGCCAAACAGCTGTGCCGCGACTCTGCGCACGCCACCATTGTAACAAGACGGGAAAGCTCTGCTTCGATGGCTCGATGGCCCAGTAAAGCTGCGGCGCGAGATAGTCGCACCAGCCTTCCGCGAGCCACTTCCTAGAATCGGCGAAGAGCTGGCCATATGCGTCGAGTTGCGCCTCGATGGTTACCGGAACGCCCGGGCGCCAAATTCCAAATGGGCTGATGCCGACGCGCACGGACGGCTTTGCGGCTTTGACTGCGCTGTACATGGAGCGCACAAAGTTGTTGATGTTTTCGCGCCGCCAATCGCCGCGGCTGAGTCCGCTTTTCAGTCCATAGCGTTCCCACGTAGAATCATCGGGAAAGGATGCGACGCCTTTCACCGGGTAGGGATAAAAGTAATCGTCGATGTGAATGCCATCGACTTCGTATCGCCGAACAATGTCGCTGATGACACCGAGCACGTACTCGCGCGCAGCCGGCTCGCCGGGATCAACCCAAAGCTGCGTGCCATATCGCCGGACCCACTCGGGATGCTTCTTCGCCACGTGACTTGAGGCGAGCTTCGCGGAAGCGTTGCTGGCAGCGCGGAATGGATTGATCCAGGCGTGCAACTCGATCCCGCGCGCGTGCGCCTGCGCGATTGCAAACTCCAGTGGATCGTAACCGGGCGATGTTCCCTGCGTGCCTGTGAGGAATTGCGACCACGGTTCTTTCGTTGAGGCGTAGAGCGCATCGCTCGCCGGGCGCACCTGGAGGAGAATTGCGTTTAGCTTGAGAGCGGCGGCGCGATCGAGAATTGCAATCAACTCCGCTTGTTGTGCAGCCGCGCCCAGACCCGGTTTCGACGGCCAATCGATGTTGTGCACGGTCGCCACCCACGCGCCGCGGAATTCGACGGCAGCGGCCGCTTGCGGTGTCGCGACGATGTCGAGTGCTGCCAGCATACAGGCGACAGCCGCCGTCAGCCGCAGGGATCGGATTCGCATCGCGGAGCCTACGGCATGCCAGTGAGAATCGACCGAAGAAAAACGATTGCCGCGCTTGTGGTTCGCAGCCTTAGTGTTCGCTCACGTTTTCGGGATCGCTGATGAACATCCACGAGTATCAAGCCAAGGAGTTGCTGCAACGGTTTGGAGTGGCCACACCGCCAGGCAAAGCGGCGCGGACAGCCGACGAAGCTGAAGCTGCGGCGCGCGAGCTGGGAACGCGCGATCTTGTGGTGAAGGCGCAGATCCACGCTGGCGGTCGCGGCAAAGGGTCGTTTACAAACGGCTTCAAAGGTGGCGTGCAGCTCTGCCGATCTCCGGAAGAAGCGCGCGATATCGCGTCAAAGATGCTAGGGCAGACACTCGTTACGCATCAAACCGGGCCAGCTGGTCGTGAAGTGAAGACCGTTCTTGTGGCGAGATCGGTCGAGATCGAACGGGAGGTTTATTTCGCAGTTCTGGTCGACCGCGCGACAGCCGGGCCCATGATTGTCGCAAGCAGAGAAGGCGGGGTCGAGATCGAGGCGGTCGCTGAGAAGACGCCGGACAAAATCATCCGGGAGCCGGTTGATAGGCTTGCCGGCATTCAGCCTTATCAGACCCGGAAGCTCGCCAAGGAGCTCGGGTTTAGCTCCGAACAGATCAAGCCTGCGGCAAAGCTGTTCGATCGACTGTATCAAACGTTTCTGGCGCTCGACTGCTCCATGGTCGAAGTGAATCCATTAGTCGTCACCGACAAGGGCGAGGTGCTCGCGCTCGACGCAAAGTTCAACTTCGATGACAACGCGCTCTATCGGCATCCGGAAATCGCTGCGTTGCGGGACACTGCGGAAGAAGATACGCGAGAAGTGGAAGCATCCATGCATGGCCTCAACTACATCGGATTGGACGGTAACATTGCTTGTCTGGTGAATGGCGCCGGCCTCGCCATGGCAACGATGGACATCATCAAGTTCTACGGCGGCAGCCCTGCAAACTTCCTCGACGTCGGGGGTGGCGCCAGCGAACAGCAGGTGACGGAGGCATTCAAAATCCTGGTTTCGGACAAGAACGTGAAGGCCATTCTCGTGAACATTTTCGGTGGCATCATGAGGTGCGATGTCATCGCGCAGGGAATTGTGAACGCGGTGAAAGCGCTGCATTTGCCTGTTCCGCTCGTAGTTCGCCTGGAAGGCACCAATGTTGACGCTGGGAAGAAGATCCTGGCCGAGTCGGGTTTGGCGTTGACGCCTGCGGATGATCTGGCCGACGCCGCGGAAAAAGTTGTTGCAGCAGCAAAGGAGAAGTCATGATCAAAGAAATTGCTTTTGTGGGCACTCCGGTGACCGATGTGAAGCGCGCTCGCGCATTTTACGAGGACGTGCTCAGGCTTCGTCCTACGACAGATGAACCGGAAGCAAAGTGGATTGAGTACGAGATCGGCTCAGGCACCTTCGCAATCGGCAGCTATGGCGACCAGTGGAAACCGGGCGTCGCGAACTCAGGCACAATGG
>JACDHZ010000118.1 GCA_013820755.1 Chthoniobacterales bacterium
TCCGGTTCAACAATCCAGTGCCGATCCGTACAGCGGAGGAGCGTCGAATCTCGCTGATTGTTTGGAACAGCTGCATGACATTTTCCCCGGTTGCGGCAGACGTGATGAGAATGGGTGCGTAATCCAAAAAAAAGAGCCGCTCGCGTGTGTCGGCTACGAGCGTTTGTATCGCCGTTTTTGCGCCGCGCGGGGGTTTCACGAGGTCCCACTTGTTCAGAATGACTACGGATGGTTTCCGCGCCTCCTGGATCAAGCCGGCAATCTTTTTGTCCTGACTGGTCACACCGCTGGTCACGTCGATGACGAGCACGCACAGATCAGCTCGGCGGATCGTGCGTTCGGCGCGCATAACGCTGAACACTTCAACGGATGTCGAATGTTTGCTCCGGGCGCGCATTCCCGCGGTATCGATCAGGAGAAACTTCTCGCCGTCGCGTTCGTAGGCGATGTCCACAGCGTCCCGTGTAGTCCCGGGAATATCGTTGACGATGGTCCGCTGATCGTGGAAGACGGAGTTGATTAACGAAGATTTTCCGGCATTCGGCCGACCTATGATCGCCAGCGCGAGCGGCTTTTCCAGTGCGCGCTCATCGTCGCCGGGCTGTTCGCCGGCAGCGGCTTCGGGCAGAAGGCGCTCGATTGTTTCGAGCAGCATCGAGATTCCGCGACCATGCACGGCACTGATCAAGACCGTGTCGGCGAAGTTCAGTCGCGCGAAGTCCGCTTCGAGGGACTCATGTTTGGGATCATCGACCTTGTTGATCACGAGAACGACCGGCCGTCGGGACTTCCGCAGCATTGTCGCAAGTTCCTGATCAACCGGTCCAAACCCCGCCTGCGCATCGACCGTGAAAAGGATGACGTCGCTCTCACGCATTGCGGCGTCTGCCGCAGCACGAACCTGCGGCGTCAGCTCCGTCTCGCCTGCGCCGCCGATCCCGCCAGTGTCCCAGATCAGGAAACTGCGCGCGCCCCGTGTGCAGGGCGCCGCCAGCCGATCGCGAGTGATGCCGGGTTGGTCGTGAACGATCGCGATGTTTCGGCCGGCGAGGCGATTGAAGAGAGCGGATTTGCCAACGTTGGGCCGTCCAATGATTGCGACTCTCCCGGCGAATTCCTCCTTCAGCCGTCCGCCGTTCATCGCCATAACCTGAGAGCTGCTAGGGCAGCCCGTCAGCTGACTTTCGCGTTTGCATGGCCGTGCGCATGCAGTTGTCGGACGCCATCCATGACGTAGATGAAGCCGGAGATAAACGTGAACAATCCTGCGGCGGCGACGACATACAGCAACGGCAGCAACGTTATCTGCAACATCACCCATGCGATCGCCGCCATCTGCAGAACGGTTGCGACTTTACCGGTCCAGCTCGTCCGCACGGTGACCTTGCCGTTCAGAAAATGGAGCACGGCGCTGCCAACAACGATTACTGTGTCACGCGTGATCACCAGCACAGGGAACCAAACCGGAAACTTGCCGTATTGAGGGGCGTTCTGGCTCCAGTTGCTGATGCTTAAAGTGATGATTCCACTCAAGAGGAGACCTTTATCCGCGATTGGATCGAGGATCACGCCCAGCGAACTTCGCTGGTTAAAGCGCCGCGCCACATAGCCGTCGAGCCCATCGCTGACAGCAGCAGTCAGGAAGATTAGGATAGCGGCGAATCGCTGCCATTCCTGCGGGTCACCGTCCTCGATACTCTGCCCATAATAGAGGGCCATCGTGACGAACGCTGGGATCAATAGGATGCGTGCGATCGTTATTTTGTTGGCGGTAGTCATGTGGAGCGGCGCCGAAACTAAGACTGCGCGACGCGTCGAGGATTGTCTACGGTGTAGCAGCCGGGGGTGACGGTACGGTGTCCTCAGGTGCCGGTGTTACATCTGGCGCACGCGGAGGGGCGTTGTAAACGCCGGGACCGTAGCGTTCTTCGACGATGGCTTCCGAGATTTTATCGGCGAGTATCTCGCGGTAGCTACTGCTGGCGACGCGGTTTGCGTCGCCACGGTTACTCAGAAAGCCGCACTCGATGAGCACGGATGGGTGGACTGCATTCCTCAGGACTCGGAATCCAGCGGTGCGTACGCCGCGATTCGCCGAGCCATTCATCGTCAATAGCTTGCGTTGAATGCGTTCGGCCAGGCTGCGCGCATAGGGCGTTGAATAGTATGTCTCGAAGCCGCGAACGCCGCGTCGACCGGAGTCGTTGAAGTGGACGCTCACGAAGATGGAGTTCTTCTGGTGATTGCCGATCGCCACACGCTCATCGAGCGGGATGAACACGTCCGACGAGCGCGTCATGACAGTACGGAATTGGGATTCACGCAGCTTGCGATTCAGTCGCAACGCCACATCCAGTGTCGCCACTTTTTCAGGCGGTCCGTAGCGACGTGTCGCTCCGCCGTCCCTTCCACCGTGACCGGCGTCCACTACGACCGTCGTGAAGGTGCGGCTGGTATTTCGCACGTTGGCAGTGCCGGGACTCGAGCAGCCCCCGATCGTCGCGAGGGAAGTGAGCGCGACGAGAGCACGAAAGCGGAAAAGCATGCCGACAGATACGCTTGACGTGGTTTTCTGCCATCGATTTCGGGTGCCAATTATCATCGCCGAAAAACGGATACATCCACGCGGCTCGCGCGCGTTGTGTGGCGAAAAAGCGCTTGTGTTTTCGCAGTGCAGATTTAAAGCCGTTAACATATTTATGCTGATACGATTTGCGTTGCTGGGAGCGGTTCTGGCCCTGAACATTCCTGGTTGCAAGAAGAGCCCAAACGCGGCTCCGAACGGGCAGGGGGCCGCGCCTTCGCCGGCCGCTACCGCTCCTGCAGCGCCTGTAGCTACGCCAGCGATGACGCTGGCTAAACCGACGGTCGATCAGAACGCGCAAGTCATCATTTACGGCTATCACCGTTTCGAAAAAACCGTCCGTCGCCCGGACACGGAAATGACGCCGGAGATGTTCGAGGCTCAGATGAAAGAGCTGCAGGACAAGAAGATTCCGGTGATCGCGATGCAGGATTTTTTCGCCTGGAAACGGGGCGAGAAAAACATCCCGCCTCGCGCCGCAATCATCACCTTGGATGACGGTTGGAAGTCGCAGTATAAAGTAGGCTGGCCGATCCTGAAGAAGTATGGCTATCCGTTTACGTTGTTCATCTACACCGAAGGCGTCAAAGGGATGAAGTTCGGCGGTGGTGCCGCAATGAGCTGGGAGCAGCTCGGCGAAATGAGGGACGCAGGGGTCGATATCGAGGCTCACTCAGCGACGCACCAGGATCTCCGCAAAGCCTACGACAAGGTGCAGAAGAAAAAGCTTAATCCCGAGGAATATGAGCAGTGGCTCACGGCCGAGATAATCGGATCAAAGCAGCTGCTGGAACAAAAATTGGGGATACGCGTAAACTCATTCGCGGTTCCGTTCGGCTACATCAATGATCCGGTGCGCGAATTTCTGAAGAAGGCTGGATACGAGGCAATCTTCACCGTCTATGGACAGCGGTTGACGTATACATCGCCGAACGACTCGTTAGGCCGCTACTTGATGGAGGGAAACAAACCGAAGGTGTTTAGTGACGCAGCCACCTTCAGCGGTTCAGCAAGCGGTGGCGCCGCACCGGTCGCTGAGATTTCGAGTGAAAGCATCCAGGCGCAGCCCGCTTCGGGCGAGACAGCGAAGACCGCGATGCCGCTCATCCAGGCGAATTTGTCTTCCATGGGTCCGATTGATCCCGGGACTGCACAGATGCGGGTCAGTGGACTTGGCGTCGTTACCGCCACGTTCGACGAGAAAACGCAAACGATCTCGTATCAGCCAACGCAAAAGCTGCGCGACAAGTCGTGCACGGTAATCATCGGCGGAAAGTCCGGAGAGAAGAAGGTGGAAGCGAGCTGGACATTCTCCATTGCTGACGCAGCGCTTGCCGCGCCGCCGACGCGCGCGCCAGCAGCACCTTCGCCGGCAGCCTCACCAGCCCCGGCGAAGAAGTAGGTCCGAGCCTCGCTCCGGCGGGTGCCGCCATCTCTTGAGCTACACGCATGTTTTCACAACTCGGCGACAAGCTTCAGGACATCTTCAAGGACCTGCGCGGGCACGGTTCGATTTCCGAGACGAACATCAACGACGCCATGCGCCAGGTGCGGCTCGCGTTGCTGGAGGCGGATGTCGATTTTCAGGTGGCGAAGAGCTTCATCGGACGCGTGAAGGAAAAGGCGCTGGGCGAGGAAGTGCTTCGCAGCGTCACGCCCGGCCAGCAGATGGTGAAAATTTTCCACGACGAGCTGACGGCGTTGCTCGGCGGTGATGCCGCTCCGTTAAACCTCGAGAAGCCGGCACGCATTCTGATCGTCGGCCTAAACGGCGCCGGCAAAACGACCTCCTCGGCGAAGCTCGCTAAACTGCTCAAGAAGCAGGGTCGCACGCCTTTGCTGATTGCATCCGATTTGCAACGACCGGCCGCGATCGAACAGCTCGCGACCCTTGCGAAGCAGGTCGACGTGCCGGTTTACACACCAGACGCGGCAGAGAAGGATGTGCGGCGCTCTTCGGCTGCTGCTTTGGAATGGGCGAAGACGCAGACGGGCAATGTCCAGATCTTCGACACGGCTGGTCGGCAGGAGATTGATACCGCGCTGATCGAGGAGATTAAGCAACTGAAGGAATTCCTGAAGCCGCAGGAAATCCTACTCGTCGCGGATGCGGCGACCGGGCAGCAGGCGGTCAGTGTTGCGACACATTTCAATGACGCGCTCGGTATTACCGGGATCATCCTGACGAAGCTCGACGGCGATGCCCGTGGCGGCGCCGCGCTTTCGATGCGCGAAGTCACGCAGCGGCCGATCAAGTTCGCCGGCGTCGGCGAGAAACTAGATCAGTTCGAGGCATTTGTGCCGGATCGCCTCGCCGGGCGCATTCTAGGGATGGGCGACATTGTGGGCCTCGTCGAGAAAGCGGCCGAAGCGTTCGACGAAGAAGAAGCAGAGCGGATGCAGCGAAAGCTCCGAACGGCTTCTTTCGACTTCAACGACTTCCTCGCGCAATTCAAGATGATGCGAAAGATGGGGCCGATCGAAAACATACTTGGCATGATCCCCGGCATGGGTAACGTGCAGGGCCTCTCGGTTGACGAGAAGCAGATAAAGCGGACCGAAGCCATTGTGCTTTCGATGACCAGCGACGAGCGCTCGCGACCTGACATACTAAATGCGCGGCGTCGCCAGCGAATTGCGCGCGGGAGCGGCAGTACTGTCACGGAAGTGAATGATCTGCTGCAGCGGTTTAATCAAATGCGCAAGATGATGAAGAACGCCGGGAAGATGAAGAAGATGATGGCGCAAATGGCGCGGATGCAGAAATAACCATTACGAGATATGTCAGTTTCAATCAGATTACGCAGGGAAGGCACGACGAACAGTCCCTACTACAAAGTGGTAGTGGCGGACAACCGCAGCCCGCGCGATGGCAAGTTCATCGAGATCATCGGCACGTACGATCCGAAGAAGCAGGGGCATAACAGCACGTTAAAGCTGGATCGCATCGACCACTGGATTTCGAAAGGCGCACAGCCGTCGTACACGGTGCGCAGCTTGATCAAGAAGAATCGAAAGACGGCCGCGCCTGCTGCTGCCGAAGCAGTCCCGGCCGCTGCGGGCAGCTGAACACGCTCGCACGTAGAAGCCGGATTTTACTGACGGCAGCATCGTCATGCGGTGACAAAGCAACCGGTGTGGCTACACTGGTTCGGTGAAACAGTTCCTGGAGTTCGTCATTCGTCACCTGGCTGAGTTCCCGGACGAAGTGATCCTGTCCGAGATTCCGAACGGCAACGCGACAGTTTTCCGATTGCGGATGCGTCAGAGTGACGTCGGCCGCATCATTGGCCGAAATGGTTCGACCATTCAGGCCATACGAGCCCTCCTATCGAGCGCGGCCGCCCGGCACAATCAACGCGCGACGCTCGAGATAGTGGAATAGTCGCGCTTCAACCGCAGCTTCCCCGCCCGCCGGGCTGATCGCTACGGATGGCTCTCTTTGGCCACGGCGTCTCCGATGACACTGCGAATCTTCTCGAGCAAATCGCGAAAATCATACGGCTTCTGGATCGTATCAATCACACCGGCCTTAAGAATTTCCGACCGTATCGACGGCTCGAGATAGCCGCTGGCGACGATTGCGCGTACCGTCGGTTTGCACTCCTTCATTCTCATAAAGACATCACGGCCGCCGAGTTTCGGCAGTCCGAGATCGCAAATCACCAGCCCGATTTCGTCGCGATGCTCATCGAACATTGCGACCGCCTCTAATCCGTCACGTGCGGCGAGCACGCGGTAGCCCTCGCCTTCCAGAATCTGGAGCGCGAGATCGCGTAGCATCTCTTCGTCTTCAACCACCAGAATTGTCTGCGGCTCTCGTGGCTTAGCTGATGCAATTGCTGCTCCATTCGGCAGATGCTCGCGCTGCCGAAGCACCGGCAGGTAAATACTGAAAGTGGTGCCTTGTTCCGGCTCGCTTTCCACCTGCACGAAGCCGCGGTGATTGTTGACCACGCCGTAGACGACGGATAGCCCGAGACCGGTTCCTTTCGCCCGTTCCTTCGTGGTGAAGAACGGCTCGAAAATGTGGGACCGCACCTCGGGTGTCATTCCGGAACCGGTGTCGCGCACGCGGATGCGGGCATACTCTTCCGCCTCCGCGCCGGTGAAATCCTCGGCCACTTCTCGGCCGCTCACGAGAGACGTCTCGAAAACGATCGTACCGCCGTGTGGCATCGCGTCGCGCGCATTTACGCAAAGGTTTAGCAAAACCTGGTGCAGTTGTCCGCGGTCGGCCGTCAGCGGAGGAACGTGCGGCCCCAAGTGTAGCTTGAAATCGATCGTTTTCGGGAAGGTCGCCTGCAGCATCTTTTCCAATTCACGAAGGAGGTTGTTCAGATCGAGCGACGCGAACCGCGCTTCCGCCTGACGGGCGGAGGTGAGCAACTGCTGTACGAGCGCTGCGCCCCGCTCGACGGCCTCTTTGATCACCTTCACCGCGCCGGGGATCTGCTCGGTCCGAACGCTCATCGAGTCGAGCTGCGACGCGTATCCAAGAATAATCGCGAGGATGTTGTTGAAGTCGTGAGCGATGCCGCCTGCCAGCGTGCCAAGTCCCTCCATCTTTTGCGCCTGGATCACCTGGTGCTCGAAGCGCTTCCGCCTGGTGTCGTTGAACAGGTAACCCTGCACCTCCGTGAGTTCTCCGTGTTCATCGAAGCTGCCAACGAAACGCGCAGCGACGTAGACCGGCTCGCCTTGCGGCTGTCGCATCTCCAGCTCGTTTCGTTCAGCAACACGATGCTCCCGAACGGCAGCGATCAATTCCGCACCGTCTTTTCTCGTCCGCAGCAGCGAGGTAAAGTTTGTAGATAAGACCTCCTGCACGGAGCTGAATCCGAAAATGCGCACGAACGCGGGATTGCATGTCAGGATTGCGCCATCGGAACGAACGATAAAGTCTCCGGTCAGATCTTCATCGACAAAACGCCGGTAGCGTTCCTCGATGCACCGCAGTGCATGCTCAGCATCCTTGCGTTCGGTGATATCGCTGCTAATGACCAGCCGGGGGGCGTCCAGCGCGCTGACTTCTACTTTGCAATGGCTATGGACCCAGACGGCTGCGCCACTGCGAGTGACCTGCTGCAACTCACCTTGCCAGTGGCCCTCTGCCGCAAGCCTGTCATCCACGTCCGCGGCGGCACCTGAAAGCCGCGTTCCGAGAAGCGCGTGCACGTTCCTTCCGAGCGCCTCGTCAGCAGGCCAGCCATAAAGTTTCTCAGAGCCCGAGTTCCAGTATTGAATCCGTCCCGACGCGTCGCATACAATGACACTATCGTTGATTTGCTCCAGGATTTCGCTTGCCGGAATTGCTCCGAGTTCTCCGCGCATGGTGTTGGCAACTGACGGCACTACTGGATCGCGCAACTCCCGCGTGCTGAAGTCCGACAAGTTGGGCGCGGAGGGCGGCACAGCGCTATGATGTCACCACTCGCGAGTTTGCGCACCAACTTCCAGCTTCGACAAAGCAGTGCCCGCTAAGGCTGCGACGCAGCAGCACTCGATGAACGAGCTGCATTCGACCGTAAACGGGTGGCGCTATCGAATGAGAAGAATACAAAGAATGCCAACAGCGCACCTGCGATGACAATGAAGACAAACAGAAAGCTCAACATGCGCAGAGTGCCGCGGAGGGCAGCGGCCCGCTGCCAGGCGGCGCGCTTCTGAATAAGCTCCACCTCAAGCAACTGCGCCAGGCGCGCGGGGTCGGTGTCACTCCCTCCGCGCTTGCGGTCGTCCTCTGCCATGCCGAAAAGAAGAGTCGTCTGCTAAAAAATGCCAATGGATTCTGGGCCGACGCCTCTGAGCGGCGGCAGCTAGCTAGTTACACAGGTTCGGTGGCGGCGTTTCTTGGCGCGATGGCCATATTGAGCCTCCTGAAGATGATTGGCGGCAGCTTCTGGCTCCATGCACGAGAGTACTGGTTTACCCAGTCCAAACAGTCGTCTGTGTTGGCTTGTCACTGTGGTTCAGCCGCGATTATGCGTTTGGAGTGCCGGAGAACGTCGTTCTGCGACCGCGACCGGAGTTGCTATTTCCTAGTGTGGATTACCTCGCGTTCTTTCTTGGATTCCGCGCGAACTCTAGGATTTGACCCAACCGCTTTTGGCACCAGTTCATCCGCGTATTCGTCGTGATCCTTCCGATTGGTAAAGAGATTTTCTGGCGCGGCTTCTTGCTCCGACCCATCATCAACGAGCG
>JACDHZ010000271.1 GCA_013820755.1 Chthoniobacterales bacterium
TGGTGCCTTTGATTCGCTGGCCAAGCGCGTCGCTGTTGGGGAAGAGTTTCTTTGCCATGATTTCGTCGATGATCGCGACCTTCGGCGTCTCTTTGTTTTCGGCTTCTGCTTGCGTGAAATCGCGCCCGCGAAGCAAGCGCACGCCAATCGTGTCGAAATAGCCGGGGGTGATCGAGGCGTATAGGCCGTTCTGACCCTGTGAGGGGGCATTCGGACCAGCCTTCGCGACAGACGCCTCGCTCGCGGGCATCACCCGTTTCGCGTTCGTCAGGTTACCGTACGGCACCATTGTCGCCAGCGCCGCGCCGCGCACGCCGGGCAACTCACGGGCGCGTTGCACCGCGGCGAACATCAATCGTTTCGCCGCTGCCTCGTCCATGTTTCCAAGGGTGAAATCCATCTCCGCGATCAGACCATCGCGTGCCTCGAATCCGCCATCGATTCCACCAGCTTTCAGCGCGCCGCGCAGGAAGAGCCCGGCACCGAAGAGCAGTATCATCGAGAGCGCGATCTGCGTCATTACAAGCAGGTGCCGCGGCGCGAAGAAGCGGTTCAGCCGCCCAACGTGCGCCGGTTCACCTCCTTGCTGCTTCAGGTCGTTCACTAGATCGGCCTTCGATGATTTCAACGCGGGCCCAAGGCTGAAGAGCAGCGTCGCAAACAGGCAGAATAGCAAGGTCACGCCCAGCACCAGAGCGTCCGGATGCAGCGGCACGACAATCGAGAAGCTCATCGATCCAAAGAGTGCGCCGAGTGAGCGCAGGAGCAGACTGTTGGTCCAAATGCTGAGGAGCAATCCGAGCGCGCCGCCGACGACCGCGAGCAGAAATCCTTCGGACAGCAACTGCCGGATGATGCGCCATCGCGATGAGCCGAGTGCAAGGCGGATCGCCATTTCCTTCGAGCGTGCAGTGCCACGGGCAAGAAGCATGTTGGCAAGGTTGAGGCATGCGATGAGGAGAACGGCGCCTGCCATTCCCATCAGGAGCAGGCCTACGAGACCCATCGGTCCATCGTCAGACGGGGTCGTGCTGATGCTGAAACGCGACGGCGTCTGCACCTGAAGCTCGCGGGCCGCCCCCGGCTCTGCTCCCTGGAGCGCATTGATGCGCTGCGTAAGCACCGGCAGGCGCGGCCTCACCGATTCGATCGTCAGACCGGAACCAAGGCGGGCGACGACATTGAGCGTGTAGTTCTTCGGCTCGGCGAGGTCTTGGAGCCCGGCAGCATCGCTAAAGGCAGAGCCGAGCTGCGAATACATTCCCAGCGGCAGCCACACATCCGGCGCGAGCAGCGCGCTGATGCCACTGAACCCATCCGGCGTGATGCCGATCACCGTGTACGGCTTCGAGTTCACATAAAGTGTGCTGCCGACGAAATCGGCGCGCCCGCCCTGGCGCTTCCAATAACTGTAGCTCGCGACTACCACGGCAATCTTTGCGTTCGGCCGCGACTCTTCTGCATTATAAAAGCGCCCGGCCGCCGGCTTCACGCCCATCATCGAGAAGAAGTTTTCCGACGTGAGGAACGCGAAGCTGCGCCGCATGCCTTCCTGCCGTCCGAGTCCGGCGAGCGCGAATTGAACCGCGGAGACGTCCGCGAAAACATCGGTGCTCTCGCGCAACGCCATGTATTCCGCGTGCGAAAACTGCCGGTAATCCTTACTCGCGCCCTGCCGCGCAGTGAAGACGTTCACGATCTCTGCCGGTCGCACTGGCACGACTGGTTTGAGGATCACGCCGTTCACAATCGCGAAGATTGCTGAGTTAACGCCGATCGCGAGAGCGAGGGTCAACAGAGCGACGGTCGTGAAGCCAGGAGATTTGATGAGCTGGCGAAGGGCAAACTCGAAGTCCTGGAGCATATGTGGATGGCAAAAGCGAGTCGGCACGAGCCGAGCAGGGTTCTATCAGTGAGATGCAGGGCCGTAGGTCTTTGGATTCAAAAACCGGCTGTCTTTCGCTTCTCTTGCGAAAATGCGCGCCGCGCATACATACTGCTCCTGCTGGAACCGTGAAAAGACTGCTCGCCCTCATCGTCCCTCTCCTTCTGGTGTTCGCAGCCATCACCCCGGCGCGCGCGGAGGTGACTCCTGAATACGTGATCCTAATCGGCGGCCCATCGCTCTATCAGTGGGAGCAATACAAAGGCGCGCTGGCCCATGATCATTGGTGGGCGAATTTCGTCCGCGCCGCGCGAATTCGGACGGAGCAACTACGCGAGAAGTACGGGCCAGACGCGAAGATCACCTGGCTCGTTTACAAGCAGGGTTACGTCGACCGTGCCCTGCAGGAGAAGCAGGACCTGCTCGGGTTCATCGGCTCCGTCCGCGATAAGTTTAACCTGAACTTGGTTTACTTCCGGGACGGCTCCGACGTGATCAATTACCTTAACAGCGGCCAGCCGCGCGACCAGGTGAAGGTGGCGTTCTTCGAATTCTTCGGCCACTCGAACAAAGCGTGCTTCCTGTTCGACTACAGCAGCAACGTCGACAGCGCGTCAAAATCGTGGCTACACGAAAGCGAGCTCTCAAAAATCAGCCGTGCCGCTTTCACACGGGATTCGCAGGTGCGCAGCTGGGGCTGCCACACCGGTGAAAGCATGTCAAAGAAGTGGCGCGTTGCCGTAGGGACGCCCATGTGGGGCGCAATAGGCAAAACGCAGTTCATGACGCATGAGCTGCCGATCATCTCGTCGCCTGGCGGCAAGTGGGCGTACTAACGTCGCGGCGTGTAGCTGGCTATGCGTCCGCGAGCTCGCGCAGAAGAGCGGGGCCGCGGTAAACATACTCCGTGTAGACTTGCACCAGGCACGCTCCGGCCGCTAGCTTCTCGCGCGCACTCTCCGCGTCTCTTACTCCCCCAACTCCTATCACAGGCAATCGCGTTCGTTGCTTGATGGCGCGGATGATCTCCGTCGATTTCGTGCGCAAGGGCGCTCCGCTCAATCCGCCGGTCTCTTCACGATCCGACGGCACGCCTGAGTGATCGAGTGTCGTATTTGTGGCGATGATCCCTGCAATCCGGTGTTGCTCGGATGTGGCGATGATCTGATCGAGCTGCGGCAGCGTCAGGTCGGGCGCAATC
>JACDHZ010000119.1 GCA_013820755.1 Chthoniobacterales bacterium
CATCTATGATGACAGATGCTTCTAGTCGTTAGGCGTGACGGAGGAAATACGCAGGCGCAATGTCACAACAGGCTGCTCTACGGTTTCCGGGATGTTCAAAATTGGTAGATAAAGCTGCGGATCGAGTCCCGTGATTTTGAGCCGGAAAGATTTGTCATGCGGCTCTCGCTTCCCGTCGCCTTCCACGCGGATGGCCCCGAACTCGCGGCCGCCGTCGGCGCGATAGTGCTCTCCAGCCGAGCTGCCCACCACGATTGAGGCAATATCGATTGTGGTAAAAGCACTGACGAAATCGATCCGCAGCGGCGCGGCTCCTGATCGGGCGGGCAGAGAAATGGAAATCTCTTTCCAGCTTTCGTGACCAATCCGCGCGCAGACGGAGTCCTCTTCCCGGTGCGCTCCGTCGCGCGTGTGAAACACCTGCACTATCGTTTGCTGCGCAAATGCGGTCTGGCGGATGCTGCCATCCTGCCATTGCTGAGCGATCTCCTGCTGGAGCCGGGCAGCCTTGCATTGGTAGTATTCAATCAGCCGATCGCTTGACTCGTTAGGCGCGGTGAAGAGCGATTCGAGCATGGGAGGCGCTGAGCCTTCGCCTTTCTGCCAAACGCCAAGCCCGGGCCCAATCTCGAACGTGAACGCTCGACTTGTTTTCATTAGATCGGCCCACACTTTCCAAACACCGAAGCCGCGATTGCGCACGAGCACGTCGTGCATGAGCAGGATGCCTCCCGCTCGCAGCTTGGGCAGCCAGCGCGCCAGGTCGTGGCGGACGGCTTCTTCCGTGTGTAATGCGTCGACATGCAGCAGATCGATAGAGTTGTCTTCAAACCTCGGAAGTGCGTCGTCGAAATCACTGCGCACCAAGGTCGAAAATCCTCGGTAATGTTCGTCATTATGAGCTGCGACCTGGCGATACGTTGCCTCGTCGTAGCCGCCGACGTGTAGATCGCCGCGCCAGTTGTCCACAGCAAAGCAACGCGTATCGGTTTTGTTCTCAACGGTGGCCTGGCAAAAAGCGAAGTAGCTTTCGCCGCGGTCGGTCCCGAGCTCGACTAGCAACCTGGGCCGCAAGACCGAGACTGCGTCATAGCCGAAGTGCAGGTGATCTGTCCACGCGCCGAGGCCAAATAAGATCGGGCGAAAGCGTCGTGAGGGAGCGTCGATGAGAGTCTCGCCGGATTCCATGGCAGTGCGTATGATCGTCCGCTGCCGCCCGAAATGCCAGCTGGCCATCTTGCGGCAAGAGCCACTTGCGCTTGTGTTTTGCTGGCCTTGTTTGCAGCTCTCAGCGCCGTTAAGTAGCGAGCCTGCAGCCATGTCCAAGGGACAACCGCCCGCGCGCAAAGGGATCACGTTTCCTGAGTCACCGCTCGCCCATAAAATACTCGACGGACTGGAAGGGCTTGAGATCGGCCCCGCCGCGCACAATCCTTTCGGCCTCAAAACGCGCGCCGTGGGTCTGACCCGTGATGGCGACGCCCAGGACTTCGACTACTACGCGCGCATGCAGCTGGCAATGTGTGGCAGCGTTGCGGCAATCGACCTCCCCGGGGATGCAGCCGCCCTTCCTTTGGCGGACGCGAGCACTGGCTTTGTGCTGCACTCACATGTCTGGGAGCATTTGCCGAATCCGCTCGCGGCGTTGGATGAGTGGGTGCGGGTCGTGAAGCCGGACGGCTTCATCTTCGCAATCGTGCCGAAAAGAAACGCCCGCGGCCACGAACACTTAAAAGGCGATCACTTGCGGGCGTACCGCAGCAGCACGGCTTCGACTTGCCGTGCGGATTGCCGCCAATCCATCGATCGCGTCCGCTGGTAGGCGTTCCCCGCGATTCTGTCGCGCGTGGGTTTATCCCCCAGCAGCCGCACGATTGCATCGGCGACGGCCTCGGGAGTCGGTTCGGCGAGCCACGCATCCTGGCCGTGCGTGAGGACACCTCGCCAACGTTCGCTTGCGATTTCTACAACCGCGCACCGACACGCCATCATCTCGAGCGGAACAAAGGAAGGATTCGAAAGGGAGAACACAACGCCCACATCGCAGCTGGAATAGAGCTCCGCCAGGTGATCGACACTTATCTTTCCGCGATTCGTGACGGGAAATGGCGGCTCCGGTGTTAAGTCGCAGGAACCGAAAAATACAATTTCCACGTCAGGGTATCGACTCTTTACCATCGTTAATGCGGCGAGACCGAGCTCGTATCCCCGCCGCGGTGTGCTCGGCCGTGCGTAAAAACAGAGTCGCTGACGTGTTTCGCGCTCGACCGGACGGGGCGAGTAGATGCTCGTGTCGACGGCAAAGTCGAAGTGGTCCGCTGTCGCGCCATAGCGTTCGCGCAACAAGCGCGCGAGCCACTCGCCGAGGGTGATGCAGTGAAGCCCCGCGCGATAGGTGTTTTCCGAGCGGAGGATGTGGTGGGAATCTCCTTCGTAGAAAGAGGGCTCGAAATCCTGCACGAGATAGTAGCGCCGCCCGCCCTTCAAGAGCCCGCTCAAAATTTCCACGGTTGGCCAGAACGTGGCGAAGCTGCAATCGGCGTCGTCGATGTGTCCCGCCCAACGATGATACTCCGCGCCGGTGACACCAAAATGCTCCCGCACGTGCGTCCGAATCTCCTCCGTGGTGAAATTCACCATCAAACGGTACGGCACGACCTGAACCTGGCAGTCATGGCCGAACGCCGCGAGATCACGAATGATCCGGAAGATGCTAACATCGCCTCCAGCTCCCGGGATCGGCTCCGGGATGATCCAATGGATACGTAATGACGCAGCTCGAGAGGGAGCCTCGGGTTGCGCCGCGGTGTTGAACATCGCGCGCGCACGTCTCACGAAAGCCACACCCTTTTGAATGAGGATGCGTCGGGGCATGTCGGCGGTTGAACCCAATGCTACGGCTGGAGTGACGCGACGCGAGAATGAAGGCGCAAGTTGTGGCAGCAACGCCGCCAGTTGAGCTCCACGTGCGTGCGGAGTGTAATGCTGCAGCACCGTCCGGCGGGCGGCTTCGGCTAGCACGCTGCGCCGGTCGGCGTTTTCGACAAGCAGGGTCAGCGCCTCGGTCCACTCCTTTTCGTTAGCCGCGAGGAGACCGTTCTGGCCATGAGTCATGGAATCCCTGAACGGGTCGATATCCGAAGCAACAACTGGGACGCCCGCGGCGGCGGATTCCACGAACTTGATCTCGCTTTTCGCGCGACAGAAAACATTGTTCATCTCCAGAGGCGCGAGTGCGATGTCCATCCGGCTGGCAAGCTCGAACCAACCTCGCCAGTCGGTAAGTGGGAAACGCCGGACGCGCTCGCCAAAGCGCTCGAACTCTAGCGGGAGTGCCAACGGCCCTGCGATCCACAATTCAGCCTTGCGGAATCGCTCGAGCACGTGGAGCAAAGCGCCGGCTGCTTCTTGGAAATCGACATCGTGGGTCGGGCTTCCACTGCCGTAGCCGATTACGACCTTGCTCGAGGCGGGACGAAGCTGTCGCGATTGATACAGCTTGTCCGCATACGCCAGCATTTCGCTCCCGAGCGCGTTACGATGAACATAGGCAGGCCGCGCTCTGGCTCGCGCGAACTCCGCAAGCAGAGGTGTCGCTGTGACGGTGGTGTCGCACGCCTCGAGCGTCGCGAGATAGCCGCGCACACCTTCCGCGTGCATCGCCTGTTCTTCAGCGGTCAGACTCTCTACCGCGCGATGCTCGTGGATTCGATTCGGTTCGAAAATGAGATCATCTGTGTCAAAGATGAGCGGCTTGCCCCGCGCGCGCGTGTCATCGATGACTTTCCGAATGCGCGCCCACAGCGGTAGCCGGTAAAGGAAGATCAGGTCGTAGCCGAGAGCTTCCTTGGAATGGACAGCGCCTTCCTCGAACCACTCGGCGACGTGCGCCTCGTAACCAAGCGCCGCCAATTGCTGCTGCAGATGAATGCAGCGGTAAAGATGTGTTGTTGCGATCGCACAGCCACTGGCAATAAAACAGCGGGTGGGCTCCTGCGGTTGATCCATCCTTTACAGGCCTATGGGTGAAGAGGCTTTTGGATCAACGCAGCGCCGCAGAAGTCCTGGTAAACCATTCCAGGTGAAACCATCGCGCGGACATCGTGGTTCAGACAGAATGTCTCGACGCCGGGATGCAAACCCCTCCACTCCCGGAATGCTCTCCGCACGCCACCCTGCCCTGTCACGTCAAAACTAGCGGCAAACTCGCTGGAGTCGTGCAACACCATCAATCCACCGGGCGCAAGCGCGGGGTACCACGATTCGAGCTCCGCGAGCGTGTTGCCATACTCATGCGAGCTGTCGACGAAGACGAGCTCGGGACTGCCGCCGAGATACTCGCGCGCAACCACCGTCGCGTCATCATCCAAGGAACTCCGGTGTTCGATGCGGACGTATTCCGTCAGGCCAGCCCGTTGGAGCCATGTGCGCGTGTAGGCGCACAACGGCTCGCCGATTTCGAACGAGATGAGTCCCTGTTGCGCCCGGCTGCGCCGCAGGAAAAACCCAAGCAGCAGCGCGGAATAACCGGAGTGCGTGCCGAGCTGCACGATGCTCCGGATGTTGCTGCCCATAACAAAGCTTTGCAGCAGCGACATCATCGGCACGGCGCATTCCCCGATCAGGTTCTCGCGCGACGTGTCGGCATACCACTCGTCGAGCACCCGCCACTCGTCATCACTCAGACTGGCATAGATCGGCGGCACATATTCATTGCCTGGCAGCCGGTGCCACCAGAAGCGTGGCTCGGTCGAGCCGGAGAACGCCATGGAACGCTGCCCCGCGGCGGGTGCGCTCATCATCGCCGCACGCTCGAAGCCTGCTTCCACCTCGGTAATTCATCATCGATCGGCAGCTGCTTCGCCTCTCGAAACGCCCCTGTCTTCTTCCGATCGACTCCGAATACTGTCGCGCGCGTCTCGAATCGATCGAGAAGATCGCCATAACGATTCATGAAGTGGTGCACCAGATCTGATTCGAAAAGGTTCGTCGTGTTGATCATCGAAGTCTCGTGGTGGCGATAGAGACACAACGTGTTCGGGATGAAGCCGACCGGCAAATCGGCCTGGGCGTACTTCAGCCACATGTCGTAATCTTCCCAGCCGAACCAACCGATCTGGCTCAGTTCGTTATCGTAACCGCCGAGCTCCAGCAGTGTTTGGCGTCGGAACATTGCCATCGCGTCAATGTAAGGATACTGCACGAGGATCTGTGGATCGAAATCAAAGTAGGATAGCAGCCCCACGCGATTAGTCGGGGTGCCACGGAACCGGCAAAGCAAGCTATAAGCGGCGGCGTAGTCGCCTGACCCGATCACGTCGAGCAGCTGCCGCAGACCCCCGGGGTATATGAGGTTGTCGGCATCCATCATAAAAACATAAGGAGCGCGCGAAAAGCGCAGGGCGGTGTTGCGTGCGTCGGCCAGACCGGTATTGAACTGCTTGTTTACCACGCGAATCGGCAGCTCCGACTCGCGCAGGCGGTGCAACGCCCGGGTGAGTGAATTATCGCTGGACGCGTCGTTAACGATCACAATCTCAGGCGCCTCCGCCAGCTGCTCGGCGGCCCGTGCAATGCTGTCGATGCATTCATCGATGTGGTGCGCGTAATTGTAGAGCGTGATTAACACCGAGAGTTTCGGAGATTCGCATTTGGTGGAGGCTCGATTCTCGTGCAGGTGCACGACTTGCTTTCCGCGCGCGCGCTCCTCTTCCTGCTGTGCAAGGCGTGTGCGGTATGCGGCGCGCTGCCGCACGACTGCGGCGCGCTGCTGCTGCTGCTCAGAGGCCGTGGATGTCGCGGAACTCGGGCGGGGTTTTTCGGTTTTTGTTCCTTTGCCCAGGAGGTTCCGTAAGTCCTGATTCAGGGCTTGAACAAGCAATCGACGAGTCTGAGCGGCGATTGCCTGTCGGAGTTCCTGCGTCAGAGGGACCGCGGGCGCATCGAGCGGTAGCAGTCCCGGAGCCTGGCCTTTGTTCTCGATCTCCTGCAGAAAGGCGCGGCAGGTCTGCGCTTGCCGCAGCTCGGTCTCGATGAACTCGCGCCCAGCGTGGCCGACGTTCTCGCATTCCTCCGGATGCGCGAGGTAATACTCGCAAGCTGGGATGAGAGACTCCGGCTCCACCATGATAAAGTGCCTGCCGGGCACAAGGGTGCCGTAGCCTTTGCACGTCTCGCTAATGATGCAGCAGCCGTTCGCCAGCCCGACGAGCATGCGGTGCCATTCAAAGTATTTTAGCTCGGAGTAATGCAGGTTCAGAAGAATCCGCGAATCGCTCAGGAGTTCGTTCCGGTGTTCCGTGCTGAGGTAACTCCGCGTTGCTTTCGTCTTGGCAAAGCCCAGTGGCACAAACCGGAGATGGCATTGATGTCGCGCAAAGAAATTCGCGTGCTCCGCGAAAAACTCCTCGCGGCGCGAGGTCATCGATCCAAGGAAGGTGAGGTCGAGTCGGCGCTCGGGGTGCGGCGGTGCGTTCGGATGCGCAAGAATGGAATGATATCCGAGCTGCAGCTGATGGGCGGGGAGACCGCGCGCGCGATAGGCAGCGACGCCGAGTGGGTTAATATCGACCACGCCTAACGAGTGTACGCCCCATTGCAGGTTGCTCGCGAACCAGCCGGTTTCGGGCTGCTCCGTGCAGAGGAGATGAACGTTTTGCGTCAACTGGCGGGCTCGCTGGCGCGAGACCTTCTCGGTCAGGAAAAGATTGTAGTACTCGTGCGGTGTAACGACGATCTGCATCGTTCCCTCCGGCGGGTTCTCGTCGGGCATGACATCGAGGTGCAGCGTGCTTTCGCACCCAAGCTCGCGAAAACCCGCGGCGACGAGCTCGCCAATCTCGACGATAAAAAGATTCGATTTTGAGGTCGCGAAGAGGTCTACGCGCGAAGTTGTCGCCGCGGAGAAGGCCACGACCTGATCCGGCGAAGGAAAAGTTTCGTGTCCGCTTCGAGCAGCGGCGAAGAGTTGGCGCAGATAAAGGATTAGGAATCGCTGCACGTTGCTGAATCCGGTACGGGTGAGCAGCGTAAGTGGCACCGCGACTACGCTGGCGCTGCTGAAAGTGCGCCAGGTGCGTTCGTGGTCGAGGACTTGAAATTTGATCTGATTGCGCCCGAATCGCAGCCGCAGCTCAAAGAGGAAGCCGCTGGCTTCGGCGTCTGCCAGATGGGGGAACGCAGCCGAAACGTCGGGACGTTTCCGTTTGCGACGTGCGGCCAGTATTTCCTTGCGGAAGAACGGGCCCTGCATGACGGCACGCAGGCCGTTGATCGGGTTTCCGTCGCGGTGCAGAAGCCAGCCATGGAGGTTGGCTGCGCCGCCAAAGATCACCGGCTCGAGCGGCGCATCGAAGCGGAAAACGTAGTCGTTCGCCGGATCAGCGGCTGCGGCGCGGGAGTTCATCGGGCAGAGAATTGGGAGGCACGAGGCGGTGACAGGGAGTTCTGTTTCCAGGGTTTTTGCACGCGCGGCGGGAACGCGAGCTTGAACTCCTGATTGCTCTCGACGGAAAGGTTCGGGTTGTAGAACGGATCGGCCTCGAGCAGGTGGCCCCACTTCTCGCGCGTAAACGCGACTTCGCTCAGAAAGCGCCGCTGTTTGCTCCCGGTATCTTCCAGGCCGCGGCTGGCTGATTCGTGGTGAGTCAGCTCCGCATGCGGCGTCCAGACAACGCGCAGACCGGCTTGGAGGAGCCGCAGACACAGATCGACATCGTTAAACGCAACCGCGAGGTGCTCTTCGTCCAGGCCGCCGAATTGTTCGTAAACTGCCTTCCGCAGAACCATGCAGGCTGCCGTGACGGCGGAAAAATCTTGCGTGAGGTGCGCGCGCGCGAAATAGCCGTGCTCGTTCCGAATCCCGCTGTGCGCGTGCGTCGCGACGCCGCCGACGCCGAGGAGCACACCGCAGTGCTGCATGGTTCCGTCCGGATACCTGAGGCGCGCGCCGACTGCGCCGACCTCCGGGCGCGCGGCGTGGCTAATCATCTCCGTGAGCCATCCGGGCTTTATCACCTCGAGATCGTTGTTCAGTAACGCGATGAAGGCCCCACGGGCACACGCCACGCCAAGATTGTTTAGCTTGCTGTAGTTGAACTCGCCTGCGACTCGCATCATGGCAACGCGTTCGTTCTCCGCAAGCGAGGCAAGGTATTCCAGTGTCTGGGTCTGTACGCTTTCGTTATCGATGATGATGATTTCGAAATTTGGGTAGTCGGTCTTCGTGAAAATGCTCTCGACGCACTGCCGGAGGAGCGCGACGCGATCACGCGTTGGGATGATGATTGAAACGAGCGGACGGTCCGGCGGCGGAGAATAAATCACCCGGAGGTAATTTGCATAATGCGGCTCCACGCGCGCGGCGATGTGACGCCGATCCAGATGCTCCTGCATGGCGCGAACGGCGGCAACATGCGCGTAAGGTTTCGCGGCGCCAAACGTCGCCGTGCTTTGCTCGGCGACCCGCCAATGGTAGAGCACGTGCGGAATGTGCCGGATCTGCTCGGGGTTGATGCGCTCCACACATCGGAGCGTGAGGTCGTAATCCTGAGAGCCTTCGAAGCCGATGCGAAACCCGCCGATCTTCCGCACTAACTCGGCTGAGTAGAAGCTCAGGTGCGAAATGTAGTTTTGCGCGGTAAAAAGATCAGGATTCCAATCTGACTTAAAGTACGGGTCGCAGCGCCGGCCTTCTCGATCGAGCTTGTCCTCGTCCGTATAGAGCAATTGCAAACCTGGGCTGCGATTCAACTCCAGCGCCGCGAAAAAGAGCGCCGTCCGCGCGAG
>JACDHZ010000120.1 GCA_013820755.1 Chthoniobacterales bacterium
GAGATAATTCTGTGTGGGTGACCGTTCAGATGAAGTGACTCCTTGTATCGACTGCATGTGGCGTTGAAACCACCCGCAGACGAGTCGCACCCGACCCGCTATGTCACGCAAATTTATCGCCGGCTACTTGGCGCCGCAGACGAAAGATGTGGGCGGGCTGCGTTTGCGGATCGAGTTCCACGTAATTGCGGCTGCCATGCCACGTGTACCGAGCATCAGTTAAGAGGTCGTGCATTTGATACGGCTCGGAGTCGCTGATGCCGGATTCTGCAAGTGGCACTTGGATGTATGAATTTTGCCGCCGACTGGAATCAAGATTTACAACGATCAGCACAATGTCGTCCCTGGCGGGCGTCAGCTTCCCGTAGAAGAGGATGGCGTCGTTGTCCGCGCTATAGAATCGAAGATTATCGTAGCGTTGGAGAGCACGATTCTCACGGCGGATTCGATTCAGGCGCGTGATCCATTGTTTGATGTTTCCAGGGCGGTCCCAATCCCGTGCTTTCCACTGATATTTTTCGGAGTCGAGGTATTCCTCACGACCGGGAACCGCAGCGTTTTCGCACAACTCAAAGCCGCTATAGATGCCGTAAACGCTTGATAAAGTCGCCGCGAGAACCGCGCGAATCATGAACTCTGGCCGGCCGCCTTCCTGTAGATGGACCGGCAGAATGTCGGGCGTATTCGGCCAAAGGTTTCCGCGGAAGTAATCTCGCATTTCCGTCTGTGTCAGCTCAGTGAAGTAGTCGATGAACTCTTGCTTCGTGTTCCGCCACGTGAAGTAGGTGTAGCTCTGCGAAAACCCTGCCTTCGCCAACGCCTGCATCATTTTCGGCTTGGTGAAAGCTTCTGAGAGGAAGATCGTATCCGGGTAACGCTCCCGCACTTTCGCTGTCAAATATTCCCAGAATGGCACCGGCTTCGTGTGCGGGTTATCGACGCGAAAGATGCGCACTCCACGCTCCGCCCAGAACAGGATGATGCTCGTCATCTCATCCCAGAGCTCCTGCCAATTTTCACAGCGGAAGTTCAGCGGGTAGATGTCCTCGTATTTCTTCGGCGGGTTCTCCGCGTATTTGATTGTCCCGTCCGGCCGCTTGTAAAACCACTCCGGGTGCTCTGCCACGTAGGGATGGTCAGGCGAGCAGTTGATTGCGAAGTCGAGCGCAAGTTCCAGCCTGCGCGCGCGGATTTCCTGTTGGAGCCAATCGAAATCTTCCAGCGTACCAAGCGCCGGCTCCACGTCTTTGTGCCCCCCGCCGTTTGGTGCGCCGATGTGGCGATTGCCGATCGCGTAAGGCACGCCTGGCTCATCTGGCTCACTTGTTACTGAGTTGTTGCGGCCTTTCCGGTTCGCGAAACCAATCGGATGAATCGGGGGAAAGTAGATGACGTTGAACCCCATCGCCTTCGCGTCGTCCAGGCGCGCCAGGCAATCGCGAAATGTGGAGCCTTTATCTGCCCGCCCTTCTGCCGAGCGTGGAAAGAATTCATACCAAGCTGCCGTGCGCGCTTCAATCCGATCGACAATGACACGAGGCGGCGGGGCATACTGAGTGGCGGCCGAGCGATCGGGATATGTCGCCATCAAAACCTCGAGCTCAGCCGAATGCGCAATGTCGTTGACCTGCGCGTGCTCACTGTTGCGGATCAACTCTGAGATTTCCAGCAACCGATCGAGGTCCGGTGAATTGCGCGCGCGTCGCGCTGCTGCTTCGAGCAAGGCAGCACCCTCGAGTTTCTCACTCGTGAGATTTCCGATGCCCGCTTTGAATTTTGCGGCGAACTCGTGCTGCCATCCAGAGAACGTGTCCGTCCACGCCTCAACTGTGTACTCATACGTTGTGTTCTCGTAGAGCGAACAAACGCCCCGCCAGCGGTCATTATCGACGTGGGTCATCACGGTCTCGTGCCATATTGATTCGCCAAGAGTGCGCCACTTCAGCACGGCGGCAACGACATCGTGGCCATCCTTGAAAATGTCCGCTTCGACCGTCAAATCTTCCCCGACGACACGCTTCACCGGGTAGCGACCGCCGTCGATCAACGGCTGCAAATTCTCTATGACTGCGCTCGGAAACGCCAGCGACATGAGCGATCAATCAAGCAAGCTTTGTCTCCGCGTGAAAGAGAAATATCAGGTGCTTACCAGCATGCGCGTATGCGGCCAGAAGACGCGCGATACGACGCATCGCCACCGCTGCAGTCTGCCAAAATGCGAGCAGCCGGCCTGCGCGTTACGCTTCAACCCGGCCTGCTAAAACTTTGCGCCGTTGGCTTTGGGCCCGCTATCCCGCGATCTCCGCCGTACCCGCGAGTGCGGGCTCGGGAACATCGCTACCCAGCGAGAAGTAAAACACGCATTCGTAGAGACCAGAAGCACGCGTTTCTTCGCGGCGAGCTTCCGTGCCGAGAACTTTCTGCACGAGGTCGTTTTCCAATCGAGCAACGATCGGATACTGGTCCAGCAGGTTCAGGATCGGTGAATGACATTCCAGAATTTGCGGTCCACCCTCCTCATCGGTGAGGAGCTGCGACATGAACCCTTCCTTCTCGCGCTCCTTTACCAGCCAGCGGGCGCGCTCCGCGGTGGTCGCACCTTTAACCCGTTCGACGAGCCTCGTGGTTTTCCGCTCGAACACGTTGAACAGCAGCTTGTCCGGCGCATTAGGTCCGTGGATTTCCTTCGCAGACTCCAGCAAATCCAGCGTCATTTGATTGCTGTCGCACGGGAAAAGATCGTGAGTCCGCTTCGTCAGCCGGTAAACCATTTCCGGCCGTCCCATCTTTTGGGGGCGACGCCACGTGTCAAGGTAGCCGTCCCGCTCGAGGGTAAGGCAATGCTGTTTAATGCCCATGTAGCTCATCTTCATCTTGGCGACGAGCTCGTTGACGGAGAGACCACGGGTACGCTTTAGCGTATTCAGGATCTCAAGCCGCTGAGTGCGGCCAATCTCTGCTAATAGTTGTTGATTCACGGGTTGGGGTTCCTTCTGCGATGGACATTACCCGCAAACGATTTGGAAAGCCAACAGAAAAGAACGACGCCAGAAGCACGTAAACTTACCGACGGCGTCCCATAGGAGTTTGTTGAACACTTGAGCAACAAGATTCAACTATGCGATCCGACGGGTAGAATCGGGGTCGAAGAGATGTGCTGCGGCGACATCAATCTCAAACCGCACGCGGCGACCGGCTTGCGAGGAGCTTTCCGCAACGGCGCTGCTGCGGCAGACGATTTTATGAGCTCCGGTTTGCACGGAAAGGTCAGTCTCCGCTCCCATCGGCGCCACGATGTCGATTAATGCGGGAAAGCTTGTTCGCACACTGCCCTTTCCATCAGCTTGCTGCACAGGTCGAACTGCCTGTGGACGAATTCCAAAGATTACCGCTTTGCCGACGAACGAGCGGGCCTCCGGTCGATCGGCAGCGTTGAAGCGGCTTTCGATGGTGCCGCCATCCGACTCGGAAAATACAAGCGCCTCGCGCTCCTGCTTCAGCTTGCCATGAATGAAATTCATTGGCGGACTGCCAATCAGTCCAGCGACAAAGACATTGGCGGGCGTGTGATAAACTGCCTGCGGCGTGTCGCTCTGCTGCACCACACCGCGATCCATCACAACGAGTCTGTCGCCCATCGTCATCGCTTCGGTTTGATCCGGAGTTACATAGATCATAGTGGCTTCCAGCCGCTGATGAAGTCTGGCGATATCAGCGCGGATTTCCGCACGCGTCTTCACATCCAAGTCGCCGAGTGGATCATCAAACAGAAAAACCTTTGGCTGCCGCACGATTGCGCGGGCGAGCGCGACCCTCATTCGGTCTCCTGCCGGAAGAACAGGCGGTTTCTGATGCAGCAATTTCTCGATAGCAAGAATAGACGCGGCATCCTCGACACGCTTCCTGATCTCGGTTTCACCGAACTTTCGTCGTTTCAGGCCGAACGCGATGTTGTCGTATACGCTCATGTGCGGGTACAGCGCGGAATCGCGAAACACCATCGCAATGTCGCGATCCTTCGGAGACACATCGTTGACTCTGCGTCCCCCGATAAAGATGTCGCCGCGGGAGGTATCCTCCAGCCCCGCAATCGTTCGCAGCACCGTTGTTTTCCCGGAGCCGGGTGTGCCGATGAGCACCGCGAACTCCCCGTCGACAATCTCAAAGCTGACATCGCTTACCGAACTCCTCCCGCTCGCTTCTTGGCCAGGAAAGCTCTTTGAGAGGTTTTTGACGGTAACGTTTGCCATGAATTCTGGTTCGCTGCGCCGGGCGCGGGGAAGCTACGATCCGACCGCCAAATGGGTCAATCGTTTCTGCGCTCCTCCTCGCCGAGCGAAGCGCTAAACGAATGGAAGCCCAGTGATTTCGACTGCAGTCACGCTATCAGCTCCGTCTACGGAAGCGTCGAGACGCGTCCCGATCGCAGTGAAGCCCCGTTTTACAAACCCAAGGCCAATCTGCTTTCCGAGGCGTCTGCTGATCGCAGCGCTCGTGATCGATCCGACGTCTTTTCCTTCGCTCGTTGTGAGGCGCATTGCTGATTCTAATGGCGCTGCGCCGAGTGCGACGAAACCGCACAAACGTTTGTTCGTTTGGCCGGACATCTTGATCCGGGAAATCACTTCCTGCCCTATGTAGCAGCCCTTCGCATAGTCGATCGCGCTGCCCTCGAGATTCGCCTCAGTCGGGATAATTTCCTCCGAAAGCTCGTGCCCCCATCGCGGAACTCCCTGTTCGATCCGAAACGTCTCCGCAGTTGCCTCGTCGCAGAACGGAAGCTCGGCCAGTAGTTCCTGCAGTGCCTTGTCATAACTCGGGCGCGGTAACCAAATATCAATTCCGCCACAACCATACCGTTCAGCCCGCGGCATCGCGACCGCACTCTGAACGGGTGGCGTATCAGGGCCCACGATGTGCAGCAGTGCGAGATCGTGTGTCACATCCGTGATCTCGACGTCGTCGGCGATGGCATAACGTTCGAGTCGCGCCACCAATTGCTCGCGCATCTCGTAATCTGTATCGACGAGATACGAGTCGCCGTCTGTGGTGATGAAAACGTCTGCGTTCACTCTCCCCTTCGCATTCAGGACGCAGGCGTGAATCGCTGTTGTTGCGCCTGCTTTCCGGATATCGTTGCTGATCTGACCGTTGAGGTAGCGAAGCCGATCGGCGCCAGTCACGCGGATCTTGGCTCGTCGCGTCAGATCAAAGACAGCTCCTTGCTTGGGGCCCAATTCGGAGATCATCCGCGCGAATTGCCGGTTTAATCTTCGACGCCACGACCGAAGATCCGGCTTAGAAGACCTCGGCGACTCTCCGGAGCTTCCTTCTCGGGAGGCGCGGGGCGAGTATTACCTACAGTGACCGCCTCTCTGTCCACCCGCCGTGCCGATCCGTGTTCGCTGCTTTCGACGGAGGTGTCGGCTGCCGATGATGTCGGCTCTGTCTCATCAGAATGCGTTGTAGCCTCTGCCACCTGGGTCGTTGTCAACTCGACGTCCCCTTGGATCTCTTCGTGACGCTTCGGCTGGGCCGGGCCCTCCTCCGTGACCGCTTGCTCGGTGCTGCTTTCGCTCGGGGCAATCGCAGGCTCGTCAGCATCCGTTTGCGGGGCGGCAGCCAATCGGTCTGCCTGTTGCATTGCACTATCACTGCTGCCTCCCTCCAAGCCTGCAAGGGTTTGCTGTCCCTCATTTTGCGTCTGAGTTTCTGCAGTTCCGGGGATTCCGTCAGGGAAGAAATTCCGGACAACTGAGCTGTAATCGGCGTCACCCCGGCCGGCTTCCGCTTCGGAGCGCAGGCTGTCACGCGCTGCTTCGGTGGCACCTAAATTCAACCCCAAGGAACGGCCGAGCCGCGAGGCGATGTGAACGTCCTTGAGCATGTGCTTGGTCGAAAAATGCGTTTCAAAGTGACCGGAGATCATGTTCGGAAGCTTCATCGCGAGTGTTGCGGATTGGCTCCCGTTTCCGCGCATCGCATCCGACAGTTTCTCAGGCGTTAATCCAGCCCTGTGCACCAACGCCAACGCCTCTGCAGCGGCTTGCACGGTCGTAGCGGTGATCATATTTGTGGCCACTTTGATGATCGTGGCATGGCCGATTTCGCCGAGTTCGAGAATCTCTTTGCTGCTCGCTTCCAGCACCGGCCGCACGCGCTGGAACGCCGCAGGATCACCGCCGACATAGTAGACCAGCTCGCCTTTTTCCGCCGCGATCTTGCTGCCGGTAAACGGCGCATCGAGAAACTGCGCGCCGCGTCGCTGAACGATTTCGGCTGCGGCGCGCATCGTGTGCGGAGCGACGGTGCTGTGCACCATCACCACGTGATGCGCATTCAGCGAACCCTTGATTTCGGCGATGGTTTCCAGCAGCGCGTCATCATCTGACACGAAGATTTGGATCAGCTCGCACAACTCCGTCACCTCGGATCGAGAGCCCACAAAATTCGGAAACGGCCGGGGCGTTCGATTCCAGACGAAAACGTAAAACCCGCATCTGCGGAGGTTTTCAGCTACCCGGCTGCCGATAATCCCCAGGCCAATAACCCCAACATTTTTCTGTGTGCGACGCGACATGGCGTTGATTTGCGACGGTTCGCCGTCGCGAGTTCCGAAAAGTCACGGCAAAGCGACAGCGCTGCAATCCTGAAATTCCAGATCAGTTATCAACGCCAAGTGCTGGCGACCAAACGCCGCCTTTGATCATCGCAATGTCGGATTCAACGCGCGAAGCCCGTTTCTCATTCATGAGTTCCGTGGCGATCTCAGCGTGGGATTCCTCGAATGTAAGCGAACGGCCTGGCCTTAGCTCCGTGAGCTGAACGATGTGAAATCCGAGATGCGAGCTGATTGGCGCGCTTGTTTGACCTACCTGCAGTTTGTCCAGCTCGGCGACGAATTCAGAAGGCATACGCCAGGTAGAGAAATAGCCGAGGTCGCCGCCACCCCATTTCGTAGCCTTATCTTCGGAAGCTTCTTTGGCGAGCCGCGCAAAGTCCTCGCCCGCCAGCAGGCGCATCGAAAGCGCGCCCGCGAAATTCCGCTTCTCGATGATGACATCTGGGGGGCTGCCGTGCGGTGCAGCGATAAAAATATGGCGCGCGCGATACCGCGCCGGCAGCTGGAAACGTTCCGAATCGCTTTGGTAACGTTGCCTGCACGCTTCTGCTGTTGCGTGGGCATTCGATGCAACCCGTTCCTCCAGGTAGGCGCGCACTTCGAGATGACCGGCGACAAGAGAGGCGAGCGAAGCATCTGTGAGCTGGCTTGCCTCAAGCGCCGTATTGAAAGCTGTCTCATCTTCAAACTGCGACCGTAGGAGGTTCATTTCGCGGCTCAAAGCATCGTCGGCCCAACGGGAGTGATGGCCGGAGTGGCGCAGTGCCTCCGCCATAAACATTGTCTCCGCCATACTCGCCGGTTCGGTGAAGAGATCTCGCTCGTAGATAGCGCGGTCCCGCACAGAGCCGAGAAGCCGGCCCCGGCCAAGCAGCTCCCCGATGTTGCGACTCGCGGGAGTGCGGTAGATGACCTCGCTGCCGCACAATCCTGCGGCACAGGCGCAGACCGACAGCAATGTCGCTCGGAAAGCAGAAATCACCTCAGAGCTGCCTCGCCGAGATATCGTAGAGCAACTGCACCGACGATCCGCAGACTCTCCGCACTGAGCTTGTCCATTGTATCTTCCGGCGTGTGCCATGGTGGATAGTCGAAATCGATCAGATCGATAGTTGGAATTCCGATCTCATTCAGCGGCGTATGATCATCGAGAATTCCACCAGTCGCGTATGTGAAATGGTTGCGCACCTTCAGCGCGTCGGCTGCTTCAAAGATGCCTTGCGCCATCCCAGCGGGGGAGTCGGGCGGCAGCGTCACCGTCAACGAACGATCGCCCACCATGTCGAAAACAATCCCGCCACGGAACCGTCTTGCAGCGTTCGAAACGGCGAGCTGTTTCGCAAAATACCGGCTGCCGTACAACCCGTCGGTCTTTGTAAAGCTCACGTATGCTTCTTCGCCGTCGAAAAACACGAGCTGCACTCTCGCTGCGATCGCACGTCGCTGCGCCAGAACTCGCGCGATTTCCAGAAGCACGCCATTGCTCGATCCGCCATCGTTCGCGCCAACGAAGCGGGCTGAGTCGAATATTTTTGTGTCATAATGCGAGCAGAGCAGAAACGAGGGTGATGGCTTGGGTTCCCCTGCCGGAAAAGTCCCTATCAGATTCACAAATGAGACGGTCCCGCGCGGCGTTGAGTCTTCGAACGCCTGCCGCGTTACGCGCCACCCGGCGCTTTCGAGCTGTTGCGCGATGTACACGCGAGACTTCTCCAGAGCGGGAGTACCAGGAGGACGAGGCCCGTACTCCACGAGTTGCTGCACATGCCGCAGGGCGTTGTCGCCCGAAAATTCCTCCCACATTTTCGCGCTGGAATCGTCTGTCGCAGTATGATGTTCGGCGCCGCAGCTCGCCACCATTAGCGCCGCAACGGCGAGTAGTTGCGGACGCATTTCGACGTGGCGTGCCCTAGCTGTCGCCAGGGGCAAGACCGAGCGCGTTCAGCACCCGCTGGAGATCATCGTTGCCGTAATATTCAATCTCGATCCGGCCTCGTTTTTCGCCGTGGTGCAGCGTTACGCGCGTGCCGAGATGCTGTTGCAAACGATTCTGGAGATCGTCGAAATTCGCAGAACTCACCGTCGCGTTCAGCGTCTGCCTCTTGCGGCGGCGCGCGCTCGTGCCGAGTTGACGCGCCACCATCCGCTCGG
>JACDHZ010000121.1 GCA_013820755.1 Chthoniobacterales bacterium
CTACCCAGATTCAGAATCCGGATGTCGCGAGTTCGCTCCGTGCCAGCTTTAGTGTTCTCACGGTAAGTTATTCCGCGCTGCTGGTGTTGGCGTCGAGAATGTTCCGCCGGGAAGAGAGCCGAAGATTTAACCTACGTTTCTGCAAACCGCTGCTGTGAACGCAAACCAGTCAGTCTTCATCGTAGCGGGGCTGTTTAGCCTCGGATTATCCGGCTCCGTCCTTCTGAGGCAACGGCGTTCAGTGGCGAGCTGGTCTTTCAGCCTTGGAATGCTCGTGTTCGCGATAGAGAGTATCTGCGGCTGCGTCCTGATCGGCTCGACGTCGGCAGACGCTGTGCGGCGATGGGAGACCATCGATCTGTTTGTCAGGTCCTTTATGCCTGGTGGGTGGCTGACGTTCAGCCTCGTATTTTCGCGCGGCAACCAACGGGAATTTCTTGCTCGGTCGCGCGTGCTGCTCGTTGCGGTGTATCTGTTGCCGGTCGTCGCAGCATTCGCACTCCGCGGACCCGCGGTGGAGGTCGAGCCCGTGGTCGAGTCCCCTAGTGAGCTCTGGATTGGCTTCGGAAGCGTAGCGTCGATTCTGAACGGCTGCTTTTTGGTAAGCAGTGTCGCTATTCTGATGAACGTGGAAAAAACATTTCGCGCCGCTGTCGGCACGATGCAGTGGCGTATAAAGTTCCTCACGCTTGGACTTGCGGTGATTTTTGGCGCAACGATTTACACGCGGAGCCAAACATTGCTTTTTTCGGGGCATCAGGTGCCGCTTCTCAACGTCGAGGCTGCGGCGCTCCTGATTGGCTGCTCTCTCATTGCACTCGGGTATTTTCGGAGCGGGTTCGGCGAGATTGACGTTTACCCGTCCCGAACAGTCCTTCACACATCGTTAACGGTTTTGCTCGCCGGCGGATATTTGTTCGTCGTGGGGGTTCTCGCCGAGGTGGTCGCCCGCTACGGAGGAGCCGGAAGCTTCCGGCTGCAGAGCGTCTTCGTCTTGGTCGCAGTGTCGCTGCTCGGAGTTTTGCTCCTTTCCGACCGCCTGCGGCAGAAGACACAAAATTTCATCAGTCGGCATTTCCGGCGTCCGCAGCACGATTTTCGGCGGATTTGGGGTCTTTTCACAGACACGATCGCGAGCGCCGTCGATGATCGTGGGATCTGCGCTGCTTCGGCTCGATCACTCTCCAGCACCTTCAATGCGCTTTCCGTTTCATTTTGGCTGTTTGATGATCGTCATGAACGGCTTGTTCTCGCAGCTTCCACAGCCCAGTCCGAACGGGCGGGAAGTTTGGCGGAGACCTCAATTCCGATCGCCTCGATGGAAAATCCGCCTCTGCCTCTTTTGCGTCCGTTCGACCTCGAAAGGAGTCGCGAACCGTGGGGGGACAGTCTGCGCAGTGCGACTGCCGGCGAATTCAAACAGGGAGGGCACCGGCTTTGCGTGCCGCTCGTGGCGCGGGAACATTGGCTTGGCGTCGCCATACTCGCTGATCGCGTAAGCGGCATCCCGTACACGACTGAAGAGTTGGACCTCCTTCAGTGCATCGGGGATCAAGTAGCGACGGCCCTGCTGAATGCGAAGCTAACAGGAGAGATTATGCGTGGCAGGGAACTCGAGGTCTTCCGCACGATGTCTGCGTTTTTTGTTCATGATCTTAAAAACGTCGCGTCGACTCTGACGCTCATGTTGCAGAATTTGCCTCGCCACTTCGACAGTGCCGAATTCCGAGAGGATGCGCTGCGGGGGATCGGCAAGACCGTCGCACGAATGAACGAGCTGATTCGTCGTCTTGGCGCCCTCCGCGATAAATTAGAGATCAACACATCGCCCCTGAACCTCAACGACGTCGTCGAGGAAACGCTCGCTACCACGGTGCTGCCACCAACCGTCCGTGTGCGCAGGCAGGCCGAGCCGCTGTCATCAGTTGTGGGAGACCGCGAGCAGCTACAGAGTGTGATCACGAATCTTCTGCTGAATGCTGCTGATGCTGCTGGCGCGGAGGGTGAATTATCCGTCGAAACAACTGCTCGCGACGGATGGGCGACGATATCCGTGAGGGATAATGGCTGTGGCATGAGCGCGGATTTCATGCGCGATTCGCTTTTTCGACCTTTCCAGTCAACTAAGAAGAATGGTCTGGGTATCGGCATGTTCCAATCGAGGATGATCGTGGAAGCACACCATGGAAGCATACAGGTGACGAGCGAGCTCGGCGCTGGCACCACCTTTCGCGTGCTGCTGCCGACAGAACCTTCGCGGAAATGAAACCCAGCGTTTTAATCGTCGACGATGACGAGGAAATCCGCACCCAGATGAAGTGGGCGCTAGGCGAAGATTACGAGCTGAGCTCTGCGGAAGACAGGGCGGGAGCGTTGGCAGCGTTCATGAGCAACCGGCCTACTGTTACGCTGCTGGATCTCGGATTACCACCGAACCCGAACGCTCCAGACGAAGGGCTGGCGGCCCTCTCTGGGATCCAGCAACTCGACAGCAGCGCGAAGGTCATCATTATTTCCGGGCAAGGTCAGAAAAGTAACGCGCTGGAGGCGGTTGGCGCTGGGGCCTACGATTTCCTGTTGAAGCCCGTGGACGTCGACGAGCTGAAACTCGTGCTGAAGAGATGCGTCTATCTGGCGGAGCTCGAAAGAGAATACCGGGAGATGCAGCAAGCTGAGCGCCCGAACGTGTTTGAGGACATGCTCGGCACGAGCGCGCAAATGCAAGGTGTGTTTTCGTTCATCCGCAAGGTAGCGACAGCTTCAGCACCGGTCCTCCTGCTCGGTGAAAGCGGCACTGGCAAAGAAATGGCCGCGCTCGCGATTCACCGCCGCAGCCAACGGAAAGATGGTCCGTTCATCCCAATCAACTGCAACGCAATCCCGGAAAACCTTTTGGAGAGCGAGCTCTTCGGACATGAAAAGGGATCATTCACCGGCGCGCACATGCAGCGCAAAGGTCTGGTCGAGAACGCAAACGGGGGAACGTTATTCCTGGATGAGATTGGCGAGTTGCCGGCGTCAGTTCAGGTGAAACTTCTTCGGTTTCTTCAGGAGCAGCGGTTCCAACGTGTCGGCGGAAGGCAGGAGATCGTAAGTGATGCGCGCGTCGTTGCCGCGACAAATGCAGACCTCAGCACGCTGGTATCGGAAGGAAAATTCCGGGAAGACCTCTATTTCCGGCTGGCGGTTGTCGTCATCAAGCTTCCGCCGCTTCGGGAGCGCGGTGAGGACGCGGCGCTGCTCGCGAAAGAATTCCTGAACAGTTTCAGTGCGCAAAGCGACCGGCCGAATTTGTCGTTCGTACCAGGCGCGCTGCGTGCACTTGCGGCGCATCAATGGCCCGGGAACGTGCGGGAACTGCAAAACAGAGTAAAGCGCGCCGTCATCATGGCGGACGGAAAACGGATTACTCCGGCCGACCTGGAGCTCTCAGACGCAGGTATTGGCGGACGGAGCATGACGTTGAAGGAAGCTCGAGAATCAGTTGAAAAAGAAGTCGTCGAAAACGCGTTGAAACGACACTTCGGCAGGATCAGTTCCGCGGCTGCGGAGCTGGGCATCAGTCGGCCGACTCTGTACGAAACGATGGAACGGCTGGGTATCCCAAAACGTGAAGTTAAAGAAACGTAGACGCGCGCCGAGGCGCTGGTTGGCCCAGCGGTAAGGGAGTTTCGCGGCTGCGTCGGAGAAGAGAGCCCCGCCCGAAAAGCTGCACGCCACCAACCTGTAGACGCCAGCCTTAACTGTTGCTCACGCGCAGGTTTTCGGTTGCCCGCCGGGTTGCACCCGCGCAGATTGGCCGCGCGCGGCCAGTTTTAGAGCTGGCGCGACATCCCCTCCCGTCCTATGCGAAGCTCAACACTCCAAATCCTGTTCGTGGCTGCAATCGTTGGGACCGGCATTTCCTTCTCTGGTTGCTCAAAAGCTGCCAAGGCTTCCCGCTACACGCAGCGCGCAGATAGCTACTTCGATTCGGGTGATTTCCAAAAGGCGAAGATCGAGTACATGAACGTGCTGCGAACGTCTGGGCCTAGCGCCAAGGCGATCGCGCGGCTCGGCGAGATCTGGTACGAGCAAGGTGCGCTGCTTGAAGCTGCTCCTTTTCTTGTTCGTGCGAGGGAGTTGGATGGTGACAATCTCGCGAATGTTCTTCGGCTCGCTCGCACGTTGACCGCCGTGGGACAGCCCTCCGAGGCGAGGAAAGAGGCGGCGGCGCTCTTGCAGCAGTCGCCTGACAATGGTGAAGCATTGCTCCTGCTCACCGAAGCGTCCGTTTCCGACGACGACATCACTAACGCACAACAAGTCATCAACGACTTTCCACAAAAGGGCAGCGCCTATTATCACCTTGCGCTCGCGCATCTCGCGTTGCGCCGCGGAGATATCGCCCAAGCCGAGGAAGCTGCGAATGACGCAGTAGCCGCCGATCCCAAGCTGCCGCCGGCGCATATGGCGCTTGGCGTTCTATGGTCACTGAAAAAGGACGGCGAGCACGCACGGCAAGAGTTCAGTACCGCAGCGGATCTCGCCCCCGTGCGCTCGGCCATACGAATCACATATGCTGAATTTCTGGCGCAGAATGGAGGGACAGAGGAAGCGTCGAAGTATCTGAGTGAGCTCACGAAACAGGCGAAAGACTACTTCCCTGCGTGGACTAGCCTCGCACGACTGCGCATTGGCGCGAAGCAGTACGACGAAGCACTGGCCGATGTTCAGCACGTGTTACGCGAGGACAGCAACAACGCCGAGGCCCTGATGCTGCAAGCTCAGGCCTGGCTCGGCAAGGGTCAGAGCAACGAGGCGATCGCGCAATTAGAGCGGCTCGATCAGGCGCATCCAAACACGCCGGCTGTGAAGTACCAGCTGGCTCAAGCGCTCTTACGCAGCAACAACGTCCCCCGAGCGACCACATTGCTGGAGCAGACCGTTGCCGCTGCGCCGAACAGAGCTGATGCCGTGTTGTTGCTCGCGGAGATCAACATTCGCTCCGGAAAAGCGCAGGCGGCAATTCAGCCCCTCGAGAATTTGGTGAAAACGCAACCGACGTTGCTCCAGGCGTCGCGCATCCTTGCCCAGGCTTACCGCGGTGTTGGCCGGTTGGACGATGCCGCGGCGATATTCCGACAACAAATCGCATTCAACGGGAATTGGGCGGAGCCATATTATCTCCTGGGCGTGCTCCTGCGAGACCAGAAGAAGAACGCTGAAGCGCGCGATGCATTCTCGAAGGCCTTACAGATCGAACCGCAGAATCCTGGACCTGTCCAGCAGCTGGTCGACATGGATATAGCGGATAAGCAGTTCGCGCTGGCCACGGAGCGCGTTCAAAAGGCTTTGCTTGCAAAGGATCCGAACTCCGCACCGGCGCATTTCATTTTAGGCAAGATCCTTGTCGCACAACAGCAATGGGATGCCGCGGAGGCTGAACTCAACCGGGCAATCGAGCTGGATGCCAACCTGGAGGTCGCATATCGGTTGCTCGTCGCGACGTATATAAGCAGCGGCAAGCTGCAAGATGCTGCTTCGCGTCTGGAACAACTTGCGGCTAAGAACCCGAAGAATACGGGTGCGCTCTTCGCCCTCGGCATGGTGTACAGCTCGCTTAAAGACTACAGCAAGGCACGCGACGCGTACGAGAAGGTGCTGGCGCTCCAGCCTGATGCTGCTCCCACGCTCAACAACCTTGCATTCTTGTACGCCGAGCAATTTAACGACCTCAACAAGGCCCAGGAATTCGCTTCGAAAGCACGCAGCATCGCACCCAATGATCCTCACATCGCGGACACTCTCGGGTGGATTTTGTATAAGCGCGGCGATTACCAGCAGGCTTCCACGTTGCTCCACGAAGCAGCAACCAACCTTGCTGATAGTGCCGACGTGCAATTCCACGACGGAATGGCCAGTTACATGATCGGAAACACGCAAGCTGCTCGCGTTGCGCTTGAAAAAGCGGTTAATTCGGCCTCGGATTTCAACGGCAAAGATGAAGCCCGGCAGCGGTTGGCGGTGCTCAGCAGCGGCGTCCCGGCACCGGACGCACCTTCCGAAGACGGCCAGGGAGCGGGCACACAGAAGCCAGCCGACCCCGTCGTCTGGATGCAACAGGCTGCGCAATTTGAGAAGCAGGCTGCCTTCGACAAAGCGGCTGACGCTTACTCTCACGCTCTTGAGTCAAACCCCCGCTTGTTGCCCGCCCTGCGGAGGCTGACGGAGCTGAATCTCGGGCCGCTGCAGAACAGTGCGAAAGCGCTCGAGTTTGGAAAACGAGCTCGGCAGATCGACTCCAATGATCCCGACATCGCAGCGCTGTTTGGGAAAGCGTCATACGCGGCAGGCAATTTCCAGCAGGCATATGACGTTCTCCAGTCCGCTGCTCGCGACAAGCGCGACGATCCAGATGTTCTCTATGCATTTGCCTGGGCGGCATACAGCGTAGGCCGCGAAGCGGAGGCTAAGGACGCCATGAAACGCGTGGCAACGTTCCGCAACAGCACCGCCTCCGCGGACGCGCAGAGGTTTGTCTCTCTGGTTGAAGCCGCCTCGAGTGACAAAGGAACGCAAGGTGCCGGAGGGATTGCCACTGAAGCGCTTGCTGCCGATCCGAACTACGTTCCCGCGTTGATGCTGCAGGCGTGGAGCACGCAGCAGTCCGACAAGCAGGCGGCAGCGAAGCTGTATAGTCAGGTTTTAAGCCGTTTCCCGGATTTCGGCCCCGCACAGAAGCAGCTCGCAGCGTTGTTGGCGGACGATCCTGCGCAACAGGCAAAAGCGTTCGAGCTGGCGATGGCCGCCCGCAGGACGATGCCCAATGACGTAGAGCTCGCAGAGACGTTGGTTCGCCTGAGCTACGGACGAAAGGATTATCGCCGGGTCGTGCAGGTGCTGGAGCAAAGCCAGCGACAGAAGCCACTTGAGGCAAGTTCCTTGTTTTACTTGGGGATGGCTCAATCGCAGCTCAACCAACGACCTGCCGCTCGTGATACGCTCGCGAAAGCCCTCGCTGCCGGGCTCACCGGACCTGAGGCTGACGAGGCCAATCGAGTATTGGTGGAGATCAGCCGGCAGTGAGACGGTGCGGCTAAGTTCCCATCCGAACTACGGATTCGTCGGAAAATCTTACAATCTCATTGCCCCGTGGAAATAGCGCGATGAAAACTTGAGATTCTTAAATCGTACACCGCTAGCGGCTTATACTCGGGAAAGCGTCCACGACTCAGCCCCTGGCACGATTTGCGCTCATTGGAATGCAAGCGAAAGAAATCAGAAACCTAGAAATCATCTCCATGAAAATTAAGACAATCTTGTTAGCGGCTCTCGCGGCGACCGCATTGGTCAGCGCACGAGCTGACGAAGTAACGATCGCTGGAAGCACCTCCGGCAGCTTCAGCGCGACTGGAACGAATGCATACCAGAAGCTCACATTTAACAGTGGCACGTTTGATCAAACCACTTTCCTGAACCAAGGTGGCGTCGGCGGTGCGGAGAACAATAACTTCGGCACTATGCACCTGGGCTCCTCGGCGAACCCCGGCCAAACATATAGCGGAAGCTTTGATCTGTTCATTACGTTTACCGCTCCTGCAGGAATCACAGGCGGGCAGGACGCGACGTACACAGCGCTGGTGCAAGGTACTCTCGGACCCAAAGGCAGTCCGGGTGGTGTTAGCATTAATTTCGCGAACGGTGGAGCGCAGACGTTCACCTTCAACTCTGGCAGCACCTCGGGCAGCTTTACGCTAACACTTAACAACCTGTCAATCAGCCCGGGTCGGACTGTAGCCATCACTGGCTTCTTCACTGGCAGTCAGGACACGACAAGCGTTCCTGACGGAGGCGCGACAGTTGCTCTTCTTGGGTTGGGGCTTGTCGGTGTCGCAGCCCTGCGGAGGAAGCTCGCGACCGCATAGTCGAACAGCGTTTTTGCTCTAAAGCCGGGCAGGGGTTTCACCTCTGCCCGGTTTTGCTTTTAACCCTTTTCTCCCGGAGTAGTAGAAGGGCGAGCCCACCTGAGTTGTCCAGGCGAAATGCCTGAACCACGTACGCCACGAGCTTCAGCTCTTCGACTGGAACATTCCTGGGTACTGACCGATTGGTAGCGATCACCTTGCGGCGCCGCAAGACGTAAACAGTCTAGCGACCCTGCGGGATTATCTCGCGTCGAGATCTCAAGCACGCAGCTCTCTCGGCCACCCAGAACGCACCTACGAGGTTTTGGCGATGACGCGTCGAGCATGGTTTTGGGGATTTAGCTGCAGCTGTCGGACGCCACCTCTTATATCGCGGGGTGAATCGTTGCCGGGCGAAAGCCCGGAGAGACGTCGGACATCCTTACATATCTCGCTTTACACCCTATATAGTCTGGAAAATATGAAAACAATAGTAGGTTGATTATCAGCTACTTACGCTTTCACTGTTAAAGTTGACTTTGTGTGGCACGCAACTGGCTAAACGTCCCCCGTCGGTTAGAACATCAACAACAAATAAACAAACTAGAAATACTATGAAGCTAAAAACATTAATGATCTCAGCTCTTGCGGCGACGGCATTCGTCGGCGCCCGGGCTGATGAAGTGACGATTGCCGGTTCCACGAACGGGCAATTCAGCGGGAGTGGAACAAGCGTATACAAATCGCTATCGTTCAACAGCGGTGCATTCGACCAAACCACCTTTCTCAACGAAGGCGCGGTTGGCGGCATGGCCGA
>JACDHZ010000272.1 GCA_013820755.1 Chthoniobacterales bacterium
GACTCCGACACCGACACCGACTCCAACCGGCATCGCCGCGCGTTATCCCGGCGACAAGGGGATCGAGTACGATGCCGAGGTTATTTTCGCTGACGATTTCGAGAGCTACACGTCCCCAAGCCAACTTACCGCCAGATGGGACAGTGCTAATGATCAGACGAATCTGCGAATCGCCACCGAGGCGGGAAACTTCTACGCTGGAACCAAAGCAGTGGAAATGCAGCTGCCGATCGGCACCGCTGAAGTCTCCAATGTGCTGAACAAGACACTTAGCCCTGAACAGGACATAGTATTTCTAAGGTGCTACACGAAGTTCGATCCAGGCTACGAGGTAATCGGTTCCAATCACAATGGACTGAGATTGAGCGCGCACTATCCCGGCGCCGGCATCAAAGCGCCGGCAGATGGGACAGGCTTTTTCCTTTTTCTGCTGCAAAACAACATCCAGGGTAGCGGACGTTTGGGCGAGAGCGTGCCTGGCTATTCCCATATTTACGCTTACTGGCCGCGACAGCGGGACAACTATGGCGATCACTGGTATCCCGATGGATTTGTGCTCCCCTACGATAGCGCGCTCGGCGCTGACGCGAAGGTCATTGGCAATCGCGGAGACTGGCAGGCGTTCCCCAGCAGTTATCCGAACTTCCAACCCATGGCTAACTGGCTTCCGGAGCGCGACCGGTGGTACTGCTACGAGTTAATGGTCCGCGCGAACACGCCCGGCAACAACGACGGCGAGGTCAAATACTGGATTGACGGAAACCTCGTGGGCGATTTTCCGAACTTGAACATGCGCTCGATCAGCACGCTGAAAATGGACAAAGCGCACATCAAGCTGCACGCGAAACACAGCGAACGTGTTAACAAAAAGTGGTACGACAACGTGGTGATAGCGACCAAGTACATCGGCCCAATAGCGCCTTTGCCATAGCCACACCTACCGCAACGCCCGCCGCCACTCCTTCTCCAGCCGCGACCCCGAACCTGTTATAACGCCGGCACCCATCTCGTAAAACAGACGGGATACGTCTGGAAACTGGGTCCCGGCGGTGGACGGCCATGCAGGTGAGACGAACATGCATGTGCGTAAACCTAATACGCTACGGGATACGTCGACTGGCTCCACAGGACGGCGACGAGGAATACAATCCCGCGATCAAGCGGAGCAAGGTTGATTTGCCGCAGCCGGATGGGCCGAGAAGAGCGAGGAATTCACCCGCTTCCACATGCAATGAAACGCCGGCGATAGCTTCGGTCGGCCAGGGGCCGGGAAATATGCGTCGAACCGCCTCGATCCTGACGGCAAGTGAGCTCGTCGGTCGTGGAACCGCGGATCGCATCCGTTGATGATAGCGCGCGCTCATCTTCTTTCGAGCGGAATCCGCGCAGGGGACTGACGCTCGCGGCGCCTTAGCGTCGCGCGAACGCGATTCTGGTGAGACCGAGAGCAGCAGCGGCGCAATGCTGTTGTCGTTAGCTCCGTCGAGCCGCGCCAATCGGCCACGTGAGCGCACCCTTACGGCTGGTCACATAGATCGTTGCCACTCGCTGGTCCTTTTGCTTGCATCGCAGGATGGAAAAGCTTCGCCCTGCATCGCGGAATTTATTGGCACCTTCGCACTACCTTTATCGGCATGCGCGCGATCAAGACAGCCGGCCAGTATGTCGTGGTGGTAGCGCTCGCCCATGGCCTCATGAGCGCGGCGTTCGTCTCCGCAATCATGCACATCTCCGGAGGCAACGGGTCGGACGAGATGCGCGGCCACCTGCGCCTCATATCTGTAGGGTCTGCTGTCCTCAGCGAATCGGTCTCAAGCCGCAGTTCTAGTCCGGCGAACGCCGGCAGCCGCAACTCGGAGTGCGCCTAAACACTTTGTCATCCTGACGAAGACGCCGAAGGACCCCACCGACGGAGTGCCGATCACACTGCGGCCGAAGCGTGCACCATCACCAAAAGGCGAGGTCCTTCGGCGCGCTGCGCCTCAGGATGACAGGCTATGCTAACGATCACCTCACGCCGCGCACGCTGCATCACACGACAGCCAGCGTCTCAATCGGCAGTGAAGCGAGAAATGTTTTCATGTCGCCGACTTGCAGAACGGGCCGGGCAAAATGCGCGGCTAGCAGGCTCATATCTGGCGTGGGTCCAATCCCGCCGCGTGCGGTGATGCTCGTCTCGCGTAATTGCTCAATCACGCGCTCGACTTTTGCCCCCAGATTTCGCGTGCCGGTAAACTGCACGGTACAGACGCCCGGCGCAGTCGCTTCTACGTAGGGCGAAAGCGTGTAGCTGAATTGGAGCAAGAGCTCGCCGAGCAGACGTTCCTGCTCGCGAGTGCGTGTTTTCATGACGAGCTCGAGACACCGCGCCAATCCCTGGCTCGGCGTCATGCCGCGGCGCACACCGACCTTTTCCGCAGCGGCGTTAAGCTGAGTGACGACGGCCCTGGTTTCCCGATCGTCGATCAAAGCGATCGGCCTCGTCGTCTCTGTTTCATAACGCAACGTGGCCTGAAGATGAAAATCCGGCAGAAGAATCGTCGCGAACATCAGCCTGTCCGCGCGAGGTCCTGGCGGCCGCCCTGCATCCGTTGCACGTGAATCTTAAGTCGCGCGACGTTCTCATCCTGCTGGAGATTTTCGAGCCGCCAGTTGTTCTCGAGCACGAGTTTTAGTTGCGCGCTGCTGATCATGCTGCGGCGCGTCAGAACGAGAAACGCGGTCGGCGCCGGCTCGACCAAACGTTGCAACCGATACCAGCTCGTTTGCGGAACTTTGCGCAGTTCCTCGGCCGCGTTCAGGACAAGATCAAGGATGACAAGCGGGAAATTGCCGTCGCGCAAAAGCAGGTCCGCCGTTTTCACGGCTTCGAGTGGATCGGTGCAACGAACCCAAAGAAGGTGGCGCAAGCACGCGTTTCCGAGCGGCTCTGGATCGAACGAGTCGCGGCCATCGATCAAAGCGAGGAAGTAGCGCTCCTGATGGGCAGCTTGCAGCAGCCGGTGGATCAGGAGCGCGCTGCCGGCGCTGAGCTGCGGGCTGGTCAGCTC
>JACDHZ010000122.1 GCA_013820755.1 Chthoniobacterales bacterium
GCAGAATGATAAAGTCTTCGCCTTCTGCACGCCGCCAACGAGATGGGATTGTGAGACGATTCTTCTCGTCAATGGTATGACGAAACTCGCCGGCATAAAACCTCTGAGATTGAGAATCGATATCCATCGCGCCGGTGCACGTCTGCACCACTTTGGTCCACTTCGCTCCACTTTTAACCACCGGGCCTATCCACGGTCAACCAAATAAATCCCAATTTGCGGCTCTTTTTACGATCGATACCGTGCCGTGTGGTAACGCGCTCCATTCTGCTCCTGTTTCTAATACTTCCTCCTCTTGGGAGGACAGCTGAAGCGCAGGAACAAAGTGGCGGATCGAGTAACGTGAAACGCGTCACGGTTTCGCAGAACAAAGACGGCTCCCGCACGACGTATGAAGTCGATAACGAGGCGCGGAAAACCGTTGCAACGACCATCGATGCCGATGGAAAAATGCAGAGCAGAATCCGCTATGATTTGGACGACGCCGGGCGGTTTGCGCGAGGGGAGGTATATGGCCCCGGGGATCAGCTCCGCTTCAAGACGGCTTACAAATACGACGCGTCCGGCCAGCTTCTGGAGGAGACGCAGTTCACGACGGAAGGCGCCGTTAAGAACAAGCTGGTCTACTCCTACGATCAACTCAGCGGCCGGCAGACCGGGTATGCGGTTTATGATGGCGCGGGTAAGCTAGTTGGCACGACACGCACTAACAGCCGCCCTTCCGGAAACGCGCCGGCGACTCGTTCCACCCCCACGCAAACGCAGCCTCGGCGGTAAACCCGGCCGCAGGGACGCTGCTGATCGCTTGCTACGCTGACGAAAGGTGGGTAAGAGGAGTTCGGATGATCGATTACATCCAGAAGGGTGGGCTGCTGATGTGGCCCATTCTGGTTTGCAGCATCATCTCGATCGCTGTGTTCGGCGAGCGGCTGCTCTATTTCCACCGGGCGACTATTCACGTGGGCGAGTTTCTGGAGGGGCTCTCGAATCTGATTTCGCGCCGGAACTTCGCAGAAGCTCTACATGAATCCGCCGGGACGCCGGGTCCGGTCGCGCGCGTACTCCACGCCGCCATAATCCGCCACGACTCACCGCGTGCTGAATTGCGGGACATCGTGCAGGAGGCCGGGCAACTCGAGGTTCCGAAGCTCGAGCGATTCCTTGGCGTGCTCGCGACCGTCGCCTTCCTGACGCCGGTCCTCGGCGTGCTTGGCACCGTCGCCGGTATGATCGACGCGTTCGGCACAATTGCCTCGAATGGCGGCTACGCGACCGTAACGGAACTCTCATCGGGCGTTTACAAAAGCCTGCTGACCACCGCGGCGGGGTTGGTCGTCGCGGCGCCAACATTCGTCGCTTATAGCTATCTTTCAGCGCGCGTGAACACCTTCATGCATGAGATGGAGCGCGCCGGAATTGAAGTCGTTCACATGCTGGTTGATCGGGAACGGGCAGTGAGCGACATCATCAATTTCCAGGCGCCTGCAGCAAAAGCGGCCGTCGATCGCGAGCTGCGCGTCGACCGCTAAGTTCGTCCGCTTCGCGGCCCCAGGGCGTCGATGAAACTCACGCGCACGCAGGAATTCCACTTCGGCTGGATGGGGCTGGTGCCGATGGTGAACATCATTTTCCTCGTGATTTTCTTCCTGCTGCTCAGCTCCAACTTTGTTCTCCAGCCCGGGATTTCGATCGCGCTACCGATGTCGAAATTCACGCTTGGACCACAGGTAAACCCGCAGATCATCAGCATCACGGGAGGCGCTGTGCCATCCGTTTACTTCCGCGATCAGAAGGTCTCTTTCGACCAGCTCGCCCCCTTGCTCGAGGCAGCGAAGCACGAAGGACGTCCGGTGATCATTAAAGCCGATCGCCTGACACCGTATGAAATGGTGATGGCGGTGACGAACGCTGCACTTGAGCACGGCATCACATCGGTGTCCCTCGCTTCCGCCCCGTCGAACTGATGAGACCACATGCCGTCGCCGAGGTTGAGTTCACCCCGTTGTTCGATTGGAGCCCGCCGCGACGGCGAAATCTTTCGATCATCAGCTTCATCGCGGCTTCGACTACGCTGCACGTGCTTTGCTTCTACTTGTTCCAGGTTATCTATCCACCGACCGTTGCGCTTCTGCCGCCACCCGCGCAGGTCAATCTAATTACGGGCGCGTCGGAAGAGGGTCGCGTGCTGCTCCGATGGACCGAAGCGGAGGATCCGGCACTCTCGTCGACAACACAGCGGCCGCCGGGCGCCACTTCAATCACCCCGCCAGTCACAAACCATATCCCGTCATACACAAACTGGCAGCCTGCGCTGCGCAAGGTGCCACCGCTGCAACCCGACTTGCGAATTCCAAGCGCCCAACCGCCCGGTCCGGTGCCAGTTCGAATGAAAACGCAGCCGAAACCGGCAGCCGTCATCCGCTCGGCGCTGCGCTTCGGGGCCGAAGCAGAGCCGCTCGGCCCACCGATCATTCCTTCTGTGCGATTCACTGCCTCCCGCCGTGAGCCGCCGCAATCCGCGGAGTTTCGCGTCGCCATCAGCGATGATGGCGTGGTGCGCCACTCGTTCCTCGAGCACTCGTCCGGAGATGCGGCGCTCGATGAGCAAGCGCGCCACGCGATCGCACTTTCACGTTTTTCCGAGATCGGGAACCATAAAACGACGATGCAACATGGCCTCCTCTGGACGACCGCCACCGTTGAATGGGGAAACGATATTGCTGCACCGCCAGCTCCGGCGGCAGGCATACAAACGCCGTGATCCGCGTCAGTCTGGCCGCTCTGGTTACGATCTATTTGCTGGTTTTTCTTGCGGCGGTTTTTCTCCTCTGGATAGTCGGAGAGTGGAACCGCCGCTGGCGCGAACGGCGGGCATTGCGGTATCGGCTGCGCTGCGTGATCTGCGCATTTGAGTTCGAAGACCGGACGCCCGCTTTGCTTCCGCGGTGCCCACGTTGCGGAAGTCTGAACGAACGTTTCAAACCGGAGCAAATCTAGCCATGGGAATGTGGATTGGTCGTAATCGCAAAGCTCGCGTCACCTACGGGTTCGATGAAATCGCGCTCGTGCCCGGCCGCGTGACCGTGAACCCGAACGAGGTCAATACAGCCTGGCGTCTGCCCCGCCGCGACGCGGAACCGGTCGAGTTCAAAATACCGGTCCTCGCGAGCGCGATGGACGGCGTGGTCGACGTGAAGTTCGCGGTAGAGATGAGCAAGCACGGCGGCCTCGCAGTTCTCAACCTGGAAGGCGTGCAGACCCGCTACAAGAACCCGGAGGAAGTGCTCGGGAAAATCGTCGACGCAGATAAATCCGAAGTGACCGGGCTGCTGCAGAAGATTTACACCGAGCCGGTCCAGGAAGAACTCATCGCCGCACGAGTCCGCGAGATGAAAGACAAAGGCGCGATTGCCGCCGTCAGCTCGATCCCGCAGAAAGCCGACCGGTTCGGTGCGATCGCGCAGGAAGCAGGTGCGGACGTCTTTGTTGTGCAAAGCACCGTTTCAACCGTGGACCACATCTCGACTGAATATGAGTCGCTCGACCTTCGGAAGTTTTGCCGGGATATGCGCATCCCGGTGATCGTCGGGAACACGGTGACTTACGACGTCACTCTTGCCATCATGGAATGCGGACCCGCCGCGGTCCTGATCGGAGTAGGGCCGGGTGCCGCATGCACTTCGCGCGGCGTCCTCGGGCTCGGCGTTCCGCAGGTGACAGCGACGGTCGACTGCGCCGCGGCGCGCGATGCCTACTTCAAGAAAAGCTCACGCTACGTGCCCATTATCACCGATGGCGGCATGAGCAAAGGCGGCGATGTTTGCAAAGCGTTCGCCTGCGGCGCGGACGCCGTGATGGTCGGCAGCGCGTTCGCCAAAGCACATGAGGCGCCGGGAAAAGGCTATCATTGGGGGATGGCTACACCGCACGCGAATCTCCCGCGTGGAACCCGCATCAAAGTCGGGGCGACCGGCTCGTTGAAACAGATCCTGTTCGGACCCGCCGAAGTTGACGACGGCAGCCAAAATCTCGTCGGCGCGATCACCACATGCATGGGCAACGTCGGCGCATGCAACATTCCTGAATTTCAACAGACTGAGATCATCATCGCTCCCTCTATCAAAACTGAAGGCAAGCTCTTCCAGTCCGTCCAAAGCGTCGGCATGGGCACGCGATAGGGAAAATGACAAGCGACCGCTGTTGAGTGACAAGTTCAGACCCACGCGCTCACCATCCTTCATCGCACTGATGTCACTGACCATCCATCTCTCCGGCAAATGAACGATCGCAGAGTTGTCATCACAGGACTGGGAGTTGTCACACCGATCGGCAACGACCTGGAGACGTTTTGGGAGAACCTCAAGAACGGCATCAGTGGGATCAGCCCGGTCGATGCATTCGACACTACCGGTTATGATTGCCGGTTCGGCGGGCAGGTCCGCAATTTCGAGCCAAAGAACTACTTCAATAATCCGAAAGACGTTCGGCGCACCGACCGTTTCGCGCAGCTGGCAATGGCAGCCGCGAAAATGGCGATGACCGACAGTGGTCTCGAAACCGAGAAGGTAGATCGGGAGCGTTTCGGCGTGATCGTCAGCAGCGGGATCGGCGGCCTCAAGACCCTTGAAGATCAGCACAGCGCCTTACTTGATAAAGGGCCGTCCCGCGTTTCGCCGTTCACGATTCCCATGCTGATCAGCAACATGGCGAGCGGCCTGATCTCGATGGAGTACAACCTTCAGGGACCGAACTTTTGCATAGCTACCGCCTGTGCGACTTCGAACAACGCAATCGGCGAATCGTGGCGGATGATCAAATTTGGAGACGCCGACATTTTTCTCGCTGGCGGCTCCGAGGCTTCGCTCATCCCGATCGGCATGGCGGCATTTGCGTCGATGAAAGCCTTGAGCACGCGTAATGATGATCCGCAGCGCGCCTCACGGCCCTGGGATCGCGACCGCGACGGCTTCGTCATGAGCGAAGGTGCGGGCGTTGTGGTGGTCGAGGAGCTCGAGCACGCGAAAGCGAGAGGCGCCACAATCTATTGTGAGCTGACTGGCTATGGGCTTTCCGCGGATGCGCATCACATGACCGCTCCGCCGCCCGATGGCATGGGCGCGGTGCGCGCGATGCGTATGGCGCTTAAGCACGCCCAGGTTCGGCCCGATCAGATCGATTACGTGAACGCGCATGCCACGTCGACCGGGCTCGGCGATCTCTGCGAAACGCGCGCGATCAAAACCGTCTTCGGCGACCATGCAAAAAGCGTTTCAATTAGCTCTACAAAATCGATGACCGGCCACTTGTTAGGCGGCGCCGGCGCTGTCGAGATGGCTGCGTGCGCCCTCGCGATTCGCGACTCTGTGATTCCGCCGACGATCAACCTCGATAATCCGGATGAAGGTTGCGATCTCGACTACACGCCGCACTTAGCGAAGGAAAAGAAGGTGCGCGTTGCCGTAAACAATTCGTTCGGCTTTGGCGGTCATAATGCCACGTTGGTCGCCAGCGAGTTTACAGGCTAGACGCAGGCCGCGGCGATTGCGGGCCCTTCCCCGCGAGATCACAATCCAGGAAACAGGCAGACGCCTGTGCTCCTAATTGTCGGCGAAGAGGGACGTCGATGTGATATCCGAAGCGTCGAATGAGAATCCGTGGCCGCCCCTTGACAATCCGTTTAGCAGCACCGCCACGTTTTGCGCCGTGCTGGAGGAATAAAATCGCACCAGGCCCACTGTCGTTCGCTTTCCGAAAACGGTGATCATAATCGTGCCGTCATCGACCGAGTTCATGAAGATATGGTTCCCATTCCCCTGATGGTAGAGCGCATTGAACTCCAGTTCGCCAATGCGGCGCGCGAGCTCTCTGGTAGCCGCGAATGACCCTGCGGCGAGCGCAGCGATGATCGTTACGTCCATCACCGTCATGTCACCGAATTGCGAGATCACATTGCCGCCGCGGTCGATTACGACGGTCAGTTCGGCTTCGGATTTCGTCAGAAAGTCCGCGAGAACGCCGTCGAGCGTCGCTACATCTTGAATCGTCAGGAAGGGGATTCCGTTCATGGTTCAGGTCCGGTTTACCGCGCTCCGGCTGCTTCCATCGGCACCGCGACACGCGGCCCGGCGGTTTCAGGCGTGTCACTCTGCTTGCTGAACTTATGCAGCAGGATCTGCGATACCGCGTTGAGAGACGCAAAAACGTTCTGCCCTGTGCTCGAGACGACCTCGAAGCTCTGCACGCGCTTCTTTCGATTGTTCAGCACGTACTCGAGATAATTAACCGGCGCGATGTTCTCCAGGTCCCGCTTGTTGTACTGGATCACGTAAGGAGTTTCATCGAGCGAGAGATTCTGCTTCGCCAGGTTGTCTTCCAGGTTCTTAAAGCTCTCGACGTTCTCCTCCATTTTTTCCCACTGCGAATCGGCGACAAACACCACGCCATCCACGCTGCGCAGGACCAGTTGCCGCGTCGCGTCGTAGATCACCTGGCCCGGTACCGTATAGAGCTGAAATTTCGTCACGAAGCCTTTGATCACCACCGCGTTCAGCGGCAGGAAATCGAAGAAGAGCGTGCGATCCGCCGCCGTCGCGAGCGAGACAAGGTCGCCGCGGTTCTCGGGATTAATCCGTTGATGGATGTAGCCGAGATTCGTCGTCTTGCCGCAGAGCGCCGGCCCGTAGTATACGATTTTGAACTGAATCTCGCGGCTCGCGTAATTGATAATGGACATGGGGATAGCTCCTAGGCGGGATGGGAATACTGGCGGGAAAGCTCCTGAACGGTGCGACCGAGCCGATCGCGAATATCGGGCCCGAGTTCCGAGTTCTTGTGCAACGCGGCGAGGCAAAGATGGTCGTGCATGAAGAATGTGATCGCGCCTTTTGCGCAGGAAAGCGTCATCGCCCGCAATGCACCGAGTTGCGTCTCGACCATGTGATTCTCGACGCGCCGCAACAGCGACGGGGCCATTGCGCAAAGCCCATCCGCTTCGTAGCGCTCAGGCATGTCGCCGGCGAGGCTGAGTCCGTCATTGAACATGATCGCGCACGCCTCCACGCCATCCAATTTGCCGATATGAGCGACGACCGCTTTCGCGTCGAGCGTCTCATCGGTATCGAGCGCCATCTGGAGCACATTACGCTCTCGGGGCTTTGCCGCTTCGATTACCCGCACTGGCACGATACGCATCGCTGGAGCTGATTCCGTCTCTGCCGGCGTAATTGCAACGATGGGAACCTCTTCAATCGTCGCCACGCTTCGAGCTGCGGCAGCTGCGCCCCGTCGATTGGATTACGCTCGCCTTCGCCACCGGTGTCGCCGGTACCTTGAACCGCTTCGCGTCTTCCGCTGCTTTCGCAGAAAAAGGCGTCTCAAAATCCGCGCCTTTCTCCTGCTCTTCCTGGTCGTCGCGCATTCGCAGCGAGGCAGCAGGAAGGTTCATCAGGACTTCCTGCAACGGTAACGCCACCGGGTCTCCTGCGGCGGAGGAGTTGAACACGGACAAATATTGTGGCGGCAACGCCGCTGCGAACTGGTCGGGCTGAATTGTCACTCGGCCGGTGACGAGTTGTGGAGAAACCAAAGGAAATGGGAAGTCTATGCGCGCGTCCGACGACACATCGTCGAGATTGCCGGTAAGCTGCATGGGCGGCAGTATCTCGAGGATGGGCTTCAGCGGGAGGGTGATCGTCGGCACGTCGCAGTCCCCGTCCCGCTTGAATACAGTCGGTTCCGCTGTTGCTGCGGTTTCCATCGCCAGGCTCTTTTTCATGGGCCACGGTTCTGGTTTCGCGCGGGCAGCTTCCGACGGCGCGGTGATCTTGAAAGGAATCCGCATTGGCCGCGCAGGAGCTGCGGGTGGGGGTATGGAAAACGACGGCTCGCTCGACGCTGGAACTCTCTCGCGTGCGAGCGCATCCGTTGCGTTCGGTGTGAGCCTGAAAGGAATTCGCGTCGGTGCCGGTTCTGGTTCCGCGGCGGCAATCGACTCCGCTGTTGCGGGTTCCACGCGCACAGTAGGCGGATCAACGAGCTCGCCAATATCGGTGGGAGTGCCGAAGCGTTCGCCATCTTCCTGGGTGACTTTGAGGAATGGCGTCTGCACCTGCGGCGCACGCGTCGCGCGCTGCTGATCAGACCGCGTTTGCAGTTTACTGAACTGCTCGAGCACAGCCTGGAACGGCAAGGCAATCTGCGATGCATCGCCAAGCGCGATATCGCGCGAAAAAATCTCCGGCATCTGCCGGTAAATGCTTTCCACCGAAACCGTCGGTCTGCCGTTTGCCATTCCCCGCTCCAGCTCCGATGCCTTCAACAAGACACGTCGCTCCGCGTCGCCATTTTCGAGCGGACGGACGAGCCCAGCGGGCATTTGGCTCACGACGTCCGCGAGGTCGATCGAGATGGTGCGCTCCACATTAGGCTCCAGCGCAAGCGCGACGGCGGGCGGCAGGCTCGATGAAACGCGCGCGTGCGGAAGGTTACTAAACGCAACTGTTCGCGGGATAACCGGCGTTCGCGCAGGCTCAGGCGCAACCGCGGTCTGCGCGTACACAGTCGCCGGTGCGGATGCCGGCTCCGGCGGGATGTTCCGCAGCGCGTTTGGCATCACCGTTTTGCTTAGCCGATCAGAGCTTTTCTTCTTCGACGGGACCGGCGCGGA
>JACDHZ010000023.1 GCA_013820755.1 Chthoniobacterales bacterium
TCGTCGACCTTGACGCAGACAGCTAGGCATCATCACTATGAGGTCTTCTTCTCCAGATCCATTCCGCACTTCGAGCATTTGCCTGGTTGGCGGCGCCGGAGTGTTGATTCCCCTGAGGAAGCCGACGAATTGATCCGTGCGTTTCGAGTCAAACAGGAGACGCGCGGCATCGCACGCTCGACCTGAATGCGCTCCAGTACGACCTCCAGTAGTTCACATTTAGTGCCGATGAAGCCACATACCGCAGTGGCAGATTACCTTATAGTAGCGCGCTTCGTGCCGCATCGCAAACCGGCGTGGCGCGATGCTCTCGTTTAGAAGCTGTGCCAGCGGCCACATGCTGCCAATCGGCTGGTCTTTGTCGACGTCATACACCGCTGCACGCAGCGACGGGAGCAGCGCCCCAGGAGAGCCTGTGGTGCGGACGACCGCGTTAAAAAACCGATATGGATTCTGTGCAAACGGCTCGTACATCTGGCTACTCGGCTTCCGGTCGATTCCGGTCTCTGTCACATCGGCGACGATTCCGACGATCTCGCGCCAAGCATCCGGTCCATTCCCGATGTTGATTCGTTTGCCGATCGGATCCTCTCCGGCGAAGTGTTGCCGCGCAAAGGTCTCGCCGATGATTGCGACTCGCGGCGACTTGGCGCTGTCCGCCTCACCGAAGATTCGTCCACGCACGAGGCGGGTGCCGGCTGCGCGGAAGTAGTCCGGCGACACCGCATAGTAGGTCGCGTTCGGCATCTCACTCTCAGGGAGTGTTGGCCGCCCTTCGATACTGAACTGGAACGTCCAGCCTTGAAGCAGAGCGAAGGGATGAGCGATGCCAGCATGCTGCACTCCGGGCAGCGCGCGCAGCCTGCCCAGAAGGGCTTCGGCAAACGCCGCCTGCTGCTCAGGCTCGCCGTATTTCTTTTCCGGAAGGGTGAGACGGAGGATGGCTGCGTTCTCTGGGTTGAGGCCGGTTTCGACGTGTGAGAGGCGATTAAAACTGCGCACGAGGAGGCCGGTGCCACCAAGGAGCGTGACGGCAAAAGCCACCTGCACGACGACGAGGCTGCTCCGTAATCTGCCGCGGCCACGACTGTCCGTAGTACCGCGCGCGCCTTGCTTTAACGCATCCGTGATCTCGCTGTGGGCGGCCAGCCACGCCGGCGCCAGCCCGAAGAGCACACCGGTCGAGATGCTCAGCGCGAGCGACACGAAAAGCAGCTTGGGGTCGAGGCCGATCTGCGGCGCGCGCGGCAGACTATCAGGAGCAATCGCGAGGAGCGCGCGCAGACTCCAATGAGCGACAAGCACGCCGGCTAAACCGCCAAGCGCGGCGAGCAACAGACTCTCCGAGAGAAGTTGACCAATCACGCGCGATCGGGTGGCGCCCAGCGCAGCGCGGATCGAAAACTCGCGCTGTCGTGAAGTCGCGCGGGCGAGAAGCAGGTTGGCGATGTTTGCGCAGGCGATGAGCAATACGCAACCGACAGCGCCCAGCAGCAGATAAATCGCACGGCGGAAGTCGCTCACCATGTAATCGAGCAACGGCATCACGAACGTGCTCCACCCCTTGTTGGACTCCGAATACTGCTGTGCGAGCTGCGCCGCGATCAGCTTCATCTCCGAATCGGCGGCCTCGACAGTGATACCATCTCGCAATCGACCAGCGACATTCAGACGGTGCATGCTGCGGTTGTCGTTCGCCGTCTGATCCGGTGGGAACGCCATTGGCACCCATGCGTCCGCGCTATCTGCCGAACCAAAGCCAAAACCCGGAGGAACCACGCCAACCACGGTGTGGCTCTCGCCATTCAGTTCCAACTGCCGACCGAGAATGTCCGGAGCGCCGCCGAACACGCGGTGCCAGGCGGCGTGGCTTAGCATCACGACCCGGTGTTTTCCGACAGAATCTTCCTCGGGCAGGAACGTGCGGCCGAGCGCCGGCCGAACGGGGAAGACATCAAAAAATTGAGCGGTCACTTTCAGGCCGCGCAGTTGCTGAGGCTCTGTTTGGCCGGTGAGGTTGAGAGACGCTCCCGAGAATGCCGCGAGCGCTCTGAATGATGTCGCCTGCCGCTGCCAGTCGAGAAAGTTCGGAGGGGAGACCGAGAACTCAGGAAACTGCGGCAACTGCGTCTCTTTTACTGCGACGAGTCGATCAGGATCCGGATAGTCGAGCGGCCGGAGCAGCACACCGTAGGCGACAGAGAATATGGCAGTGCATGCGCCGACCCCGAGCGCCAGCGTCACGACAACTATAGCGGTGAAGCCCGGAGACTTAGCGAGCTGTCGAATACTGTAGCGCAGGTCGAACATGACGGGTCGAATCGATACGAGGATGGATCAAGCTGAACGGCCGTGCCTCGCGCCGATGTTGAAGAAGCAGCACTCCGGCGTCAACCCAGATGCAGTCTTGTTCGGGATCTGCCAGTCTTTGTCGCTCCAGCCGTATGCCTGCTGACCGACAATGGTGCTGCTCTCAACGACGGCCAGAGCGACTCCCGGTATTCCGCGCTCCTTCATCTGCGCAGCGATGACGTCGTCGACGTGGTCCGCACGAACGGCCGCGCTCCAGCTCGGCACGAGATCGGCATTGCCGCACCGAGAGCTCGAGAGATCCGATTAGGCGCCTTGATGTAGAGCGATGCGAAAGCGCAACCCAGGCTTGCTGCCGAACTGCCGAGGCTTGGTGAAGTGCTCGACGAGAACGCCTCCGTTAGCGGCGATGACGCGTTGGGACGCAATGTTGTTTGGATCGGTGGTGAGTTCAACGTATGGCAGACGAAGGGCTCTGACCTCGACGAGCATCAGGCGGAGAGCGCACTTTGCATAGCCCAGCCCCTGCTTCCAAGGGACGACCGCATAACCAATGTGGCCGAGACAGTGCGGCGGAAGTTCGGTAGTGCCCGGCTGCCACCGAAACCCGATACTTCCGCAAAACTCGCCGTCCCAGAGCCAGCGCTTATAACCGGGAAGACGCTGGGCAACTGAACCGTCCGGGAGAGTTACCGCCGCTCCGTTCGCCTCGGAGTCCTCCATGCTGTCCAGAAACGCGAGTGCATCGGCCTTTATACGTGCCAACTCCTCACGCGTGGCTGCCTCGCCTCGCTCGTTGTCGGGAGACCAGCCGCGATCGAGCGCGGCGACATAGCCGGGAAGGTGTTCAAGGCCCGGGCGGACAAGCTGCATTGCCTGAGACATTGGCTTACGACTCACAAACTCAGCGACAGCGGGCCCGCTGCAAGGTGTCACGAAACGAAAAACAGTAGATCGCAAATCTGCACGAAGGGGGCCGCCCGCTACACACCAGATCGAGGTGCCGGAGCGGGAAATCGGGAGATCACTTTCATTCCCGTTCCAATACGAATTGAAGCCGCGCTTCGTTGCGGACGAAGGCGTAGCGGAGTTGAAATCGGTGCACGAAAACATCGTTCTCAATCCGATCGAGCCAGCGAACCCGTCCATCTCTGCCGGCGAGAACAAGTGCCATTCGAAACGATCCTCACCTCCGTCAGGATAGTGAAGATGCACGAACAGCCGATCGCGTTTGGTCTCCCGAACCACGCCAGCGGCAGTGTTGAATTCACGCTCACCTTGATGAGCTGCGAAGAATTCTTTGCTCCATAAATCGAGGATGATGCGCCCGCCTGTCCGCATTCCGTCGCTCAGTTGGGAGAGGATATGGAGGTTCGTGCCGCGTCGAAATGGCCGAAGCTTTGCGACATGACGATCGCGAGGTCCAATGACTCCGGTTCCGGTGAGTATTCGCGTACGTCGGCCTGCACATAAGTTGGTCCGCCGCCGAGCTCGCGCGCCTTCGCAATTGCGTGAGCGTCGCGATCGATACCGACGACGCAGTAACCAATCCCGGAAAGTGCGCGCGCGTGCCGTCCCATCCCGCAGCACACGTCGACAACTCGTCGGAATTCCGGCAGCGGCGCACAACGTGAAATAAACGCCACTTCTTGAGCCGTCCGGGCCTCGTCGATCGGAGCATGAAAGAAATCGAACCACTGACGCGAATAGGAGTTCGGCGCTGCTCCCATCGTTGAAGCTCACTCCTGCCGAAGAGCGTCCAACGGCTCGACACTTGCGGCTCGGCGCGCGGGCAGCCAACAGGCGATCGCGCCCACCGCGCAAAGCACAAGCATCACCAGCACCATTGTCGCAGGGTCGCGCGACGTCACACCGTACACGAACCGATCCAAACCGCGGCTCAACACGAGCGAAAGAGCGGCTCCAACACAGAGCCCGATTCCCACCATCATCATCCCTTGCTTAGCAACCAGACGAAGCACATTGCTGCGAGTCGCGCCCAAGGCCATGCGGATTCCGATCTCGCGCGTACGCTGACCAACGGAGTAAGCGAGAGCACCGTAAAGGCCGATGGCTGCTAACAAAAGCGCGAGGGCGGAGAACACGCCCACTAGGATCGCGCATAGACGCTGCGTGCTCAAAGAGGCCACTACACTTTCCTCCATCGATCGTGTCGCGAAAACAGGAAGATCGCCGTCGAGCTTCCGAATCGCTTCGCGTATCGCTGGAAGAGAAGCTAGCTGGTAACCCTTGGTGCGGACAAGCAGAGTGAACGCGAGGTCAGGTCGCTGCGCCTCGGGGCGATAGAGCTTCGGGGCTGTCGGTTGTGGCCCCAGCTCATCGCGCACAGGCGGGACCACGCCGACAACGTTCCCGGCACTCCGGGATTGTCCGCGCCGAGGTCGATGAGCTGTTGACCGATAGGATCCTGGTTTGGAAAGAATCTTCTCGCGAGGCTCTCATCGATTACGACTACCTCGGGTTTCTCGAGCCCATCCTCAGTTTGGAACGCTCGCCCTGAAACGAGTGGAATTCCCATCGTACGAAAGTAATTAGGCGAAACGGCGACGATCTCTGCTTTCGGCTCTTCGCCCGGCCGAGGCTGTGGCCGCCCGGCGACAGAAAACGGTTCCAGCACCCGCATGCCGTGAAATGGAATGTTATTGCCAATCGCTGCGCTGCTGACACTAGGGAGAGCTTCGACTTCCTGCAGGAGTTGGTTGAAAAAGGCCTCTCTTTTGTACGGAGACTTGTACTTCATCCCGGGAAGCTTGAGCCCGACGGTGAGCAGGTGAGTGGCGTCAAAGCCGACCGGCTGATTGTGCAGGGCACGGAAGCTCTTGGTTAAAACGCCGGCACTCGTCAGGATGACGCAAGCGAGTGCGATTTGTCCCGCAACAAGCCACGAGTAGCGATGTTGCGGTAGCGGAGCATCGCTTCCTTTGATTGCCGTGTGCAGCTCAGTCCGAGAGAGCTTCCACGCGGGAATAGCTCCGAATGCGAGGCCCGCTACAAACGTGAGAGCCGCGGCGAATGCCAACACTCCGCCGTCCAGAGCCACAGCTTGAAAAGCCGGAGCGTCGCGCGGCGTTAGCGCAACGATGGCGTCTTTGCTCCAGAATGCCAACGCCAGGCCAACAACTCCGCCGAGGAGCGAGAGAACCACACTTTCGGTGAGAAGCTGTCCAATAATCCGCTGGCGCGTAGCTCCGAGCGCAACACGGAGCGCTATCTCCTTCCGTCGAGCGGCCGCTCGCGCCAGCAGGAGAGTCGCGACATTAGCGCAGGTGATTACAAGCACCAGCGCAACCGCGGAAAGCAGAAGGAGAAGCATGGAGCGATATTCGCCGACGATCGTCTCCCGAAGGGGCACGATCTTCACACCCCGAGCGGTGTTAGAATCGGGATACCGTACTGCCAGATTCTGCGCGACAAGTTGGAGATCAGCGTTCGCTTGCTCGATCGGTATTCCCGCTTTGAGGCGGCCGATGCCGTAAAAATCGGCGTGGAAGCTACGATTGTGGAGATATGGTCTGTCGGCGTAAAAGCCCAGCGGCGCATAAAGATCGGTGCTACTCCGAGTGAGCAGACTATTAGGTGCAACGCCAACCACCTCATAGCCGATACCGTTCAAGCTCAGCTTTCGACCGAGAACGTTCGGATCGGATCCGAAACGCGTGCGCCAAAGGCGCTCGCTCAGGATCAGAGGATTCGATCGGGGCGTATCATCCTCAGTGTCAGTGAAGGTGCGGCCAAGTAGCGGACGGACGCGGAGAACTTCGAAGTAGCTCGCTGTGACAAAGAGCCCCGAGAAGCGCTCCGGCTCCCCATTGCCCGTGAGGTTAAAATCATCACGTCGATAGACTGCCACGTCCTCCATCGTGTGCTGCGCCGCGCGCCAGTCTCGATAGTTTGGGTAAGCGATTGAATCGTCGCCACCCGGCCGAGTTTCAGATAGCGCAACCAGCCGATCAGCCTGTGGATATGGGAGCGCACGAAGCAAGACGGAATGAACAACGCTGTAAATCGCGGTGTTCGCACCGATCCCCAGCGCAAGCGTAAGCACCGCGACCGCTGTGAACGCCGGTGATTTCGCTAGCAGCCGAAGCGTGAAGCGCAAATCCGGCAGAATCGTCGCCAGCACTGCTCCGGTATATGCGCTCGGATGAGATGCGGCAAGACAGCATCCGCAACGCATATCTGCATACGCTCAGCCCAAACGAGGTTTGAGTGCGCGATCAGTCGCTAATTGCCAAAAGTTGATCAAGCGATGCCAACGTGACGGTCTGCCCCCAAACGGGACACGACGTTCCATTGCTCATGAGCAGGGCTGATTGCACTCCTGCGGCTTTCGCGCCGGCGATATCTTTCTCCTCATTGCCAACGTAGAGGAGTTCTTCCGCCGGTACGCCGAGTTGCGAAGCGAGAGCAATATATCCGGCCGGGTCTGGCTTACGCATTCCGACGTCGTGCGACGTCAACAATACGTCCACAAACTCTGTGATGCCGGCGGTCGAAAGATCGTTCTCCACAAACCGTCGTGGCATTCCATACGGCACATCGGTCAGAATCCCGATCGGCATTCCACGCGCGCGAAGTCCGGAAAGAACAGACACCGCTACCTCCGAAGGTGCGATCCGCCTCTGAAAGAAGGCGAAGAACGCCTCGATTGCGGCATGGAGTTGGACGTCTGGATCAACTCGCCACGCCACAAGGATTTCGCCGAGGACGGTAGACGCGGCGACTTCGTGTGAGCGCGGCGTGAGTCGGGTGTTGTACGAGGCGAGAATCTCCTGCGCACGGTGCACGTCTTCGGCGCGCGGGTTCGCTTCGCAGGCTGCTGCAACGCAGGAGAGAGCTTCGGAGTAGAGGGAGGACCAGCTAAGCGGCGTGTCTGCGTAGCAAATCAGCGTATCGCCCAGATCGAATCCGATCGCGCGGATTCTGCAGCCGCAGCCGCGCAGCTTCCAGCGCGACCGAGCTTCATTTGCGTTTCCGGCCATGCCTCTCGATCGCGAGTCTGCATATCTGGTCGCACAGCGCAGGGAAACTGATGCCGACCGCGGCGGCCGATTGCGGAAGAAGGCTCGTCGCGGTCATCCCGGGGAGCGTGTTCACTTCCAGACAAAAGAATTCGCCTTCCGCGTTCCTTCGAAAATCCACGCGACTGTAGTCAGTAAGTTTGAGCGCTTGATGAGCTCGCAGCGCCAGCGCCGAAACGACGCGCGCGCTCTCCTCGTCGATATCCGCTGGGAAGATTTCCCGTGCGCCTCCGATTTGGTATTTGCTCTCGTAATCGAAAATCTCGGCGCGCACCGGGATGATCTCACCTACTGCCAAAGCTTGGTCGCGCAGAATGCCGACGGTGAACTCCCGGCCTTCGATAAACTGCTCGATCATGACCTCATCGTCATGTCGCAGAGCCATTTCGACTGCGGCCGCCAGATCTTCGGCGCGTCGAATAACGGTGAGGCCGATCGTCGAGCCCTGCTTGTTCGGCTTCACCACCGCGGGAAAGCCGAGGCCATCCGCAACTTGCTGCGCTTCCGCCGGTGCCATCAACCAATCAGGCGTTGGAATTCCTGCAGCGCGGAACAGATGCTTGGAAACATCTTTGTCCATCGCCACGCCGCTGCCCGCGTGCCCGGTCCCGGTGTATGCGACTCCTGCCAGATCGAGAAAAGCCTGGATGGTGCCGTCTTCTCCCGTGCCGCCATGCAACGCCAGAAACACGACATCCACGTCTTTCAACGCACCGGACTTCGTCAGCTCGGAGGATCCCGATCGCACGATCGCCAGTTCGTCTTCTTTCGGCGGCTCAGCCGCCACGCCACTCGTCAGGAACCGCTTTTCGTCACTGGCGTTCAACAGCCCACGAGCCGTATCGACCGCGAGGACCTCGTGACCAGCTTCGCGTAGCGCCTGCACGACCTGGCTGCCGCTTGCTATTGAGACATCCCTCTCAGCACTCGTCCCGCCGAAGAGAACTGCGATTTTCACCGGCTAAGTATCGCCGCCGCATCGGCTCTCACAACGCCGCTCGTCGCAGAATCTGACGTGGTGCTTGGCGCCGGCGCTCACCTTTGGTTTCATCCTGCAGACCATCACGTTGGCCAACGTGGAAAAACTTGTCGTGATATGAATACAAAGATCGCTTTTGTCGCGTATCCAGTCAGCGACATTGCTGCGTCTCGCGCTTTCTACGACCTCGTGCTTAGAACGAGCGGTGCGGAGATAAACGGCGAGTGGATCGAATACGATCTTGGCGGGACGACATTCGTCATCACAAAGGCTGACGCCGATCATCCGTCACCGGTTCGCGGCGCGCTCGTCGCATTTGAGGTTGCCGATCTCGACAGCGAAGTGGCCCGCCTGCGAAGCCATAGCGACGAGCTGGTTGGCGATACCTTCGAGACCGATATCTGCCGGTTTAGAATCGTAGCGGATTGAGACGGAAACGAGTTCCTCATGCACGAGCAAAGAAAATCCCGTCCCGCGGAGTGCATACCGCCACCGCTGCCATGAAAACCAGCGTCACAGAACTTCCCTTCAACGCATTTCTCGGCATACAGGCCGGCAGCGGTCCCTCCGAGCTGCTTCGGCTTCCGGCTGGCGCGCATTACCTGAACCACCTCGGGACAGTCCACGCGAGCGCGCAGCTTGCGCTCGCAGAGGCATCGAGCGGCGAATGTCTACTGAGGAGTCTCGGATCGGCCGATCAGGTGATAGCCGTTGTTCGGCGCATCGAAGCGAAGTTCCGCAGGCCAGCGAACGGCGCGATCACTTCCACGGCATCGCTGGCCGCCGACAGTCTTGAGCGGCTCACAGAGGAGCTCGCTCGGAAAGGCAGATCGATTGTTGCCATCACAGTGGACCTCCATGACGACTCCGGAGCACACACGCTCTCAGCCGAGGTGGAATGGTTTATCCAGCGGCGGTGAGGATGCGGCGTCACGTTATCGCACCACGATGGGAGGAGCTGCGACGCTCAGCCGATCACTGCTGCCGAAGCGAAAGGCAAGCGCCCGGAGGGCCGGAATAGCGGACGCTACGATGCGATCGATCCTGCTTGCGAGCGATAGATTCTCAACGCGGAAGCGACGCCCTGTCAGTCAGACGCCCTCGTGTGGTCAGACTCGGCTGCTGGTCAAAAGCCCCACTTTCGTGACGGTTTACTAACCGCCCTGCAGCTTGATATCGCGAACGCCGCGCCAGACTCCGTCGCTGCCGCGCTTGAGATCGACGACGACGGGATGTCCGCCGTTATCGGCAGCGTTCTTCAATTCCTTCTCGTTGATCCGCGGATCGTCTTTGAACCAGTAATCGTCGATCGAGCGTTCCGAATATCGCGGCCCGTAAACGTGCGCATGAATGTGCGCGGGCGTGGACCTATGCGGATACGCTCCCGGCCGGATCGTGCGAAACTCGTATTTGCCATCCGCGCCGATCTTCATCCAACCGTTAAGCCGCGGATGGCTAGCGTCATCCTGCTCGTTATAGTAGCCGGTCCGGTCGGTGTGATAAACCCAGAGCACCATGCCTTCCGCCGGCGTTTTTCCATCGGGCTGAAAAATTTTTCCAGTGATGACCAATGGCTCGCCCGGTTCTTTCTCCGGCGGAATCACCGTTTTCCCCGATAGTTTCTCCGGCGCATTACACGAGCCGCACGGCGCGCCGCCGCTTAACGTCGGCGGATAGCCTGGCTTCTTGTCGGATCGCGCGACGGTGGTTGCGGCGATAATCAGCGCCGCGACGAAGACAATGGATTTGTCGAGGCGACGTCGAGCAAATAGAGCTTGCATGGCTTAGATGGGATTTTTGGATTTCACGGCGAAGGCTGCTTCCCACGAACGGCTTTCACGATCGCAGCTATTGCTGCCGTTTTCTGCGGATCGCCTCCTTCTGCGTAGGGGATCGGAAACGGGACCTCCAAGTCAGGCACCACGGGATTTCCTTCCGGCCGCGTTCCATCCAGGAGCCCGTCGTTCACCGCAAGGTAAAGCACGCTGCCATCACTCATGACGAATGGTCGGCCAGCCATTACTGCTCCTGCTGTCCGGCTTCCGACGATCATTCCACGGCGGGCTTTCCGAAAGTAATAAGCGAGCACTTCCTTACCACTCTTCGAGCCTTCGTTTACGAGCAGGCATACCGGCTTTGACCAGCCCGTCCGATAGTCGGTGCGTTTTCCGTCGCGCCCGATCGACGTCATCGTCAGCGGCGGAGCGACGAATGGCCAAAGGTAGTTCGGATTAGCGCCGCCCCAGCCGTCGCGCAGATCGAGGATCAATCCGTCGGCCTCGCGCAAACGACCCGAAAGTTCGTCTTCCAACTGCTCCTGGTAAGTTTCGCCCGCGTACGACCAGATGTGGACGTAGCCGACCTTTGTGCCGGATTCCTCGATCACTTGCACACTCGCTTTCATCGCCTCTAGGAACATGGTGGCTGGATCGAGCGACTTGGGTGTCACTGTGACCACTGTCGTCGATGCGGCGTCTGGCGTACGTTGCACACGCATCTGAACCGGCTGGTTTTCTTTAGCAGAAAAGGAACCGATCGCGTGAAACGGATTCTCATCGACATCGAGGATCTGATCGCCGACGCGCACCCCAGCAGCGGCTGCAGGCAAGCCGTCGAAAACCGCGCGGACAAACGTCTTCCCCTCCACCTCCGCAGTGGAGACGCCGATGCCGACGTAACGCGGTGTTCCACCACGCAGGAAAGGCTTGAGCTTCTTGCTGGCGAATGGCCAAAAGATGCCGGCGAGCTGGTAATACTCAGGTTCCCGCGCCGTGTAATACCGCGTGTGAGATGTTTTGAGTTCGGACAACATCCGATTCACGACAGCCGCGAACGCGTCAGGGGAACCCGCTGCTTCCGCTTCTTTTCTGTAGCGCTCGCGAGCCGCCTCCCAGTCGACTCCGTTCAACGCTGGGTCGAAAAAATTGTCTTTTACCGTCTGCCACACCTCCCCGAAAACGGGAGCTTGCGTCGACGCGGCAGAGGCCGAGGTGGTGGTGAGAATTCCAACGGCGACTGTGATCACCGCAACCATGAAAACCGGCGCCTTCATCATGGCGGGCCCGCGTAGTTCCAATGTCGAATCATAGCGGTTCGATGGCACCGCAGAACGGCGCCTGTGTGCCTGCCATACGTTTGCTCGCGGTTCGCTGTATCGCCCGGTTAGAGGCCGATCAGCGGCGATCAGAAAGTCAGGTCGATAAGCGGTGATCCGTCTGCGCGCTTATATCTTCTGCTGGTCAAGAACCGCGAAAGGTTAAGCACCGTTGAGATCGGGCTTTCATTCAGCGTCTTGAGCTCGACTTCCCTCTGGCTAATATCGTGTAACTCGATCCGCTTGATGAGCTCGCCGACCAGACGTTCCTGGTGCGAACGAGTGTATTCGAATGAAGCAGTAACCTGCGGGTGCTCATCTTTCGCTTGTGGCGTAGCAGCAGCGGCGCGCACTGCAAGTTGTAGCGGGTCAGCGTCCACCTGCGGCTGCTGCGAGAGCGCCGCGGCAAGCGTGCAAAACAGCGACGTGGCGCAAACAGCGGCAACGACTAGACGCATAGAAGACTGACCGTGCGTAGCGCTAGATTGTCAACGCTCGTACGGTATGCCTTCCGCATCTAACTCCGATTATACGAATATTCGTCTCCGAAAAGCGAAATCAATTTCGTCTATCATGGCCGTTGGGGTGCGGCTGGCGAGCCCGGGACGGTATCGCTCCCCGATGGAATGAGCTGCGCCAACTCGGAGCGATCACTGCCGCGGTCGCGCGATCGCATTCACCGCATCACTCCGTCCGCATGAGTTTGGATGGATCGACGGCAAGCGCCCGCAGCGCTGGAATGGCGGATGCGGCGAGGCCCAGCAGCGCCATCGTTAGCACCGCGCCGAGCACGACCACTGGATCTCTCGGATTCGCCTGATACACAATCTGCGCCAGTAACCGGCTGGCGAGCACGCATAGGATCAGCCCCGCGAACGATCCGACCCCGAGCAGCACGATTGGCCGGCCCACCGCGGCGCTGATCACGTGCTTCGTGCGCGCACCGAGAGCCACGCGGATGCCGAGCTCTTTCATCCGGCGGCTCACGTTGTAGGCCGCCATGCCGAAGATGCCCGTCACCGCCAGCATTGCCGCCAGCAGGCCCATGACTCCGAGTCCGCTGGCCGCTGCGCGCGAAGGAAACAGCGCACCGGCCATCGCATCGCGCCAGCTCTGCACCATGATTGACGCATCGGGCGCGAAGCCACTCAGGGTGCGTTCGAGCGCTGCCGCCATCTCGTTCTGCGCCCGCTGCGACCGCACGATAAAAGTCGTGTTCGCCTGCTCGTGTTGCGAGAACGGCAGATAGAAGGCCGGCGGCGGCGACTCGCCGATTTCGTTATATTTTGAGTCCTCCACGATGCCCACCACTTCCCTCAAGTGGTCGAACACGATGAAGCGTTGTCCAATCGCCGGTGCGTCGCCCCACATCGTTCGCGCGAAGGTTGCGTTCACGACTGCCACGTGTGGGGCCTCGGCGGTGTCATGCCATGAAACATCGCGCCCACTCAGGAGTCGGGTGCCGGCAGTCTCGAAGTATCCGGGCGAAATCGTGAGCCCATACGGCTCCAGCACAGAATGATTCAGCGTGAACTCTGTCGTCCCGGGAGGGAAAACCGGAATACCGCGCAGCCCGCCGGTGAAGGGCACTTTGCTCACCGTCCCCGCCGCCGTAACACCAGGGATGCTCTGCACCGCCTCCAGCATCGCCTTCTTCTTTTGCTCAAGCGGCACATCGCCTTCCTCGCTCACGGCCATTTCGGCGATCATTGCGCTCTGCGGCTGAAACCCAAGCGGCGCGTGTAGCATCCGCACCATACCGCGCACCGAGACAAATGAGGCGGTGACCAGGAGCGTGCAGATGGCAATTTGCGCGCCTAACAACAGATCGCGCAAGGACAGCCGACGTCGCGGCGTTGAATCCGCCGGTCCGCTCTTTATCGCCTGCAACGGACTGCTCTGCCACACCTGCCGCGCCGGGATCATCCCGAACAGCAGCCCGCTTACGAGCGTTAAGAGCAGAGCCGCCAGGTTGACACCTGTATCGACGCTGACTGCCACCTGACCAGGGGGCGGCGACTGCCCCCGGTTCAGCGCGCCCAGCAGCAGGGTCGCGGCCACCAGCCCCGCGGCTCCGCCCAGCATCGACACGACGATCGCCTCGGTCATCAGTTGCCGCACCAGCCGCCAGCGGCTCGCTCCCAAGGCGACACGGAGCGCCAGTTCCCGATTGCGATCCGCCGCGCGCGCCGCAAACAGGCTCGCCAGATTCGCGCACGCCGCCACTAACACCAGCAGAGTCAGTCCGGTCACGCCATAAAGAAATCCGCGGATGACGTCACGGGCGTCCCCTTGGAGCCCCGGACGGACGAGCCGCAGCGGCACTCCGGTGTCTGTCGTCGGATACTCCTTCGCCAACTGCGCGGCGATTGCACTCAGATCTTCCGCAGTCCGCTCTGGCGTCACGCCCGGTTTGAGCCGACCAAGCACCGTCAACGGTCTGCCCTTACGATCCTGCAGATACTTCGCGTCGAAGTTATTCACGACCGGGGTCCAGTAATCTGGCCACTGAAATCGCTCCGTGCCGTGGAACCGCGCCGGTGCCACGCCCACCACTGTGAAAGGATATTTGCCAAGCCGCACAGGCGTGCCGACGACGCTGGGATCGGCGTTAAAGGCGGTTCGCCAAAGACTATCGCTCAGCACCATGTAGGGCGCTGAGTTCGGCCCGCGATCATCCGTGGGCTGGACCAGTCGGCCTAGCTGCGGCTGCACGCCCAACAACTCGAAATAGTTGCCGGTGACCGAATAGCCGGAGACATTCTTTACCGCGTTACCCCAGCGCAGTCTCCCGCCTGTAAATCCGTTGTAGCCGGCCAGGCCGCTGAACGTGGTGTTTCGCTGCCGGTAGTCTTCGAATGCGGGATACGATGTAGTAAGCGCTTTGCCACTCGTCCATGGCTTGAGCCGAAGTTGGTAGAGGTTGTGCGGATCGCTCACATCGAGCGGGCGCAGCAACACCGCATTAACTACTCCGAACACCACGACGTTTGCTCCGATTCCGAGTGCGAGAGTGAAAATGCCTACAAGCGTGAAAGCGGGAGACTTCCACAGCACGCGCAGCGCATAACGAACGTCAAGCATTAGGTCCTCGAGCAACGGCAGACCCTCCTCGGCACGATAGTCTTGCCGAATCGGCTCCGTCGCTCCGAACTTCACCCGCGCTTGCCGGGCCGCTTCCGCGGGAAGTATACCGGCGCGGATGTTCTCCTCCGTCTGCGCCGCGATATGGGATTCGATTTCTTCCCTGAGCCGTTCTTCGCCGCGGCGCCTGGTCGTGAAGTTGACAACGCGTCTAATCAATCGATTCAGCGCTTTCACGACAGTTCCCCCGCCTTCACATCAAAGAAGCGCGCGACGATGGCGGCCGTCTGCTCCCAATCGCGTTTTTCTTCTTGGAGCGCTTTCCGCCCGGCAGGCGTGAGCCGGTAAAAACGCGCACGACGGTTGTTTTCTGAGGGACCCCACTCCGATGCGACCGAACCCTCCTGCTCGAGTCTCAACAGCACCGGATAAAGCGTGCCTTGGTTCACTGAGAGAAGGTCGCCACTGATCTGCTCGATGCGACGAGCGACGCCATACCCGTGCAGCGGTCCCAGCACATCGAGCGTCTTCAAGACCATCAGGGCGAGCGTTCCCTGCTGCACATCGGTTTTCTGTTTCACGTCGCTTCGTTCCTGAGCCTCATTTGGTTACCCACAGGAGAATGTGGTGGCATCTCCATTGGGATAGCAACACGAAATGCAAGATCAGGCTGAAAATCCCGCCGTCGGACAGCGGAGCGTATGCCCACCGCCTTAATTAAAAGACGCGTGGCTTCCTCGGACGAGTCGTCGTGGACGAGCTCGTACCCAGTTTCGCGTTAGCCTTGTCGTTCAGGCCGGTTTTGTTCATGCTCAATCTATGGCGACGAAGAACAAGTACAAGGCGAAAGAAAGTCCCGGATTCAACAAATCGCGGGTCGTAAGGCAGCCGATGCCGGCACAACGAGCCAGCAGACGAAAGGCCGCGAGAAAAATGTCGGCCACCAAAAATCCGAGGAACACAGTATCAAGCCGAAAGGCAACAAACCGGCGAAGAAATAATCCGGCAGTGCCGATCTGCGATTCGGCACAACCTCGGAAGCTTTGCCGAACGTCGCCAGGCTTTTGAATTGATGAAGCTTGCCGAAATGTCCGCATCGTTGATCGAACGCATCCAAAACAACCTCCTCCCGAATGAGACAGCTTTTGATCATGCTGCTCGTCTGCTTGTGTGCGGGCATTCCGTGCACGCTTACCGCTGGTCACGTCGCCCTTCCTGCCACCGAAGGAGATGCATTGACCGAGGTGACGGCTGATCCGAGCAGAGGATTCAATTTCGGATATCTGGTGTTCGTACCGAAATCCGCACAGTCAAACAATTACAGCTACCTCCTGGTCGAGCCGAACAACACTGGCCGTCCCGACGACGATTTAGATGTGCATCGCACTGCCGCGATCGCGCTGGCTCGTGACAGCTCAGTTGGCAATTTCGTCGCGAAAGCGCTCGGGATTCCTCTCTTGGTTCCAATTTTCCCACGCCCAAGCAGCGCCGAAGACGTTTACGCCCATTCATTGGACCGGGACACAGTCCTGATTTCCGAAGGGCCGATGCGCCGGCTCGATCTGCAACTGCTCGCAATGATCAAGGACGCTGACCAGCGCTTGGCGGCAACGGGCCACTCCGTCAGTCGTAAGGTTTTGATCAACGGGTTTTCCGCATCAGGTCTCTTCGCGAACCGCTTCGCATTCCTCCATCCCGAAGATGTGGCGGCGGCGGCCTTTGGTGGTGTGAACGGGTTCATAATGCTCCCGGTGACGAAGTTGAAAGACCGTGCTTTGGAATTCCCGCTCGGGATTGCTGACATTGAGAAGATCACGGGCCGTGCGTTCGATCGTGCGGCCTACAACGCAATCCCTCAATTTGCATACATGGGTGCAGACGACACCAACGACGCCGTCCTGCACGATGACGCCTACTCGGAACAAGAGCGTGCAACGATATTCGAGTGCGTCGGCGAAAAGATGATGCCCGACCGCTGGAATGCGGTTGCCGCTGTGTACCGGAATGAGAACACGAAGGTGACGTTCAAGACGTATCCAGGTATCCCGCACGGAACGAACCGCACCATCAACAGTGAAGTGGCTGAATTTTTTCGCGATGTTATGACCAGTGCAGACCCGCGGCAATGAGCGCCGGTCGGTCGATTAATCCAAAGCGCACCGCGTCATCTTTATTGCCGGCGTGCGGCAACCCGCTCTCGGCATTTGCGCTGCACTTGCGATGATCGCTCCTGGTACGGAGCACATTGAACTTCCATCTACTACACGCTGGAGGTCAGCCGTGTATGCTCAAGCGCAATGGAAGGGTCGCGACTCGCGACGATCAACTCAGCCTCTTTGACTTTGCACGTAGCCGTGAACCAGAAGATCTAACGATGATTTCAATTCGGTCCGGCTGCGCGTCTTCAACGGCAGTCATCTGACACTTCCCGCGAGCAGTCAGCAGGTCGCGCTGCACGCGCACCAGAAGAACGCCGTCTGGCGAATCGTCCAGAGCGACAACACGCTGCTCGCGCACGTTGTCGGCGCGGGCAAGACCTACACGATGGTCGCTGCCGGCATCGAACTGAAGCGGCTCGGTTTGGCGACAAAGCCGATGTTCGTCGTGCCGAATCACATGCTCGCCCAGTTCTCGTCTGAACTGCTCACGCTCTATCCGACTGCGAATATTCTCGTTGCCGGCAAAGACGATTTCGAAGCGTCACGACGGGCGCGGTTGTTCAGTCGAATCGCTACCGGCACTTGGGACGCCGTTATCGTTACGCATTCGAGCTTCGAGAAGATTCCGGTCTCGCTCAATACACGTCGGGACTTCATCGCGCGCCAGATCGACGAAATCGAAACGGCGATTCGCGAAGAGCGCGCTGATCGCGGAACGCGACTTGTGAAAGAGCTTGAGCGCGTGAAGAAGCGGCTGAGCGCAAAGCTCGAAGGTCTCTCCGCCGAGCAAAAGAAAGACAACACACTCACGTTCGAAGAACTCGGAATCGATCGCCTCTTCATCGACGAAGCGCACAAGTTCAAGAACCTCTTCTACGTCACGAAAATGACGCGTGTCGCGGGTTTGCCGCAGACTGCATCAGAGCGTGCCTTCGACCTCTTCCTGAAGGTCCAGCACATCCAGGAACGGAACAAAGGCGCCGGCGTGGTGTTCGCCACCGGCACGCCGATCTCAAACACGATGGCTGAGATGTTCACCATGCAGCGTTACCTGCAAATGAACACGCTGCGCCGCAATTCACTTCAGCACTTCGACTCTTGGGCAGGAACATTCGGTGAAGCTGTCACGTCGATGGAGCTCAGCCCGGACGGGAGCGGCTACCGATTGCAAAGCCGGTTCGCGCGCTTCGTGAATGTGCCCGAGCTGATGCAGCAGTACCGTCAGGTCGCTGACGTGCAAACTGCGGAGATGCTCAAGCTGCCAGTGCCGAAGCTCGATCAAGGCCGCCCAATCACTGTTAGCGCGCCGAGCACCCCCGAGTTGAAACGCTTCGTCGATCAGCTTGTAAAACGCACAGAGAAGATCAAAAGCGGGAGAGTCGATCCGCGCGACGACAACATGCTGAAGATCACCACCGAAGGCCGCAAAGCCGCGCTTGATATGCGCTTGGTTCTCCCGCACGTCCGCGACAATCCCGATTCGAAAACGAACTATGCCGTCGAGAAGATCCACCAAATCTGGCTCGACTCTGCATCGACCAAAGGCGCACAGCTCGTCTTCTGCGACCTCTCTACACCGCAGCCAGGCAGCCGGTGGTTCTCGGTCTACGACGACGTTCGCGCGAAGCTAATCGCTCGCGATATCCCGGCGAACGAGATCGCATTCATGCAAGACGCGACTGACGACGCCTCCAAAGCGTCGCTGTTCCACTCAGTCCGTGAAGGAAAGGTGCGCGTCCTTCTCGGCAGCACGGCAAAGATGGGCGAAGGCACCAACGTCCAGAAACGGCTCGTTGCGCTGCATCATCTCGATGCGCCATGGCGTCCTGCCGACATCGAGCAGCGTGAAGGTCGCATCATCCGCCAGGGCAACCAAAACGAGTACGTGAAGATCTTCCGCTACGTCACCGAAGGCAGTTTCGACGCCTACATGTGGCAAACGCTGGAAACGAAATGCCGCTTCATCGCGCAAGTCATGACCGGCGATGCCACGGTCCGTCGCGCAGAAGACGTAGACTCGGCCGCGCTCACCTACGCCGAAGTGAAAGCCATCGCGTCAGGCAATCCGCTCGTGATTGAGAAAGCCACCATCGACGCCGAAGTCATGCGATTGACGCGCTTGAAAAGGCAGCACGCCGAAAGCCTTTACCAAATGCGTTCGCCCGTGATGCGCCACGCGCGCTGGCTTGAGTTTTCCTTTAGTCCAGCAACAAGACGATGCGCTGTCTGTTTCGAGTGCTCAGTCGGGATGTACCCATCCAGTGCCGTCGGATCAGCAAAGTCGCGTTCGAGATTCGCAGAGCGCGAGTAGCGCGCCTTGATATCAAACAGATCTGCAATCTTTTCAGACCGCGATGGTTTGCTGGTCATAAATAAATCTTAACATCTCTACGTCAGCGGGCCGTTCACGCCGGATCACCGTTTGTGACGCCGCCGACTCTTCGAATTCGAAAACCGAGTCCGAATCGCTTGCTATCGCATCAAGCCGCTCGCGAACATCCGCTTCCGGCAACTTGAAGATTTGGCCGGGCGAGCCGTATCCCATAGCGACTTCTTTGAAAGAAATCGTTTTCTCGTTTCCGTGGCGCGCGTTCCAAAAATCGTTGAGGCAATAGCAGAATAGACCAGGCGAGATTTCCGGTTTTTCGTCGCGGCGGAATGCATAGATGGCCTCGCTTTTCGTAGAATTTTCGGGAATGCGTTCACCGACCTGCTCAAGCAGTGCGATCTGCACCAGTGGACAATCAAGACTGTCCTCCTGCACCTCGGCCTTGCGGCCACGCGTCGGGATGTATGTATGAATGAAAACGTCGAAATGCTGCTCCATTGTGACGCGCGAAAGCTTCCGCCCCATCGCTTCGGCCTCGAATTGAAAGACTCGGATGACGCGAGACCGAGCGATCTCCGGTTCCTGCCAGCGGTTGAGCATGTAGTCCCAGGCGAACAGCGGCTCGTTGACGTGTGTTGCTAATTTCCAATGGAGCAACCAGAGCGTTCGCACGTCTTCCAAGTATGGATCGCCACTTTCGTTGAGGAGAATTGCATGCCCGAAATCTGTGACTTTCAGACGTTGTCCGACCAATTCGGCAATACCTATGGCTTGGACCCAGAACCGCAACGCACGAACCATGTTTTTACCCAGGCCAAGGTCGACCATCGCCTTTTCTTCGTCGACAAACGCGTCCTCGGAACCGTCGATCGCGAAGGCCGCCTTCGGCAGCCACGCGTAACGCAGGGGAAAACTTTCGTGGCCTGAAAAGCGGAAGTTAATGTCGGATTTAGAGAAATGCCGGGCTGCCATGGGAAGTGCATCAAAACAAGACGACACCCCGTATATCGGGATTAGCCGATGATGAGGAGCCAAAGAATTCAACGGAGCAATCAACATACGAACCAAGTGATGATTGGGCTACTGGCAGCGCGGCGCTGCGTGTGTTCTCGCCTGATCCACAGTTTGTAATGACAGCGTGACGCGGACGGAAGCCAAAATTGGTCACCAAAGCGTGTCCACACCAGCCGGTGGGACAGTCGTACAGCAAGAAAGCACTACAGCAGCAACGCGCTTCCCCGAGTCGGATGCGATATGGTGTGAATCGCTTGATGCGGCCGCGCCGCGGGGAGACTGTGCCTGCACCTAATTCCCGCACAGACTCCGAGTTTGCTGAAGAGTTTGTGGTCGTGATCATCTGCGCCGTCCTCACGTCGCTCGCGCGGCTTTCCGACCCTGATCCCCTACGGAAGCCGGCCCGCTCCGTTGCGGGTGCGCAGATCATCACGGGGAAGCTCAGTGCGCTGCTCCAAGCCGGAGCATTTCTGATGGATAACCGGTGTAACGTACTAAAAGGCCGCGATGTCGCGGCGTGTAATCAAGAAGATCGCCTCTCAATGAACGTCCGGCCAAACCCCCGTTATGCCGAGTTCGTTTACCGGCTTGGCAAAATCTCTCCGAAGCTGTCGGCGTGGAAAGGAGTGACTTTCCGTGCAGTGGAACTGGAGCACGCGTCGCCCGAACAGATCCTGAGCGGCGAAGGTAGCCTGAAATATGGCGGGCGGTGGAATGCTCCAGAAACTTTTCCGGTGATTTATTCCAGCACTCGGCCAGGCACTGCGGCCGAGGAAGCGTTCCGGCTCGCGGAGGATTATGAATTGTCGCCGGACGATCTGAAGCCGCGCCTCACCTGCGGCATCGAGTGGAATCTCTCGCGCGTAATCGATCTTACCCGGAGCGACCTGCCAGCCTGGTTGAAATTAACGGACTGGATGCAGGAAAACTTCTCCCGAATCAACCAGAGCGGATTCGAGACGCTCTGCCAGGCATTAGGACGCGCGGGACGAAACAACGGCATGAGCGCGTTCATCTGTCCGTCTGTCCGTGTAGCGGACGGCATCAATCTCGTAGTGTTTCGTGATCGCCTGCGCGCGGCCGAGGAAATGCGACTTCTTGGAGAAGAAGAATTGAAAAAATGCTTGGCATGACACCTGCAATATTGCATGCAATAATATTCATATGAAGTTGGGAAAGAAATCCGGAGTCAGTAAGAGCGCAGCGGCGACGCCGCTGAAGAAGTCCGGCAGGAATGGAACTAGCCACGCTTCCGTCTCAAAGCTCATGGCGGAACCTGCGGAAAGCTCGGATGTGCGGCGATTGTCGCGGAAGTACAACTTATCGAATGAAGCCGTCAGCCGTGTAACAGGGGCGTCGCCCCGAACGGTGTCATACTGGAATGCTGGCACTCCGCCTCAGCGTTCGAGCGCGCAAAAAATCAAAGAAGTAACCCGACTATTCGACGCACTGGCCGGCATCATTAAAGCCAAGGCGATCGGCGAGTGGATGCAACGGCCTAACAAACAGTTCGATGGCTCAACGCCCCTTCAGGTTATTGAGCGCGGAGAAACTGACCGGCTCTGGCAGATGATCTGGCAGCTTCGAGAAGGTAACTCCGGATAGCTTAGGTCGCAGAACGCGACGCTTTTGATGCGGCTGCGCCGCGGGGAGACTGTGCCTGCGGCACAGACTCCGAGTTTGCTGAAGAGTTTGTGGTGGTGATCATCTGCGCCGTCCTCCCGTCGCTCGCGGCCTTCCGACCCTGATCCCTGCGGAAGCCGGCCGCTCCGCTACGGGTGCGCAGATCATCACAGCTGGAGCTGATCGCAGGCTGGCGCAACGCCGCGTGGATCGCCTCTCGATTATATGCCTCGCTGCGCGCCGTAAAGGTATTGCTCGCTACACTGCGCTCCACCTTGACTGTGCTCGCTCGCCACAGACCGGTCGTTATCGATTCACGCGAAAGATGCCGGTGCCTAGCCGAAGAGAAAGCTTAACCGCGGAATACGCGTCCGCAGGCTTGTTGATCAACTGCATTACATAGGCTGGACGACCCCAACCGAAAAGACGTACGCTCCGGGGCGTTATGCCAACGAGACTCGCAGTTTATTGCAACGAAGACGACGCACTCCTCGCTTGGAATTTGAACGGGCCTCTCGCGAAGTGCCGCGGTTTCGCTATCGAGCGTCGACGAAACCGTGCCGGCGTGATGAAGCAAAGTTTCCTTCGTAACCGCGTCGATTTTGCAAATGAGGCGTCGCACGATGCTCCTGCCATCGACGAATGAAACCGTCCACAGAATGGCCCTTTCAGTCTTTTACCTGGACCGATCACACCGCCGACTCGGGCGACACGGTGTCGTACCGCGTGATCCCGGTTTTCCGTGACACCCCCGCGAGTCCGCTCGAACTGCTCGAAACTGAAAGCAGTCCCTGGAGCGCGGAACATACTCTCGGTGCGTCGGGTACCTCGCCGTACAAGGCCTATTTCAATCGCGGCTTTGTGATGTCCCAGTTCATGGGACGGTATTTGAAGGCGCGGAATCTGACTCTGGCGCAATTCAAAGCTCAGATCAGGGACGAAGACGATCAGGTGATCCGTCGATTTCTCAGCGGCGATTTGCGTTTGGCAGCACTGCGCATGATCGAGGACGCGGGCGCGGATGGGCACGTTTTTGCAGCCCTCTATGAGTTGGACGACGACGAATTGATTGCGGCATTATGCGCTCTCGGAGTGCGCGGGCACGTTGTTTTAGCTAACGGCTCAATCACGAAAGCCAAAGGCGAGACGACCGCCGAAGCTCGCGAACGCGACCAGAACGAGCGCGGACGGAAAAAGTTATTGGACGCCGGTGTTGATGTCGAAGCGACCAACCGCTTCATCTCGCCGGGAGCGCTGGGCCACAACAAGTTCCTCGTCGTGACGGACAGCCACCAAACTGCGCAACTTGCCTGGACTGGCAGTATGAACTGGACGCCCACTGGCTTGTGCACCCAAGTCAACAATGGATTGCGGATCGAAGATGCTTCGGTGGCGTCGGTCTACCTCGAGCAATGGCATCGGCTTCGCAACGCCGGCAGCGACTTTCCGGCCGCTCTTATCGACGAAAACAGTATCGCAAAGGACGCCGGCGCAAACATCGCCGGATCCATCCGCTCCTCCATTTGGTTTTCCCGAACACGTCGAGGAGTCGATCTTGACGTCCTGCGTGCGGAAGCGTCGCGTGCGCAAGAGGGTCTGCTGTTCCTGATGTTTAAGCCCGGCGGGACTGGGGTGCTTCCAGCCGCCCTTACTGCGGCAGCCAATCCAAACTTATATGTGCGCGGAGTCGTGAGCGATCTGCCAGCCGTCGACGAAAGCGAAGTAGAGATCGGTTTGATCAGCACGGGAGGACTGGCGCACACGGCGAGCTTCGAGGTGCTCGAACCGGGAGGGGTTGCACATCCATTCGCTTTTTGGGCTGCGGAGGTGGCGCGCAATGAATTCCTTAGTCAAATAGGATTCGCCATCATCCATAGCAAGGTGCTCGTGATTGATCCCTTCTCCGACGACCCCACGGTCGTCACCGGCAGTCACAATTTTTCAACGAGCGCCAGCTCCAAGAACGACGAAAACTTTATCATTGTCAGAGGAGACAAGGAGCTTGCTCAAGCGCACGCAGTAAACATTCTTGGCGCTTACAATCACTACCGATGGAGGGCACACGTCGCTGCGACGGCTGAACCGTGGAAAGGCACTCAAGACGACGATCAATGGATGCCGGGGATGCTTGCGTCTAGGCAGGATGAGCTTCGATTTTGGGGGGTGTGAGCGCAGCGTTCACGGGTGCGATTCTCTCCGTCGCAGAACTAGTTCATTGCCGCGTACAATAATTTCGCCAGAGCGCCCGCCGATCTCGGCGAGCGTGGCGTCGACGACTGCGCCTCGCAGATGTTTTTCGATCGCATCGCGCAGCGGACGGGCGCCCAAACGCGGATGAAAGCCGCGTTGCATCAGGAACGACACTACCTGCTGGCCGGCGATGAGGTGAAAACCTTTATCGCGCAGGAAGGAGAGTTCGCGAGCGATGTGAAATCGTGCGATTTCCATCTGCACATCGTAGCTCAGACGGTTGAAGACCAGCTTCTCCGCAATGCGTGCATAGAGCTCGGGTCGCAACGTTCGTTGTGCCTTCGCGAGCACGTGACGCTCCATTGTCGTGAAGGATGAATGTTGCAGCGTAAGGATTTCGGATGCGGCAATGTTTGACGTGAAAACGACGTAGAAGCCGCTGAGGTCGAGCGTTTCGCCACTCGCCATCGTTACGCGCGCCGCGTCGAGGATCTGCAGGAAGAGATCGAGCACCCGCGGATGTGCTTTCTCGATCTCGTCGAAGAGCAATGTGCCTGTCGCGGATTTCGCGCACGCCATCCCGAGCAGGCCGACTTCACCAACTCGGCCGCCAATTAAAACGCCGAGACTCTCCTGCGTCGATGTCGGCGCGTTTCAATGAGCGCTGGCGCGACACATGAGCTGCGCTTCACGGAGACGAACAGCGCGGACGACTCTGCCGGCAAGACGTGGGGACTGGAAGGTAATCTCTTTTGGTTCATTGCGGGCGGAGCGTTCGCGGCTGTCGTGACGCTCCTCATGCTTTTCAGCGTCTGGCGGTGGCCTTTGCTGAGCGCAGTTGTGCCGGCGTTAATTCCGCTCGGTCTCGCGTTGCTCTACGCGCTCGCTTTCCGGCAAGGCAAGCCGTCCGGCTACGACA
>JACDHZ010000273.1 GCA_013820755.1 Chthoniobacterales bacterium
CTGGGCATCGATGGCCGAGATGCCGCTCATCATCGTGAATGTCCAACGCGGCGGCCCCAGCACCGGCTTGCCGACGAACGTTGAGCAAAGCGATTTGTTCCAGGCGATTTACGGCGGCCATGGAGATTCGCCGCGCGTCGTTCTCGCCGCATCGACGGTGGAAGACTGTTTCTACATTGCGCTCGAAGCCGCCACGATCGCGCGCAAATACAGCACGCCGGTTTTTATTCTAAGCGACACTTCCCTCGCCACCCGCATCGAAGCGTTCGACGAACCGAAACTCGCCGAGCTGATGCAGGATCCGAAGCTCGATCTCACCCCGCGCGCAGGTGCGCTCAAGCCCTACGATCTCGAGCGCATCACGCAGCATGTGCCGCCGGGCGCCCGCATGCTCGATGGCAAATACCCACTCGTCACCGGTCTCGAGCACGACGAGATGGGCCATCCGACTGGCAGCCCGAAATTGCACATGGCGATGACCGCCAAGCGCCGCACGAAACTCCAGAAGCTGGCAGAGGAACTTCCGGTGCCGGAAATTTACGGCGATGCCGAAGGCGACACCCTTCTCGTTGGCTGGGGCTCCACTTACGGACCGATCCACGACGCCGTGAAAAAGGGTCGACAAGCCGGGCAAAAGCTGGCCGCGATTCATCTGCGCCACATCCATCCTTTGCCGAACGGTCTCGAGAAAATCTTCGCAAAATTCAAACGCGTCGTCGTCGTCGAGATGAACGACCAGGGCATCTACGGCTTCGGACAGCTCGCCACCATTCTGCGTGCACGTTATTGCGAACCGAAAATCCAGAGCATGACGAAAACGGACGGCCTCACCTTCCGCATCAAGGAAATCCTGGAAGGCCTCGGCGACCGCTACGCATCGAACGGCTCTTCCTCCGGGGAGCGCACGCGCCCTCGCGTGTTGTCTTCGGCGCCCTCGCCGAAGACTTCTTCCGATACCGCGACCGGAACCCATCGCGCCGAAGCCCAAATCTCCGCCCGCGCCGAGCGCGCCGGAGACGTCACTCCAACGAAGCCCGGCGCCGAAGCGTCAAAAGCATCGTCCGGCAAAGTTGAACACTCCAAACATCCGCCGAGCGAGCGCGCCGAAGACGCCGCGGTCGCCATCAGCGGCTCTGGGGAAGCGAATCAGAAATGAGTGTCGCCGAGATCAAGCAGGAGCTGACGCGGCTAACAGATGCTGAGCGTTTCGAGCTCGCCATGTGTTTTTGGGACTCCATCGAGAACAAGGACGATATCAAGTCGCCGGCCTGGCATGGCGAAGTTCTCGCGGAACGCGCAGCGAAGATCGACTCGGGTGAAGCAAAGTTCCTAACCATCGATGAGCTGAAAGAGCGCCTACGTCGTTGAGAAAAATCATTATCCTTGAAGAGGCAGCAGAAGACATTGAACAAGCGAGAGACTTCTACGACGCACAACAGCAAGGGATCGGCGACTACTTTACCGAGTCGATCACAGCGGACATTCTCGATCTGCGGGAGCTCAGCGGCGTCCATACTCAACACTTTGGATTTTTTCGAATGCTAGGATCTCGCTTCTGCTTCGGCATCTATTACCGCGAGCGCGGCAATGACACGCTCGTCGCTGCCATTCTAGATCTGCGGCGCGATCCGAAATGGATTCGCAAGCAGCTCCGCCAACGACCTAACAAGTAATTTCACCATGGCCACCGAAGAAATCACCCTCACCGGCACCACAATGACTACTCCGGCGAACAAAAAGCGGAATGAATTTGGAAACCATAAAGCCAGAAATGGAACCAACTCAGGAGCCTCATTCTTTCGTGGTTTCCCTGGCTTCTAATTTAACTGGCTCTTATCCCCTTCCTGAGTTCCTGCTTTCCTAATTAAATGTCCTCTTCCGAGTTCCTGGTTTCCTGGCTTCCAAATTAATCCCTTCCCCATGAGCGACACACTAACCGCCCCACCGCCGACCGAGATTCCCCCCCGCGAGAAGCTCACCAAGAAAGCCATCACCGCCGATCACCCCACCTGGTGTCCCGGGTGCGGCGACTTCGCCGTCCTCGCCTCCTATTACAAAGTCCTCGAGAAACGCCAGCTCGATCACGAAAAGATCGTCACCCTCGCCGGCATCGGCTGCTCCTCGCGCTTCCCCTATTTCGTGAATGGCTACGGCGCCCACTTCATCCATGGGCGCGCCGTCCCGCTCGCCTCCGGCGTCAGCCTGGCCCGGCCCGACCTGCACGTCTTCCTCTTCGGCGGCGACGGCGACGGCTTCAGCATCGGCGGCAACCACCTCGACCACGGCGCGCGCAAGAACATCAACATGACCTACGTCATCATGGACAACTTCGTCTATGGCCTGACCAAAAAGCAGACCTCGCCCACCTCGCCCATCGGCTTCAAGAGCAAGACCGACCCTACCGGCGCCATCGACCAGCCGGTCAACCCGATGAAAAAACTCATCTGCGGCGGCGCCACCTTCATCGCGCGCACCCACGCCAGCCAGGTCAACCACATGATCCAGATGATCGAGCGCGCCATGGATCACCAGGGCTTCTCAGTGATCGAGTGCTTATCTGAGTGTGTGGAATTCTTTCCAGGTGCGTTTGATCCCGCCAATCCTAGGAAGGGCGGCAGCTTCGAGGTGATCCAAGAGAAAAAGTGGGACAACACTCCGGAGGACGAGCTCCGCCACGACGTCACCGACGAACTCGCCGCCTACAAGCTAGCCACGCTGCCATTCCCGGGCGTGTTCGGAGTTTTCTTTCAATCTGATCGTCCCACCAAAAACGCGCTCGAGAAAAAGTGGATCGACAACACACGCGAAAAGCTCGGCCAGCCGACTGACCTCCAGTTATTGCAAAAGACCTTCGATCGAATGAAATAAAGACGGGCTGCCGCGTTGTGATCCCGCCTGGGTAGCGCGCGCCTCTGGCGTGCTGGAGTCTGAGTCCCGCAGACACGAATTTTTGCCTATCGTGTTATCCTTCTGCGCTCGTGAAACCGATCCGCATGTCCGCTCACGCGGGCCGTTAC
>JACDHZ010000123.1 GCA_013820755.1 Chthoniobacterales bacterium
GCCGTACTCGGCAAGGTTTCGCCAAAGGTTCTCGAAGCAGCTCGGGTGCGGGTCGGCGTTTTTGTAGATGATCTCGAACGTCTCGCGGCTGCAGGGCGTGAGGAGAAAGTCATGCCTCCCCACGTCGTCCGCGACGATCGCAAACATAGGCCGGCTGCGGTTCGAGTAGAGCGTGTGGCCTTTCGTGAGGTAAATCGTGTTCGCGTAATCAATGCTGCGGCCTGAGGAGAGCCATTCCGTCCGGTCGGCACGGGCAAATGCAGTCAGGTCGGCGACCTGTTCTCCTTCGATGTCGATGACGCGGAGTTTGTCTCCGGCTTTTAACTCAAAGGCGGTGCCCGTCTGTGGCTCGAGACGTGATTTGGTCATGGCGCAGTGTAAACGGGATGCGTCGTTTTACTCTGTGCAATGTAGCCGTAGGGCTTGTGGACCGCGCGCGGACCGTGTTCGGAAGCGCGCGCCACGCGTCCCACAGGGACGCGGCTACAACGTCGCCCGGTCCTGTTGACGCAAACGTTTTCGCAGCACATCAGTGCGCGAAAGGACACTTGCCCGCAGACACGCGTTTGATTGCTTCGAACGGGGCACGCCATCCTGCCGGCACCGCGCGTCCGGAATATTGGCGCGCTTCCGACGATTGCCCGAAGTCGCTCAGCATCGGATTGATGCTGCCCTGCAGCGCGACATCGCGTTCGCGGATGGTCTGCTGCATCCGTTTCCATTTCCCCCCAGCGCGGAGCTGTTCGAATTGCTCATGAGGGTTGAAAACCATAGTCGGCCAGCGGAATCGACGGGCCAGACGCGAGCTGTTGGGATGGAGGCCAATAACGTAAAGGGCCTGACCAGCGAAGCTAAACGAGAAATTTGGATCAGCCGGGTCTGATCGGACCGCTGGGTCCCAGTCGAAATGTTCTTCGTCCGCCGCATGCAACGCGGTGAGTTGTCGCCAGAAACGCTGCTCGAACTCGGCCTCGTCATCCCCGGTCGGGCCGCGAAAGACCGCGACGGAGGTGGCATACTCGCTTTTCTCTCGCAGGGTGGAGCGTGTGAATTCATACAAATCTGCGGCCAGGGCTGCCGTTGTCGCCCCGGTGGCAAGCTCGTCGTAAACCGCGAGCACGTAGGACTCCCCGTTTAGTGCCGCGCGCGCGCCCACGCAGGGGTATTCCTGCTGGATGACGAGATCGCGGAACGCGCCGTGTGCTTCAGCATGAAATGCGCGCTCGTCGTCCCGTTTGTTCCTGTCGGGCATGAGCCCGCCCTGCGCCGCAGTCTGTAGTCCTGCGTCTCCCTCGCCGCCGTTTACCCTGAATGGATTCCCTTCCATCTCCTTGTCCAGTATACGCGTTCGCCGCGCCTAACGGGTGCCAATATTCTGCAGCCTTGCGGCACCTTGCATCCGATTGCTCTTTGCCCTCGCGGAAATAGATTAAACCTCTACGTGGATGAAACCGGCACGACACCCGTTCCTGCTCGGCGCACCTGGCTGAAACGCACCGGGATTGCGCTCGGCATCTTTGTGCTCGCGCTGGTCGCTTTTCATCGGCCAATTCTGCACGCGGTCGTCCGCGGGGTTGCGGTTCACTTCGCCGCTAAAGAAAATCTGAAGCTCGATCTGCGGGTGGAGGGCTCGGTGCTCGGCGGGATGGTGCTCCGCAATCTGCACGCCAGCGCGACCGGTCCGTCAGCGGTGCAATCGGCTGACGTCGATCTCTTGCGCGTCGATTACAGCCTCTGGGGCTACCTCCGGGGCGGGATGTCGCAGCTCCTGCAGGACATCGAAGTGCGGAACGCGTCGATCGTGCTCGACCCGGCGAAAGCGCCGCCGCCTCCGGAGCCGAAAATGAATCAGAAGTTCACGTTGCCCGCGTTTTTTCCCGATCGGCTGACGCTGTCCGATGTGACGGTGCGGATGGCGTCGCAGCCCGACGATTTCCTGGTGCAGCATCTCTTTCTCGAGCTGCGGCCGGATCGTGCCGGCGAGTTGCGGATCGCAAAGCTGCAACTGCCCAACGGCAGAAGCTGGAGCGATGTTACCGCGCAAACGACCTACGAGAATCGCAACCTTTACCTGCGTAATCTCGTCCTCGACGACCAGACGCAGCTCAGCGTGGTGAACATCGACGCGTCGAAGATTGGTGAGAACAAACTCGACGTCGGTGTGAAAGGCGAAGTCGCCGGTGGCAAGATCGACACCTCCATTTCGCTCGGAGCGAAGGACGGCTCCGCGCAGACGAAAATCGATCTCGCGGTCGAGCACACCTCGATCGATGCGGTGCGGAAATATCTGCAGCCTGCGGAGGCGGCCGGGAAACGGGATGCGGCCGCGGCCGTCGGGGGCGCAGCGGTCGCCGCCACGGGCACCGAGCCGAAGGTCGCGCCGGGCGACGCGGCCGCTCTCGTGCCCAAGGGGATCGATGGCGACGTGAAGAATCTTTCGATCCACGTCACGGGCGAGGCGGATCGGCCCAGCTCCTGGAATGGAACGATCACCGCGGAGATCAATAATCTTGGCGCCGGCGGGAGCGTCTTTGACCACGCCACGATCGACGTCGCCGCGGCCGACGGAAAGGCGACGATCCGCAATCTGGAACTGCGGCGGGGCGCGAACGAGATCACGCTGCAAGGCACCGTGGATCTGCCGGAGACGAAGAATGGTTTCGGGCACCAGCCGGCGAACATTCAGCTCCGCGGCAAGCTGCCGGACCTCGCCGGGATCACCGCGGGTTTGCCGCAGCCCGTGACCGGCAGCGCGGAAATCAACGGGCAGATTAAGGTCGCGAACGATACCGTGACGGCCGATGTGGCGCTCGCCGGCGGGCCGATCGATTTCGGGGCGGGCACAGCGCAGAAGTTCGTCGCGAAACTGAACGCGACGAAAAAGATGCCGCCCCCGGAGGAGGAGCATCCTTACTTCTACGAATTGTCTTCCGAGGTGACGTTCGACGTGAACGATGTGCGGGCAAGGGATTACGCGGTTGATTCGCTGCACGGCGTGATGCAGAGCGCGGGCCAGGAGTTGAACGTCCAGGAACTGCTCGTTAGGCGCGCGGCCAACGAGCTCACGCTCAGCGGGACGTATCAACTGCCGGTTGATTTCGCAAACGCGGCCGCGCAGCCGGCGGCGGTCACGTTTCAGCTCGGCGCGCCGGAGATTGGCGCCTTTTGGGCGACCGATTCGCCCGCTAAAATCACCGGACAACTGCAGGCGAACGGGCGGCTCAATTATCAGCAGCGGCTCGGCGACGGTTACTTTGAACTCTACGGCTCCGGCCTCGCGGCGCAGCACCTGAACGTGCACGAGCTGAGCGTGCAGGGGACTACCGCCAACAACACGGTTTACCTGAACGATTTGACCGTGATGCTGAATGCACACGATTCCATCACCGCGCATGGCGAGATGGAAGTGCAGGCGCCCTTTCCTCACCGCGGGGTGCTGGCGATGAACATCGCAGACCTCGCCACTTTCGAGCCGGTCCTGCGGGCGGCCGGCAAGGAAACGAAGCTCGGCGGCGCGCTTGCGCTCGATTGGCATGGCAGCGGCGTGGCGACAAAATTCGAAAACACGGGCGCGCTGAACCTGAAGCTCGAGCACGGCCGCTATGGTAATCTTGAGAAGCTGCAAGCGAGCGTCGAGGCGAACTACTCGCCGCAGGCGCTCAACGTTCCAATCGTCTTCTTCTCGTCCGACAAGATGATCTTCCAGGCCGTGATGCAGACGCACGACCGGCAGCTCGAGATTACAAAGATCGAGATCGACCAAGGCCAATCGAAGTACGGTGGCGGCTACGTGAAAATCCCGTTCGTCTGGGAGAATATCGGGACGGATCGGCCGCTCTTTCCGGCTGATGGCGAAGTCCTCGTTTCGGTGCAGTCGGAGAATCTCGCTATCGGCAAGCTGGCGAAAGATTTCGGCACGAGCGTGCCGGTGGCCGGCGCGGCCAGCTTGAAACTCGATGCGCACGGGCCACTCTCCGATCTCCATGCGACGCTCGACCTGAAACTGGCCGGCTTGCGCAGCGACAAGTTTGCTGATTTCAAACCCGCCACGTTCGGGATCACCGCACGTCTGGAGAACAATCAGCTGGTTGTAAATGGCAAACTCGAGCAGGTACAGATCGCGCCGGTGCAGATCGACGCGAACCTGCCTTTCAACGTCGCGCAGATCCTCGAGGCGAAGCGGATTGACGAGTCGACCCCGGTCAACGCGAAGGTGCGGATGCCGTCCAGCTCGGTGAATTTCGTGCGCGAGTTTGTGCCCGCGCTCGAGCGAATCGATGGGACAGCGGCGCTCGATGTGAACGTCGGCGGGACGATCGCGAAGCCGGTCTTCAGCGGCGACGCGAGCATGGCGATTAACTTCGCGCGCTTCAGCAATCCGACGCTCCCCGCGCTGACTAACTTCAAGGCGCGGCTGGATTTCAGCGGCGACACCCTCACGCTCCAGCAGTTCCGCGGCGATGTGGCGGGCGGACCTTTCACCGCCAGCGGCCGCATCACGTTTCCGAAGCTGACGGAACCGGCCTTTGATCTTCAACTCAAGGCGGACTCCGTGCTGGTGGCGCGGAATGACAACCTAACCGCGCGCGTCGACGCCAACATCAGCGTCAACGGACCGCTGGCCGGCGCAACCGTGAGCGGCAACGTCGCGATCACGAACAGTCGTTTCCTCAAGAACATCGACTTGATTCCGATCGGTCTGCCGGGTCGCCCCGCGCCTGCACCGGAACCGCCTGCGGCAACGCCCGATCTGAGCTTCCCAAATCCGCCGCTGCGCGATTGGAAGTTCGACGTCGCGATCAAAACCAAAGATCCGTTTCTGATCCGCGGCAATCTCGCAAACGGCGGTGCGCTCGTGGACATGAAGCTAACGGGCACCGGGCTGGCGCCGAAGATCGACGGCTCGGTCCGCTTGCAGAATGTGGAGGCAACGCTGCCCTTCAGCCGGCTCGAGATTTCGCAGGGCTTCCTCTATTTCAATCCCGAGGATCCGTTCAATCCGGGACTCGATCTGCAGGGCACATCGCTGATCAAGGATTACACCGTGCACGTCTATGTTTACGGGACCAAGAATTCGCCGGAAGCGGTCTTCACGAGCGAGCCGCCGCTGCCGCAGGAGGAGATCATCACCCTGCTCGCCACCGGCACGACGCGCGAAGAATTGCTCAGCGGCGGAAACGTGCTCGCCGGGCGGGCCTTGATGTTGTTAGGCAAGCAGCTCTATCAACGCGTTTTCAAAAAAGGGCAGACGGCGGCCAACACCACCGACTCCGTTTTCGACCGGCTGCAGGTGGACGTGGGGAATGTCGACCCGCGGACCGGTCAGCAGACTGCGACGGCGCGTTATCGCGTGAATGAGAAGGTTCAACTCGTCGGCGACATCGGGGTGCAGGGTGATTTTCGCGGGACGGTTCGGTATCTGATTCGCTTCCGCTGATGCACCACCGTCTCGCGCTTCGCTGCCTCGCGCTCTTTCTCGGCAGCGCCTTTCTGGTTGGCAATCTGTACGGCCAGGGTGCGGTCGAATTGCCCCGCACCGCTGCGCGCAAAGAAGAGCAGAAAAAGATCGGCCGCGCGCAGGAGAAAGTCGCGCAGAATGCCAATGTCGATTTCGTTGGCGCGACTTCTTTCCCGGAAAAGGAGCTCCTCTCTGCGTTGAAGGAACAGATCGCCTCGATTCAGGACTCGGGATTGACCGCGGCGCGCGCGGATGACGCCGCCTTCTTCCTCGAGCTCTTCTACCGCAAGAATGGTTTCGCCAAAGCGGACGTCCGCTACAGCATGCCCGGCGGCAATCGCCTCCGCCTCGAGATCGATGAAGGCGCCCGCGTCATCATCGGAACGGTGAACTTTGTCGGCAACGACACGCTCGCTTCCGACAAGCTGCTCGAATTCATCCTCGGCCCCACCCGGCAGCGTTATTCGAAAGCGGAAAGACGCCTGCCCTACGTGAAATCGGATCTCGACGAAGGGATCGACCTGGTCCGCCGCCTCTACATCTCCGAAGGCTTTCTCAACGTCATCGTGCAGGAGCCGCACGTCCACGAAGCAGGGAACAGTGTGGTCGATCTCATGATCGCAATCGTCGAGGGCCAGCGCTTTTATTTTGGCGACGTCACTTTCCGCGGCAACGCGATTTACCCGCCGGAGAAATTGCGGGCGGAGATCTCAGAGCTGTTAAATCAGCCCTACACCGACCGCCGTCTGGCCGATATCCCGCGGCGCCTTCAAACCTTCTTTAAAGCGCGCGGTTACTACAGCGCGAAAGTGGATGCAACGGGCAACCCGGCGGTGGCCCGCGGCGGCCGTGTGCCCGTGCAGGTCATCCTTTCTCCGGGCATCGTCTATTACTTCGATGGCGCGAGCGCGACCGGTCTGCGGCGGTTGCACGCCGACTTCCTTCCGAAGCGTTTCCGCAGTCTCAGCGGAAAGCGTTACGAACCGAAACTGCTCGACGACAAGTTCCGCGAGATGATGCGGAGCGGCTTGTTCAGCATCCTCCAGATCAATCCTGAACCGGTCGAGGGGAACAAGCTGCATTTGCAGATCACTGCCGAGGAAGCCAAGAGCAAGGAGTTTGGCTTCTCGTTAGGCTACGGCACCTACGCCGGCTTGATCGTGGGCGCTTCTTTCCGCGAGCGCGACCTCTTCGGCACCGGCCGGCACCTGACGACCTCGGCGGAATATTCCGGGCGCGGCTCGAAGGCGGAAATCCTTTACGAAGATCCGTGGTTCTTCGACACCGATTACCATTTCAAACTGCACCTCTCCGCCCTCACTTTCGCCTTTGACGGCTACTCGAAGTTCGAAGTCGGCAGCCGGATCGACCTGACGCGGAACATCACCAAACAATATGAAGTCGGCCTCATCGTCCTCGCCCGGCACGTGAAGGTGACGAGCGCGACGATCCCGGATCAGTTCCTCGGCGACACGTCGTATCAGGAGAATTCGATCGGCTTCACCCAGACGCTCGATCTGCGGAAGAGCCCGCTCGTTGCGCCCCGCGGTCTCGTCTTCGATAACACTTTTGACTACGCCACGAAGGCGATCGGCAGTGATCTCGAGTTCGTCCGCACCACCGCGCACGTCAGCTATTACATCCCGTTCGCGCCGGCGGAAACAGAGGTCCAGCTCAACCCGACCGCGGACGAGCAAAGGAGCGGTTTCCAGCGCTGGTTCCGCCAATCGATGCTCGCCGTCGGCGCGCGCGTCGGCGTGATCAATGGCCTGAACGGCACCGCGATTCCGATCGACGAACGCTTTTTCAACGGCGGCAGCACCACCGTGCGCAGCTTCGGCGAACGCGACCTCGGCCCGCACGTGAACGGCGATCCGATCGGCGGCGAGTTCTTCAGCGTCTATAACATCGAATACACTTTCCCGATCTTCGGCGAGTTGCAGGGCGCCGTCTTTGTCGATGCCGGTAATTTGCTCCCAAGTTCGTCCGACGCCGGCTTCGGCGACATGCGTTACGCCGTCGGCGTTGGCCTGCGCTACAAATTGCCAATCGGCCCGCTCCGGCTCGATTACGGCGTCAATCCCGACCGCCGTGTGGAAGAAGATTTCGGTGCCTTTCACTTCAGTTTTGGCTTTGCCTTTTGAAGACCCATGCGCTGCATCGTTCAATTTGAGGCGGCGATATATTTAGCTTTCATCCCGATCCGCGAAGACGGAGAGGGACCTCACATCCTCCCAATGACTACGCGAAGAGCAGCAAGTGTGATCAAGCGCCTAATGCGAGATCCTTCGCCGTCTGTGCGGCTCAGGATGACAGTGTAGAACTGTCGCGCTCCGGTATTGTGAAGCGCTGTTCTTATTTGCTTCCGATTCGCCGAAGCACTTTCGCTCCAACTGAAGCCCAGGAGCTGGCGGCTTACTTCCAAACACTTGGCGCGGCCGGTTGCGAGGTCATCGTGGTCGATGGCTCGCCCGAGGAAGTTTTCGCGCAGCACGATCAGCTTTGGTCAACTGCCTGCCGGCACGAGCCGGTTGATCGGCGGTTCGGATTCATGAATGACAAGGTCAACGGCGTTCACACCGGCGTGGAGCTGGCCGCATCCGAGAAGATCATCCTGGCCGATGACGACATCCGCTACACCGCGGCCGATGTGGGAACGATATGCGAGTTACTGGAACAATTTGAGATGGTGCGCCCACAGAATTTCCTCTCGCCCTTACCGTGGTGGGCGCGGATGGAATCGGCGCGGATGTTAATCAACCGCGCCACCCTGCGCACGGGCGATTATCCGGGGACCTGCGCATTCCGCCGGTCCACCATGCTGCGGATCGGGCACTACGACGGCGATGTGCTCTTCGATAACGAAGAGATTGTGCGGCACTTCGCGCGCGCGGGCGCGACGATTGATTATGCGCTCGACTTCTTTGTGCAGAAACACCCGCCGGCGCTGCGCAAATGGAAGGAGCAGCGGCCGCGACAAGCCTACGAAGACTTCGGGCTGCGCGCGAAAACGGCGGTGTTTCTCGCGCTCCCGATTGTGGTGCTGCTGAGCGCCACGCTTGGAGGATTGGCGGGCTTTCTAA
>JACDHZ010000274.1 GCA_013820755.1 Chthoniobacterales bacterium
ACCTGGAAAATACGCCGATCTCGTCGTGTTGAATTCAAATCCACTCGACGACATTGCGCACGCCTCCGATCTGCAGGCGGTGTTCAAGAATGGCGAAATATATCCGGCCAAGTCTCTGGAGCAGAATCCAGAGTAACGCACGTTGAGGCCGGCCGTTTGCCAGCTTCTAAAGCGCGCGTCGTTGCGACCCGGATCCATATCCGATCCATCCGCAGCAGCTCGAAGCTGCAGATCTGGAGCAAATCGAGCTGAAACGGGAGCATTGCTAGCAGCAACGCGCCTCCGCGATTCAAAGACGCGTGTGTTCTGGTAAAACCCGGAGGCGAAGAGGGACTAATTTGAAGCCAGAAATCCAGAAAGGAATCTGCCCTGGGGATCGAATCAGGAAACGAGGAACGCAGGAAGAGAAGTAATTTGAAAACCAGAAAGATGATGCGGATGGAACGAAGACGAGAAGGCAAGTGGTCGGTCCGCTTCCCCTGTTTTCCGCAGGAACGCGTTCTGGTATAGGCATTTGTCGGCTGATACGCTTCGTTCAATGACCTACTGGCTCGACTTATTCACCGGCCAAACTTGGCAGGAGTTCCAAGAGCACGGCGCCAATGTAAGTGGATTCCGAAAGCGGATGCACAATGCGGTAGAGCGAATACAGCCTGGCGACATACTCCTCTGCTACTTGACTGGCGTTATGAGGTGGGTCGGCGCGCTGGAAGTCCAGGGGAAGAGCAAGGATAGCTCCGAGATTTGGAAATTCGACGCGTTCCCTGAGCGCCTCAGCGTTAAACCCCTGGTGTTACTGTCGCCAGAACACGGAGTGCCGATGCTACAGTTGGAGGGCAAAGTCGCCTTCTATCAATCTGCCGCCGAGCGCCCCGGCTACAACGGCTTTCTGCGGATGAGCCCGAACAGATTCAAACGCGAAGCGGATGCGCAGCTGATAATGAAGCTGTTAAGGGGTGCTCAAGATCATCCGGAGAAGCGCCCGGTTGATCCGAAGAAACTCGCGCGGAAACCGTTTTACAAGGCCGAGAGCAAGCGTGGCAAACAAACAGTTACAACCGTCGTAACCGTTCCCGATGCCGATGAACCGGTACGGCTCGAGCGCGAAGGCCGCTCGATACCTGATAAGAGCAGTTTCACGACGCGTCACACCGAAATTCAGCACGCCCTTCTCACGTTGGGAGCAGAGATGGGATTCGACATTTGGGTCGCGCGAAACGACCGCTCAAAGGTCTGGAACGGAGCTGTTTTGGGGACGCTTGCGGGCATGGTCGACGTCCTCCCAACGCAGTTCAACGAAGCGACGAACCGCACGATCGAGCTGATCGACGTATTATGGCTGAAGGGAAACTCAATCGTAGCTGCCTTCGAAGTCGAGAGTACTACGAGCGTCTATTCTGGCCTGCTGCGAATGAGCGATCTCTTGGCACTTCAGCCCAATCTTGCGATCGACCTTTTCCTTGTCGCGCCGGATGATCGTCGCGACAAAGTCGAGAGCGAGTTACTCCGGCCAACTTTTAAGTTGCGAGACAAGCCGCTGGCGTCAGTCTGCGGCTTTCTTAGCTTCGAGCTTCTGACCGAAAAGCTCACCGGTATCCGGCAACTCGGCTTAGCATCGTCACTAAAGCCGGACTTCCTCCAGAAATCCGCCGAATATTACGGAGCGGCAGACGAAGAGTGATTCCACGTATAGCAATCGCTCGGGAGAGGATGTGCCGGGCCGCGTCGCTGCACTTTACGAGCAAGAGCGATTCGTCTCGTTGACGGTTCTCTTTCGCTTTTTCAGCCCATGTTCAACGGCGCAGTCTTCGCCGCGGCGAAATCGTCTTTGGCCAGCGCCATCGAAATGGCATTTAAGATTTCAGCAGCTTCGTTCTTGTCCTTCGGTAATCCGGAGGACGCAATCAGTCCACTGCAAGCACCGCTGTGCCCGCGCTCATAGTTTTCTTCACACGGTGCTATGCTCAGCGGCCAGGATCCAGGCCTTCGTACGTCTCCTGCACGATGTGATCGACGACAGCTTTGATGTCTTGCGTGCGTTCCCACACTGCAAGCTGCCGATCGGCGCCCGTGCCCTCGCGCATGATCCGCTCGATGTGCGCCAGCTCTGAATGCGTGCCGAGTTCATCCACTTCCGCGGCCACGAACTCGAGTAGCTCCGTCAACAAGGCGCGCTCATCGGCTTCGCGCCGGCGGCCGAAATCGATCAGTTTCCCGTCCAGTCCGTAACGGCCGGCGCGCCAGCGATTCTCATCGAGCAGCCGGCGCGGGTAGGTGCGGAAGCTGACGTTCTGATCGCGCATCTTCTGCAGCTTCACCACGATCGCCTGCATCAGTGCCGCTAATGCCAGGGTGTCATCGACACGCGACTGCGCATCACAGATCCGAAACTCGATCGTGTCGAAGAACGGATGCAGGCGGATGTCCCACCAGATCTTTTTCGCGTTGTCGATGCAGCCCGTGCTGATGAGCAGCTCGATGTAATCCTCGTATTCGCCAAGGCTTTCGAACGTCTCCGGCATGCCGCTGCGCGGAAAGCTTTCGAAGATGATTTGGCGATAGGCCTTCAGGCCGGTGTTTTTACCCTGCCAGAAGGGCGAGTTCACCGAGAGCGCATACAGGTGCGGCAGGAAATAGCGCGCCTGGTTCATGATATCGATCCCGGTGTGGCGGTCCGGAATTCCGACGTGGACATGCAGGCCGAAGATGACGTTCGTGCGCGCGACCTGTTGGAGGTCCTGCACGATCGTGCTGTAGCGCTCGTTAGGCGTGATTGGTTGATCGTGCCAGCGCGAAAACGGATGGGTGCCGGCGGACGCGATCTTCAGACCATCGCGCGCTGCGACGGCGGCCAGTTCGCTCCGGAGGCTGACGACCTGACGACGCGCGTCATGGATGTCGGGGCAAACTTCCGTGCGGAGCTCCACGACCGACTGATGCATCTCGGGCTTCAGGTTGCCCTCGAGGTTCTCTTTGCCTCCTGCGAGGA
>JACDHZ010000275.1 GCA_013820755.1 Chthoniobacterales bacterium
GGCTCCACGTCCCGCTTCAGGATCTGGACGCCATAGAATCCCGCATCGCTGAACGCCTTCAGAAACTGCTCCTCAGTGAGCGCGCCAGAGATGCAACCGCTCCAGAGCTCCGGATCATTCTGCAGTCCTTCGGGCACTTCTTCGTCACTGACGATGTCGGAAATGACCGCGCGCCCGCCTTTGCGCAGCACGCGAAAGATCTCCTCGAACAATTGCGGCTTCGCTTTTGATTCGACGAGGTTGAGCACGCAATTCGACACGACGACATCCACGGAATCGCTGCTGACGAGCGGATGTTTTACCCGCAGTTCCTGCGCAAGTTCATCGGCGCGGAGGAACGAAGCAGCGTCGGTAATCGGCCGCGCTTTCAGTTCCTCATCGAGCTTCTCGAGATCGAGTGCGAGGTCCTGGATGCGACCTTTTCGAAACTCGACGTTCGCGTAGCCAATCCGCTCCGCCACAACCGGTGCGTTCGTGCGCGCGACCTCCAGCATTTCGTCCGTCATGTCTACGCCGATCACGCGCCCGTGGGCACCGACTACCTGCGCCGCGATAAAGCAGATCTTGCCGGTGCCGCTCCCGAGATCGAGCACCGTCTCGCCTTCGCGAACATATTTGCTGGGATCGCCGCAACCGTAATCCCGCTCGATCACTTCCTGCGGAATTACCTTCAGGAACTCGGGATCGTACTCGACGGGGCAACAAAGTTTCGCCTCCGGGGCCTGCGCACCGGGCAGCGTAGCGTTGGCGGACTGCCTTCTCTGCGTTCATGATGATGCTCTTCATAACTGTAGCGTTCGTTAGAACAGGATTCGCAGATGCACACAATCCTTAAACTCCTGCTCGATTGTGCCGCGTCGCCTGACACCGCCACTGTGCGCTAAAAGGCAGGGCGGCCGCGTTTCCCGCGGTTGCGGCGATTAGAGATTTGCCCCGCGGCTCCGCGTCCAATAACTTCGGCCGGCAACCGTGCGGAACGTCTTTCCAATCTCTTGGCCAGCACGGCTGCTTGTCGTCGTAGGATGCGCGGCCGCGGCTGCTGCTGCGCTGTATCACGATTCGCGTTACGAAGTCATTCCGGCCGAGAATCGTCCGATCAAATCATTGGTGGAAGGCTACGTGTCGTCGGACTCGTGCCGCGCCTGTCATGAGGGCAACTACAGGAGCTGGCACGAGTCGTTTCACCGCACCATGACGCAGGTGGCGACGCCGAAGACACTGCTCCCCGACATGGACGGCCTTTTGCTGACGCTCGACGGGCGCGAGTACAAGGGAGAACGGAGCGGCGACAAGTTTTTTATTCGCAAAAAGCCAAAAGGCGGCGAGTTCGAGCGGCCGCAGGAGGTCGTGCTCGTCACAGGTTCGCACCACCTACAGGTGCCGTGGCTCGAGACCGGCGAAGGCCGCACGCTCGAGCAACTCCCATTCGCTTACATCATCAACGAAAAGATGTGGGCGCCCGTAAACCAGACATTCCTGATGCCGCCGGAGATGAAGGACTACTACGCTGTGGGCGCGTGGAACGGCGCCTGCATGGACTGTCACGTCACGCAGGGACGCGCGATTCGTGGAGGGAAACCGGTGGGATTCACAGGTCGCCGAATTCGGAATCGCGTGTGAGGCGTGCCACAGCGAAGGCCGGGATCACGTCGCGCAGAATCGGAATCCGCTCCGCCGATTCAAACTGCACCTGACCGGCGGCCCGGACCCGACAATCACCAATGCATCGCGTCTGAAGGGTCCGGAGTCAGCACTGGCGTGCGGTCAATGCCACAGCGTCTGGGCGTTCGAGAACATGGAGAAGAAGATCGATTTCAACCGGCACGGCGCCGCCTTTCGACCGGGAAAGGATGATCTTGTGCAACGGTTTGTGGTCCAGCCGGAGAGCGACGACCATCGCGAGCAGAAGAAGTTCATTAACAAGACCGAGCCTGATTTCTTCAAGAACCGTTTCTGGGGCGACGGGATGATCCGGGTGACTGGCCGCGAGTACAACGGCGTGGAGGCCTCCCCCTGTTTTCGCGGCGGCGATTTCTCGTGCCTTTCGTGTCACGAGATGCATCCGGGCGACGGATCGCGGCAGGACATCAAACAGTGGCGCAATGATCAGCTGCGTCCCGGGATGGAATCTGACGCCGCCTGCATTCAATGCCACAAGGACAAAACCGAGAATATCACCGCGCATACGCACCACTCGCCGGCCTCGGAGGGAAGCCGCTGCTGTCATCAGGTCTCGTCGCCGAGTGTGAAGGAGAGCGTCAGCTACGGCCGCCCGAACGCGTGCAACCTATGCCATCTCGATAAGACGCTCGCCTGGGCGAGTGACAAGCTCGCCACTTGGTACAACCAGGAGACACCGGAGCTGTCGCAGGATGATCGAACGCTGGCCGCGTCAGTCTTGTGGATCGTGAAAGGCGACGCTGCGCAGCGCGCGCTGGTTGCGTGGGGAATGGGATGGAAGCCGGCGCAGGATGCCTCCGGTCGAGCATGGCTCTACCCGTTTCTAATCTACGGAATGAACGACCCGTACGCGGCGGTGCGATATGACGCGTGGAAGTCGCTACAGACCCTACCGGCGTTCGAAGATCACGCATTTACGTACACCGCTGACGACAAAGAGCGCGGTAATCGCATCACCGAGACTTACCGTAAGTGGTCGCGCGAAGTGCGGAAGCCGGAGGATGTCTTTCAACCAGAAACTGGTCTCGACCAGTTTGGCAATCTTCGCGCAGACTTGTTTCAGCGGCTGCGCAGCGAACGGAACAACTCGCCGGTTGTGCTTGCGGAATGACGCTCTGTCCAGCTCTTTACGCGCATTCATGAACTTCGCGCGACGGCATCTTGTCTGCGGTTGGTGCTTTCTGCTCCTCTACTTATTCGTGGGCCTGCTGCTCGAGGCGCTGCATGGCTTCAAGTTCGGCTGGTATCTGGACGTCGATAATGAGATGCGGCGACTGATGCTGACGCTCGGTCACGCGCACGGAGCG
>JACDHZ010000276.1 GCA_013820755.1 Chthoniobacterales bacterium
GCGAACCTTCTGTGCGGCAAATTTACCGGATCTACACATGGACGACACATCAAAGAAGAACGAGGATGGCGACACGAACGCAGACCCTTTGACGGGCGAACCCGGTTCACATCCGGTGGGCACCAGCGCGGGAACTGCAGGGGGCGGACTCACGGGGGCGGCAATCGGAGCGGCTGTGGCAGGACCTGTGGGTGCAGCCGTCGGCGCGGTAGTAGGCGGAGTGGCTGGAGCTTACAGTGGCCGTGGAGTGGCGGAAGCGGTTAATCCTACGATTGAAGAAACGTTCTGGCGCGAGAATCACGCGGCGCAGGAATGGGCTAGCGATGGGTCAGCGTACGATCAATACGCACCGGCATACCGCACCGGCTACGAAGGTGTGATGAAGTACGCGGGCCGTGATTACGAACAGGTGGAGACAGATCTGGCGCTCGACTACCAGAAGCACGATCCCAACACTGCTCTTCCATGGGACCGGGTGCGGCCCGCAGTCCGAGCTGCGTGGCAGCGTGTCTCAGGCACGATCACGCCTCGCGATACGGATCGAGGAATCCGCGGCAATCCTTAGTCCGGCGAACGCTACTTCGTGGGGTTTTCGACGTTGCAGTGGTCCGTCGACCACTGCGGAAACCGCGGCTTCTCCCCTGATGGACTCAAACGTTCAGATCGAGCCTTGCGTTTTACCCGAAGGTGGGCTCCGCGAGCAGGGAATCGAGCCGCAGACCGGATGGTTCGTCGAAGCTCTGGTTGCGCAGTTTTTTCATCATGTCGATGTCACGCCGCATCTTGTTTTTGTGCGCGCAGAAGATCAGCGCCGTCTCGTCGGTGATCAGGTCTGATTTGTAGGCTTCGAGCAGTGATTGATCGAAGCTGTGCCAGCCCATCGAACTGCCGGCTTCGATGATCTCCTGAAAACTGCTGTTTTCGCGCTCGCCGTACAGCAAGGACTCACGTGTGCGCAAGCTGCTGCCCATGATTTCGCTGACCATCAGCCGACCGCCGCCGATCTTGTTCACGAGGCGCTGGCTGACCACGTAGCGCAATGTATCGACGAGCCGCTGCCGCAGCTGTTGCTCCTCGTCTTTTCTGAACATGCCGAGGATACGGTTAATCGTCTGACCCGCGTTGATGGTGTGCATCGTCGAGAAAACGATATGTCCTGTCTCTGACGCAGTCATCGCGATCTCCATCGTCTCGCGATCGCGGATTTCACCCACCAGGATTGCCTTTGGGGCCTGCCGGAGCGCAGCGCGCAATCCTGCGGCGAAAGACGAGAAATCCTTCCCAAGCTCACGCTGGTTGAACAGCGCTTTCTGGTGTGGGTGCAGGAATTCGATCGGATCCTCGAGCGTGAGAATGTGAATCGCCTGAGTGCGGTTCAGCTCGTTCAGCATTGCGGCAAGCGTGGTCGTTTTGCCGCTGCCCGTGGCCCCCGTCACAAAGACGATCCCGTTCTTCTCCAGAACCATCTCGCGAAAAACAGGGGGCAACCCGAGCGTCTCGAGCGTCGGGATTTCCGTCGCGAGCTTTCGCATCACGATCGCAGTTTGGCCATTCTGCCGGAAAATGTTCACACGGAATCGAGCTACGCCGGGAAGCGAGTAGCTACAGTCGCAAGAGCCCTGGCTCACGAGATCGTTCACGAGGCGTGAATCGCCATTCATCACCGCCGCGGCAATATCATCGATATGCGACGGCGCGAGAACCTTCTCGGGCACTTCAACCGGGAACTCTTCGAGCGAGCCGTGCTGCTCGACGAGCGGCGGTTTGCCGACCGCGAAGAGAAGATCGGAGACGCCTTCGGCGCTTTCTAGCATCGCCGTTAAGAGTGAGTTGATCAGGTCCTTGTTCACGAAAGCGGAGGTCCTAACCGTAGAAACAGCGGAAACCGTGCCGTTTCCGACGATGCTTTGCGCGCCGCGATGCCCTTCGCGCGAGTTATCCGTCGGCGGTCTCGGGAGCAACGCGGAAGATCAGGAAATAATCCATGCCGTCCGCCTTCACAAAATCATGCTGCTCGGCCAGCTGGAATCCGGCGCGCGCGGCTTCTTTGATCACCATGTTCGCGTCCAGGCCATGATCGCTGCCGCAGCCATTGCGATCAATAATTCCGACTCGCCCTCCTCCGCGCATCGCTTTGCGCAGGTGCCGGAGGAGCGCGATGGGCTCCGCTACTTCGTGGTATGTCTTTAGCAACAACGCGGCATCGACACTCTGCGGAGGCAGTCGTGGATCGTCCGGCCCTCCCAGGACCGTCCGGATGTTTGGCAGCTTCTCATCCGATGCGCGGTCGCGTATATGGCGAAGATAAGCGGGATTGATTTCGACGGCATAAACGACGCCGCTTTTCCCAACGCGTCGCGCGCTGCGCACCGTAAACCAGCCGGACCCAGCGCCGATATCGGCCACCCGCACGCCTTCCTTAATCCCGAGCAGATCCATGACGCGGCCGATCTGCAGCTTCTCATCGCGGTCGGGAGCTTCGAAAATCGTGAGGTCGCCTTTGTAAGGCTCGCTCGTGGGCCGCCTCACCGGCTCAGCCCGGGCGGTGCAGATGTCGAGTAACACCAGGCTGCAGAGGATCAAAAGAGAATTCCACGTTCGCATTGGGCAGCATACCCCTCGCGACCGGAACGTGCTCAGAACGCAGACGTTGCTCCCGTCAGGCATATGCGTCCTGCTGCCGTTTGTCGTCAGCTCTGCACCGTCGGCATATTTATAGCCTCGGCATAACCCAAGCGCAGGTCATTCTTCCGAACTGTTTGACGCCTCCGTTTCTGCGCTCGCAAGCCGGGCAGGCGCTGGAGTGATGAACATAAGCCGCTCCCAATGCAACGGCACCGAGCGGAACGCTTTTGCAGAATAGCTATAGTCGAAGACTTTCTCGCCCGCGGCAGTTACACCCAGTATCCGTGGAAACTCAGGGGCATTCGAGTAGTGGACTAGGTAGTTATCGGGAGCGTCTTCATAGACGCTGCTGCGG
>JACDHZ010000277.1 GCA_013820755.1 Chthoniobacterales bacterium
TCTGATCCTGCGGCTCGCTCCGGAGTTCCGGCAGAAGCCGCGGCTGGACCCGGCGTTTCAGCTGACGCAGCCGCTCCAACTGGCCTCACTGCCGACCGCGACGCGCTTTGACTTTCCCATCGGCAGCGAGCACGGCGCCCTCGCTTACAACGCGCAGCCGTTCACGGAAAACCGCCACCTCGGCGATGACTTGAACGGTATCGGCGGCGAGAACAGCGATCTTGGCGATCCGATATTCGCAGTCGCGGACGGACGTGTCCTGCTGGCCCGTGAAGGCGGCCCCGGCTGGGGCAATGTCATCATCCTTCTCCACGCGTACGAGGAAGGCGGCGCGCGTAAGTATGTTCAATCCTACTACGGGCACGTCGACACGATCCTCGTCGCGCCGCATCAGGATGTGAAACGCGGCGACCAGATCGCGACGATTGGGACAGCGGGCGGCCAGTATTTGGCACATCTGCATTTCGAGATGCGGGAATTTTTGACGCCGTTCGTCGGTCCAGGTTACCGGACTGACACGCGCGGCTGGCTGAGCCCCAGCGAGTTCATTCGGCAGCATCGTGGCAGCGCAGAGGACGACGTCGGCCGGCACGTTGATGATTGAGTTCACTGCGAACGGTTCGCGCCGGCTGCAGCAAGATCGAGTGCGCGCCAGAAGTACCAGGCGGCGGCCGAACGGTGCGGTCTCCATTTGTCGCCGATCCGCTGGAGTTCCTTCGGTTTTGGAAGCTTTCGTTTGCCGAAAGTCTTCGCATATCCCTTTTGAACGCCCAGATCTGTGACAGGCCAGACGTCGGGCCGCCCCAGATCAAACAACAAGAGCATTTCGACCGTCCAACGTCCGATGCCGCGGACAGCGGTTAGTCGCTCGATAATCTCCTCGTCGCTTAATGCCGCAAGCGCCGTCCCACTCCGCGGCACCGTTCCATCGAGCGTCTTTGCTGCCAGGTCTTTGAACGCGGCGGTTTTCGCGCCCGACAGACCGCACGCGCGCAGTGTCTCATCCGGCGTCGCGAGAACTTTTTTGGGATCGAGCCAGTTCCGCTTGCCATAGAGTGCGCGCACGCGTCCCCAAATCGTGGCCGCTGCTTTTCCACTGAGTTGCTGATACGCGATTGACTCCGCGAGCGCATCGAATGGCCGCACAGGTACATCGCTGCGCGGCACGAACGGCTTTGCGCGCGCGATCAACGCAGCAAATCGCGGATCTGTTGCCGCAAGGTGTTTGTCGTGAACGCTCATCGTAAATGGTTATCTCCCTCCGACCTCGAAGTGGAAATCCAAAATTGCGCTACGTCGGCCCGAGTTGTGGCGCAGGAATCTACTTGGTCGGAATGCCGGCCGTGCTTACAGTCGCGCACCGATGATTAAAACAGCGTTCCTGCTTCTTCTTCTCACCTTTGTTTTCTCAACCAGCCGAGCGGGTGAAGTCATGCAGTCAGTCGCGAGTGATCGCACCGCGCTGGAGCAGCCCGCGATTGATATAGTGCGCTTCGACAGTGCGTATGTGTTCGAGAGCAGCCTTGAGGATGGTGGAGGCTACGGCGACCAGGACGCGCTGCAAACGGTCCTCGAGTATTCGCATCGGTTCCATCTCAGCGGCAACCTGTATGTGCGTGCGGGTCTTGCTTACGAGCGTTTCGATTTCGGCAATACCTCCGCGCCGGTGCCGGTGCATCTGCAGAGCATGGCTGCGCTGATCGGTGTTGATTACATGCACGGCAGCGACGTTGGCGCCTTCATCCAGCTCAGGCCCGGGTTTTACACGGAAGAGCATCTCGGCATTGCGTCCTTCGACATCCCGATCACACTCGGCCGAGTGTTCGTGCTGCAAGAGGACCGGCTGTTTCTCTTCGTTGGGGCGACGGCGGCATTCCTGCGCGGAGAATACCCGGTACTACCGATTGCCGGATTGGTGTGGCGGCCTAACGATCGGTGGAATGTTTACGCCGTTCTGCCCGAGCCGCGCATTGTGTACTCACCGAATAAAAGCGTGGATCTATGGGTGGGCGGCCAGCTCGTGGGCTCCTCGTTTCGCACCGATCACCACGACAACATCGAGCCGCGGAAGCTGAGTGGAACGCAGGTTGATTACACGGAATACCGTGCCGGACTCGGCGTGGATATGCATTGCGGCAGCGCAGTTTCGCTCGGCGTCAGCGGCGGATACGTTTTCCAGCGGCGGTTCAATTTCGAACGCGCGGGCGAGGAATTCACCGCTGATCCCGCACCGTACGTGCGCATCGCGCTGAAGGGCGAATTCTAGGAAATCTCCGTTACTGCTCGATTCGACGGAGCAGGAACGCGGCGCCGAGAAATGTCACCAGAATTCCTGCGCACAGCGCAGCGAGGCTCGGTCCGTAGTACTGGATCGGCGCATGATACAGGTTCACCAGCCTGAACGCGCGACAGAAATGCGTGAGCGGGAATATCTCCGAGATGTAGCGGATCCCAGCCGGAAGTTGCTCGAGCGGCGCGAACGCTCCAGAAAGCACAAACACGGGCAGCAGAAAAAACACCGAGAACTGAATCGCCTGTGTTTGCGTGCGTGAGACAGCCGAGATCACGAGCCCCAAGCCAAGCGAGCACAACAGGAAGAGGACGCAGATGACCGCCAGCATCGCCGGTTCATGAAATTGGACGTGGAAGTGCCAGCCAGCGAGCAGCACGATCAAAAGGATCAGCACCACTGAAATAGCGAAGTATGGCACGATCTTTCCGATCACAATTTCGCCACGTTGCAGTGAGGTTACGATGAGCTGGTAAAGCGTGCCTGCCTCGCGTTCACGCGCCAGCGTCGAAGCCATCAAGGTCACGGTGATCAGCTGCAGAATGAGACCAATAATCCCCGGCAGTACGTAATCGATGAAGCGCTCGCGCGGGTTGTAAAGCAGCTGCTCATCGACAGTCCACGGCTCCATTGCAGAGACGAATTGCTTTCGCACTTCCACGGGCAACTGCTGCGCCATGT
>JACDHZ010000278.1 GCA_013820755.1 Chthoniobacterales bacterium
GTGGAGCGCCATGAACCGAGGAAAAGGAAGATGACCACGCAGACGATGAGCAGCGTCTCGGCGAGCGTTTTGTAAACGTCCTTGATCGCGGTGTTGATGTAAGCCGTGCCGTCGTAGGCGATGCGGCCTTCCATCCCGGTCGGCAGTTCTTTTGTGATCTGCTCCATTTCCGCACGGACTCGTTTCACGACATCGATCGAGTTCGAGTTCGGCAAAACGAAAATGCCCATGAAGACGGCGCGCTGGCCCGAGAAGCGGACTTCCGAGTTATAATCTTCCGCGCCAAGGACGATGTCCGCCACTTCGCCCAGCCTAACGAGTGCTCCGTTCTCCTCCCGCACCACCAGGTTCTTGAAATCCTCTGCAGTATGCAGATCGGTATTCGCCGTCAGATCGACTTGGACGAGCGCGCCTTTCGAGCGGCCGAGCGCGGCGAGATAGTTATTGTTCGCCAGCGCCTTGCGCACCTGCGCGGGGCTGACGTTGAGCGCGGCCATGCGGTCCGGCTTGAGCCAGATGCGCATGGCGAATGTGCGGCCGCCCAGAATCTCGGCGCGCTGCACGCCCGCGATCGCAGTCAGGCGCGGCTGAACGATGCGGCTCAGGTAATCAGTAATCTCATTCGCCTGCAGAATATTGGAGGTGAAGCTGAGATAGGCGGAAGCGAAACGAGAGTCGGCCGACTCGATATTGATCACCGGGATCTCGGCTTCGGGCGGGAGATCACCCCGGACCTGGTTGACCTTTGAGCTGATTTCGGAAAGAGCCTTGTTCGAATCGTAATTCAGCTTGAGCCGGGCAGTGATCTCCGAGCTTCCCTGCGAGCTGGAGGATTGCAGATAATCGATTCCATCCGCCGCCGCGATGGCGCGTTCCAACGGCGTCGTGATGAAACCGCGCACCAGTTCCGCGCTCGCCCCGACGTAGACCGTCGTGACCGTCACCGTAGCGATATCGCTGCGCGGATACTGCCGCACATTGAGCGACGAGATCGCTTGCACGCCGGCGATGATGATCACCAGGCTGACGACCAGCGCGAGTACCGGCCGGCGAATGAAAATGTCGGTAAAGGATTTCATGTCTGCGGAGCGCTCACGTATCCGCCGGCGTCGGCGCTTCCTCAGCTTTTGGCGCGAGGTTGTTATCGACGGCTACGTCCATACCATTGCGCATCTTGAAGACACCGGTGCTCACCACTTCGTCACCTTCCTTTAAGCCTTCGGTCACCGCGATGAAGTCTCCGCGTGTTTCTCCAGTGCGGATGAATTGCTGCCGCAACACAAGTGCATCCTTGCCGGTCTTTTCGTCTTTCTTCTGCTCAATCAGATAGACAGAATTACCAAACGGCGCGTACGCAACCGCCGTCGCGGGAATGAAAAGAGTCGGCTTGGTTTCCGGGAGGAGAACCTGCACACGCGCGAACATTCCCGCACGCAGCGCATGATCGGCATTATCAATCGTGGCCTGCAGCGAAATAGAACGGGTGGCGGGATCGATGGCGGAATTGATTGCGCTTAGCGTGCCGTCGAATTCCCGGCCTTCGATGGCATCCGTTGTCACTTTCACGGGCAGATCCACTTTCACACTTCCCAAGGCCTGTTGCGGGAGCGAGAAATCGACAAACACCTTGTCGAGCGCCTGCAACGTCACCAGCTTCTGCCCCACGGGCACCATCTGCCCCGGATTCACTTCACGAATGCCGGCGATCCCGTCGAAGGGCGCCCTGATTTCCTTCTTATCGATAACCGACTGCATGTTATCGACCGCGGCTTTGCGTTGCGTGAACTTAGCCGCGGCGGAATCCATTTCGGCTTTGGAGATGACCCTGCCTTCGGCCAGGCCGCGCGCGCGTTCGAAATCGGCTTTAGCCAGCTCCGCGTCTGCCTGTGCAGAACGAAGCTGCGCCTGTTCCGCGGAAGCGTCCAATTTTACCAGAAGATCGCCCTGTTTAACCGGACGACCCGATTCGAATCCGATCTCAGAGACCATGCCGGCAAGCTCAGCGCCGATCGTCGCCCCCTGCACGGGATTAATCGAGCCGACCGCTCGCAGGCTCGGCGCCCAATCACCTTTTTGCACCTTCGCGCTCGTCACCGTCGTCGGCGGCATGACCATAGATTCGCCCATCTTGATCATGGAAAAAATTTGCAAGCCCTTGATCCCTGCAATGAGAAGGAAAATCGCGAGCAAGCCCAGGACGACAAAAAAGACCGCGCCACGCGCTCGTTTTTTCGGTCGCGGCGACATCGTCGGCGGTGCAGAGCTGGGGGATTTACGCGAGAGCAGGTTCGTTTGCATGGTCGAAGAGGAGCCGCCAGAGCTGGCGCACTACCTTTAGTTGACGTTCGTGCCGCTCCTTGGCGGACACTTGGGAATGATCGAGCATGTCGCGCATCATCGAGCCCCGCGCGGCGGAGAGGATCAGCTCGGTAACTTCGCGGGGCTTGAGTCCGTGCGGCGGGTGGCGCATCTCGGGAGCGCGGGCAATCACTTCCGTGATGCCTTTCATGCCTGCCTCCAGCACGTCGCGGACGAGGTTCGCGATCGCGGGGTTGCGGCCGGCTTCGGCGAAGAGATCGACCACAAACGCGGAGTGCATCTGCGGCTGATTTTCGCAGCAGTGAGCCGTCAGTAGAATTTCGAGCGAATCGAGCAGCGTCGGAGCGGAGCGGGCGCGTTCCAGCAATTGCTGCAGCTCCTGTTTGTGTTCTTCCGCGAGCGCGGAAATCACCGTCTCTTTACTGGCGAAGTAACGGTAAATCAGCCCGACGCTGATCCCGGCTTCTTCGCTAATGTCGTGCATGCTCGTCTGGTGGAACCCGCACTTGGCAAAGCAAACCATCGAAGCGCGAAGGATTTGCTTCTGCCTGTCAGCGGGGGGATCAGTCGGCGGAGGCATCGAGTCGGAGACAATGAATGAACGTTCATTCATTGTCAAACAAGTCTCTC
>JACDHZ010000279.1 GCA_013820755.1 Chthoniobacterales bacterium
CTTTGTCACAGGAAGTCGTTGAAAACCATGGGATCGGTATCGACAAACAAAAACCGGCTGGCCAACGAGAAGTCGCCCTACCTCCTGCAGCACGCCGGCAATCCAGTTGACTGGATGCCGTGGAACGAAGAGGCGTTCGCGAAGGCTCGTACCGAGAACAAGCCGATTTTTCTCTCGATCGGCTACTCGACCTGCCACTGGTGCCACGTGATGGCGCACGAGTCGTTTGAGGACGACGCGACGGCGGAGATCATGAACCGCGAGTTCGTGAACATCAAAGTCGACCGTGAGGAACGGCCCGACGTGGATCGCGTTTACATGATGTTTGTGCAGGCGACGTCGGGCCATGGCGGCTGGCCGATGAGCGTCTGGTTGACGCCGGACCTGAAGCCATTTGTCGGCGGCACATATTTCCCACCCGAGGATCGGTTTGGTCAGCCTGGCTTCAAAAAAGTGCTAAAAAGGATCGCCGCTGCCTGGCAACAGGATCGGGAGAAGATTTCGCAGCAAGGAACTAGAATCATAGAGGCGCTGGCTGAGTCGGCCGGCAGCCACAGCTTCGACGCTGACCTCGAGCCGGACACGATCGAGGCTGGGTACCGGCAGATCGCGAGGAGCTTCGATGAGGAGGAAGGAGGCTACGGTGGCCCGCCGAAGTTCCCGCGTCCGGTAACCTTTAATTTGATGTTCCGGATTCATGCCCGAAATCGCGAAAATCGGAGCGGAACACGCGCGCTTGAGATGAATCTGTTTACGCTTCGCAAGATGGCAGCAGGCGGGATGCACGACCACATCGGCGGTGGCTTCCACCGCTATTCGGTCGATAAGTATTGGCACGTGCCGCACTTCGAAAAGATGCTGTACGATCAGGGACAGCTCGCGGTCTCTTATTCCGAAGCATTCCAGATAACACACGAGCCGCTGTTCGCGGAAATAACACGCGATATCCTGGACTACGTCCGGCGTGACATGACGGCGCCGGGAGGCGGCTTTTACTCCGCGGAAGACGCGGACAGCATCATCGAGCATGGAAAATCTGAGCACGCGGAAGGTGCGTTCTACGTCTGGACCGCGGCCGAGATAGAAGCGGTACTGGGAAATGACGCGGAGCTTTTCAATTTTCACCACGGAGTTGAAGCCAACGGCAACGCGCCCTCCGCCGCTGATCCGCATGGGGAGTTCACCGGCAAGAACATCCTGATCCAACGTCACCTCACACGAGAGACAGCGCTGCACTTCGATCGCAGTGAAGAAGAGGTCGCTCGGGTGCTATCGCAGGCGCGCTGTATGTTGTTCGGGATCCGAGCGAAACGGCCGCGTCCGCATTTGGACGATAAGATCATCACCGGCTGGAATGGGCTGATGATCTCCGGGTTCGCGCGTGCAGCGCAAGTGCTGGACGTGCACGAGTACGTTACCGCTGCCGAGCGCGCCGCAGCATTCGTCCAGAGTCACCTGTATGATGAATCGACAAAGACGCTCGTGAGAAATTATCGGGATGGGCGCAGTGCAATCGAAGGATTTGCGGATGACTACGCCTTCGTCATCCAGGGTCTTCTCGATCTCTACGAAGCCTCGTTCAACGTCACATGGCTGAAGTTCGCGCGAGAGCTCCAGATAACCCAGGACCGACTCTTCTTTGACGATGAGAAGGGCGGCTATTTCAGCGGCACCGGCAACGATCCGAGCATTCTCCTTCGGATGAAGGAAGACAACGATGGCGCGGAGCCAGCGGCAAGTTCGGTGGCCGCGCTCAACCTGCTCCGCCTCGCGCAGATCTTCAGCGAAGACGCCGCGCGGGAACGGGCGGAGAAAACGATCGCGGCGTTCGGAGGCACGATCAGCCGGATTCCGAGCGCTATGCCGCAGATGCTGGTGGCCCTCGATTATTGTCTCACCAAACCGCGTCAGATCGTAATAGCTGGCGAACGCGAGCGGGATGATACACGGGCGTTGCTGCGCGAGGTGCAGAAGCACTTCGTGCCAAACAAGATTGTCTTATTGGCGGATATGGAAGGCGGAGGCGCGTTCCTCGCAGAAAGCTTGGAAGGCGTCCAGGAGATGAACCCGCTCGCTGGAAAGGCAGCGGCATACGTTTGTGAAAATTTCACCTGCAAGGCACCCGTGACAGATCCAAACGCATTGGCGCAGATGCTCGCATCAATGGCATGAAGATTGTGATCGTCGGGGCCGGAGGACGGCTGGGTGCCGCGCTGCAGCGGCTATATAGCAACGAGCACAAGGTGATCGGGTTCGGCCACGCGCAGCTCGATCTCGGTAAGCCAGAAGTATTGCAAAGAACCCTCAGCGCATTGGACTTCAACGTCTTGATCAATTCAGCGGCGCAAACAAATGTCGATCGCTGCGAGACACACCCTAAGGAGGCGTTTGAGTTGAACGCTGAAGCTCCGCGTGTGCTCGCGGAAATCTGCACCCGCAAGTGCGCGAAGCTAATCCACATCAGTACCGACTATGTCTTCAGCGGCGACAACGCTGCTGCCTATTTCGAAGACGATCCGGCGGAACCGATCAGCGTCTACGGCGCGTCGAAGCTGGAAGGGGAAAGGCGGGTCCTCACCGGCGGTCCGCAGCACCTTGTGGTGCGGGTTTCGTGGATCTTCGGCCCGGATCGGCCGAGTTTCGTTGATTGGGTGATTGGCCAGGCACGCGAGCGCGAGCACGTCGAAGCGGTCGCGGATAAAACCTCTACTCCCACCTACACGGTTGATCTTGCGAAGATGTTACAGCCACTGCTCGGTGATGGCACTGCATCAGGAATCGTCCACCTCACCAATGATGGTGGTTGCAGCTGGCGCGAATATGGACAGTGGGCACTCGAATGCTGCGCTGAAGCGGGCATTCCGCTGAAGACGCGAGAACTGGGCGCGATCTCGTTAGCTGAAATGAAAAACTTCATCGCTCGACGTCCGGTGCACACCGTCC
>JACDHZ010000280.1 GCA_013820755.1 Chthoniobacterales bacterium
AGGTGAAATTGTGAACCGCGCGGAAGCCGGGCGTACCGAGCGTTTGTATGAATGCGAGCAGTGCCAGGAGCAGCGCGGCGACCTGGCCGAAGACAGCGACCAAGGCCGCTCCTCTGCGTTGCGCCGGCGACAAGTTCAGGATCAAAAGCGACACAGCAAGCGGAGCCGCTGGGATCAGCCAAAGATAATCAACGATCCAGGACGTCATCCTTTTAGCTGGTCCAGTTCGTCGACGTTTGTGCTCCGGTAGTGCCGGTAGACCGCGATCACGAGCGCGAGCCCGACCGCCGCTTCGGCTGCAGCGATCGCGATCGCAAAAATCGCCACCATCACTCCCGTCGGCGGTTGCGGTTGCGGAGCGAACCGCCAGAACGCGACGAAGTTCAGGTTGGCCGCGGCGAGCATCATCTCGATGCCAATCAGGATGAAGATCGCGTGTCGCCGGCTAAGGGCGGCGAGCAGGCCGATCGAAAACAGCACAGCGGAGACGATGAGAACAAGCTGCAGCGTGGTCGTCATCACGTGTTCTCCCGGTTCGGGGAGCGCACGCTTGTAGCGTGCTGGTTTCGGTATTCTACCGAAACGAACTTTTGCGGAAATGCTGGGCGTGCGTGCGCGTACGAAAGTTCGTTTCCGCAGAATGCGGAAACCAGCACGCTACAAGCCTGTGCTCCCCAAGCGCAGAATGCGCGCATCAGCGCTTTTCCTCCATCACGAGAACGAGCGCGCCGAGGAGCGCGGCGGTCAGCACCAGGCCTATGCACTGCAGCGGCCAAACGTAGTCGGTCATCAACACTTCGCCGATCCGGCGCACGGTGAGCGCTTCCACCGGCGAAGCGGCAACGGAGAGCCCGGGCGTGCGCAGAATCGTCCATACCAAGGCCGCGAAAACCGCGACCGCGACAACAGCACCACTCCAGTGGAATGCGTGGTCTTTATCAGCGTCGCGCCGCGTCAGTAAAATAGTGAAGACGATCAGGACGGCGACCGCGCCGACATAGACGAACACTTGCACCAATCCGACAAACTCGGCGCCGAGCAGGAAATAGAACGCCGCGATGCCAAAAAACGTGACGACGAGCCAAAGTGCAGCGTGGATCAGCCTCGGCAGCAATGCGGCCGCCAGCGCGCCGGAGAGCGTCACGATCGCGATGACAATGAATGCAGCGATGTTCATTCCGCGAAACGGTAGGTGCGCGGCGCGAATCGCTTCCGCGTTTCCAGCAGGCGCGAAAGGGTGAAGTAAACCACGGCAACAATCGCGGCCGACCAGAGCCAGCCGGCGAGATGGCGAGCCTGGTAGTGCCACACGGCCGCTGCAATCACGCAGGCAAACGCCATCGGCAGCATGAATTTCCAGGCGAAGTTCATCACGTGATCTACGCGCATGCGCGGCAGCGTTCCGCGTATCCAGATGAAGACAAACAGAAGCACGCCGAGCTTCGCGAAGAACCAGATCCAGGACGGAATGAATTGCAGGAACGCAAACGGCGCGTGCCAGCCGCCGAGGAAAAGCGTCACGGCCAGCCCGCTGATTGCGAACATGCCGAAATACTCCGCCAGGAAGAACGTCGCGTATTTGAATCCCGAGTATTCGGTCATGTGACCGGCAACGATTTCGGATTCGCCCTCCGGCACATCGAACGGGGTGCGGTTCGACTCCACCAAGCCGGCGATGAAGAAGAGGAGAAACGACGCCGCGCCCCACGGAGTGGTCACGAACCAGTGAGGGATCACGTTTAGTGAATAGCCGCTTTGCGCATCAACGATCGCGTCCGGGGATAGTGAACCGACAATCATCACGACAGGCAGAACGGAAACAATGAGCGGCAGCTCGTAACTGACCATTTGCGCGATGGCGCGCATCGCGCCGAGCATCGAGAATTTGTTGTTGCTGCCCCAGCCAGCCATGAATACGGCGAGCTCCGTCGCCGATCCGACGGCAAAGAAAAACAGGATGCCGCCGTCGATCGCGAACGGCGTCATGTTGCGGCCATAGGGGATCACTCCGAGCGCGAGGATCGTCGGCGCAGCTACCATGATCGGAGCGAGGAAGTGCACTACCTTGTCGGCACGCGCGGGCACGATGTCTTCCTTGATCAGCATCTTGATCCCGTCTGCCACCGGCTGAAACAATCCAAACGGCCCCACGCGATTCGGCCCGAGGCGGTTCTGGATCCGCGCCAGAATTTTTCGTTCGAGCAGCGACATCAGCGCGAACAGTGCGAGAAACACGCCGAGCGTCGCGGAGATGCTGAGCAGCGACGAGGCGATCTGCGTCATCCATTCTGGCGCGCCGACGAGCAACGACAGGAGCCAGTGCTTCGTCGAGACGAAGATCTGGTCGAGAAAGCCGCCGCTCATTCGCGCTTGAGAAAAGCGATCAGCGATTCGCGAAGCAAGGAAAACTCATTCCTCCAGCATCGCGATGTCGGCGAGATCCTGTGGCCGTCCGACCGCGCGCTTGTTCCGGATGAGCGCTTCCTTGTTTAAGAGAAACACCGGCACGCCGTCAATTTCAGCGGCTACTTTCGAGCGCGACGCCTCTTCCGTGCTGACGCCGCTGATACTCGTCAGCAGGTCAATGCGATGCGGCGCACGCCCGAGCTGGATCACCTGCTCCGGCGTGGTGAAATCCGCCGCTTGAAACTGGCCGGCGAAGCCGAAAGCATTCAGCACCTCCAGGAGCTTCTGCGCGTTTGTTTCGCTGGCCACCACCAGGATATCGAGATCCCCCGTGTAGCGTGGCCTGCCGTGAAAGGCGAGGCTGTGCGCTCCCACGATGACGTACTCAACGCGGGCGGAGTTTAACAACCGAGAAACTCTCTCAAGTCGCTGCTCAGGCGCATGGTTCAGTAACTCAAGCAGAATCTGCAGCCGCTCGTTCCCGCTCAGCTTGCGGTAGAATTCGCGATCGGCCCTTTCGGCTTCGGCGAAACT
>JACDHZ010000124.1 GCA_013820755.1 Chthoniobacterales bacterium
GGACAGCGAGTGCCGTACTCGTCGACGGTGGACGCGCGTTCGCCCCGAACACAGCGTGGTCTGGGAAGGTTGTACTGGTCGAGCGAGGCGATAACACCTTCAACGAGAAGGTGCAGAACGTGCAGAGCAGCGGCGGCATCGCGTGTGTAATCTACAACAACATTGCAGGGACATTTTCCGGCACGCTCGGCGAAGGTAATTCGTCGAGGATTCCGGCGATCGGGATCACGCAGGCAAACGGTTTGGCGCTGAAGCAGTCGCTCGGTAAGACGGCGACGGTCACGAGCCATGTGGACACAAATGTGAGCGGTTATGCGCGATACGACGGAACGTCGATGGCGACGCCGCATGTGGCGGGCGTCGCAGCAGTCATCTGGAGTGCAGCTCCGGGGAAAAGTAATGCACAAGTCCGAACTGCTTTAAATGCAACCGCTCTGGATCTGGGAGCTGCCGGTCGCGATAATTCTTTCGGATTTGGGCTTGTGCGGGCGTTTGCCGCCCGAAATTACTTGCTCAATCAATAAAGCGTTGTGCCGCCGGCGGTGCCTCAATGCTCGATATCGCTGCGGTTCGATACACAAGTTAAGCGAATATCCGCGCGGCAAATTGCGCCTAATGACGCTTGTCATCGGAGGCACGGACAGTAAGCTCCGCTCCCGATTCGGGAGACTGCATTGTCGTTGGCGAGGCCTCATATCTGCCGAGCAGATCATTTCAGAGATGCAGGCCACAAAGCGATGTTCGGTGATCGTCCGAAGTGACCGAATCTGCTTGCGGCCAGGGTAAAATCAAAGCGGACGACCGCGAAAGCATCCTCACATCGCTGCAGCAGCGTCAGGAAAGGATGAGCACTGGCATCGCCTTCGGAATAGCGGTTCCGCACGCCTCGTCCGACGTATCGAGGAGTTCGTCGCGTCATTTCGGCGTTTGTGGCAGAGTATTGAATTCGACGCACTCGATAACGCCATCCGCGTCGAACGGACTCATCATTCGACGGCAAACGCGGTCAATCACGCTGTTTAACATGATGAGCGACGAGCTTCCGATTGCGACGGTCTTGTATAGACATAATCGAACCAAAGTTTCGGCAGACCCCAGCCAAATCCGGCACTGCGAATGATGGGCGCCCGCCAAGCCTAGATAGCAGCTGCGGCAACAGATCAACTGTCGCCGCAGCCAGCCGTACTAGCTGAACGATTGCGCGAAGCGCGGGCGATTCCCCGCCTCTTAGGCGCGATTCCCGTTTATGGATCGCAGATAACCAGGCCCTCGACCGCAAGTCCGTAAGTGTTGGACGTCGGCGGGTTGTCTCCGGCTGCACCAGGGTTCGTCTCGAACACCACCACGGTGAACGGCGCGTCAGCCGGTGCAATGAACGAATAGCTGACATCGGCGAATCCGCCCGGATTCGAAACATAATTGAAGCCGGCGTCCCCTAGATATCCAGCTTGCACATCCTCGGGGTTGAAGTTTTTATACGCCGCGCAGCCCATGAAATTCGTAGGTGCAGAGGGCGGGTTTGCCTGAGGCGGATTGTAGGTCACCGTGATACACCGCGCCGGCCCCTGATTCATGATGGTATAAGCGTCGTAGCGGCGAGGCGAGTCCGGAAAGCTGCCGGATTTAGGCGGAACGGGTTTCCTGGTTTCACATGTGCTGGCGACGCCTGTGCCGAGCAATCGGCCGATCTGCTTTCCAGTGATTGCGGTGTAAACCGGGCTTTCCTTAGGTGGAGTCCTGTTCAAACGCGTGAAGAATTGGCGAATCCCCGTCAGCCCGGTTTCGAGTTCGAAGTTGTGAATCAGCGGTACAACGTTCGGTGCTGCTCCGCCAAAATTCAGCACCAGCTGGAACCTGATTGTCCTGGAGCATTGGAAGCTCGGATCAAGAGAAAAGGAGAACGGACTGAACGAGCCTGCTGTCTCATTCGGAGCAATATCCCCGTAGACCCGATCTCCGTCTGGAATACTTACTCCAGGCGTATCTGTCGACAACGTCCCCGCGACTCCGGTCGCGGCGTTGAGGCCAACGTTGATGAGCGGAAGTCTCATGCTGACGGCTTCGCCCGGATCCAGCCGGCCATTGCCATTGTTCTCGCCGGTTTCGTTCGCGACAATGTTCGCGATATCGATTCCCGCCCCGCCGGGAGCATTGCTCGCATTGACAGCCTTGAAAGCATCCACAATTCCATAGCCGGCATCGCGGTCCACACCGGGCGCCTCTATATCCGTCGCTGTACTTTGCAGAAGATCCCGGACTTGAAGCAGAGTCGGGCTGTTAACACCCGATTTTTCCAGCCCTTGTCTTACCAAGCCCGCGATAGCAGCTGCATGCGGCGCGGCGGCAGAGGTCCCGTAGAAGCGTTCGAATCCGAACACACTCGTGGGTGCGCCGTCTGCCCCGGTGAGATCTGGTTTAATTCGGACGATTCCTCCACCAGTGGCCAGCGTGCGGCCGTTGAAGGGGATGTTGTATTCATCGAAGAACACTCGACGAAAGCCGTCCGAGCTGAATTGTTCCACCTGGTTAGTGGAGTCAAAGGGCAGTGGGAAAGAGGGTCCGACGTTGGTACTCGTCGGGGTCGCGGCCACAGCGTATGCGCCTGGAGCCGTCGCATGGCCGCGGGTCTGCCCGTCAGTGACAAAGTTGAGTCGACCACGGCCGGTATACATGCTAAGAAATCGCACCGCGGCCCCCTTGGCTTTGACGATGGCGATCTTCGCGCCTGCCTCCAATGCTTCTGCGGGGCCATAGACTCCTTCGGTGGGATCGTCATCCCCGTCCTGCACGTCTGCGCCGATGCCGACTACTTTATTCCCGGCGTTGTTGAAAACGATCAGATCGTAATCGTTCTTAGACACTCCTAAAGCATCAGACCACTCCAAAGCGATGAAGTTGCCAGCATTTGTCACGAGGTTCAGCGGGCGCGGGGCGCGACCGGTGTTGAAATTGTGAAACCGAGCCCCCGCGAAGGCTCCGCCATCAGCGAAGTCGCCTTCCCATGTGCCGGACTGTCGGTCGTTTATGTTGCCCGAATTTGCGGCAGAGGAGAAGTACAACGCGCCGTCATTGACAACGTCAAGGACTGCCTGCTTGAGATCCGCGATCCCGGATGGACTGAATACGCTCTTGACTGACCCATCACGAAGAGCGGCCTCTTGCGAATAGCCGATATCGTCCACAATGATATCGCAGCCGCCATCCGGGACGTTGCCAAACGGGCCGGGGTCTTTTGCGATCCCCCGCAGCGCGCGGATGTTATGGGCCATATCATAGTAGCCTTTGAAGCCGGTGGCGAAGTAGATTTGAGCACCGGGTAAAACGGCGTGGATGATCTGAGCCATGGCGCGCCCTTCGTCGCTCGCGTAAGACTTGAAAAAATCGCCGCTGCCCGCGTATAGCACTCTTTTTGTGTATCCGTTCGGATTGTTCGGCCCCGGCAGATCTCCAGCGCGGACGTCTTTCCGATATCCGCCGCCGAACGCATCGAATGAATCTGAGATGACCCCAACCTTCAGCTGACTCCCATCAATCCCGAACGTAAGACGAGCGTCACGCGAGCGGTGACGGATGTCACCTTCGGCCACGCTCGCGCGAAATCCCGGCACGGTAAAAGCATCAGTCGATCGAGACACGCTCGACAGTTGCGAAGCTTCCCGAGTGCCTGTGGTCGCTGCGACCAGCTGGTCAAAGACGCGGCCATAACCGCTCTTGGTGGGCGAAGTTGTTTTGCTTTCCAGCATCGGCACCTTCGGCAGCCGGATTGCTCGGACACGGTGATCGGACGCCAACTCCTCGAGAGCGGCTAGAGGGACTCGGGCGCAAATGATATCGGTCTCCACATAGGATCCCTCGATTTCACCCCCTTTGGATTTAACGAGCTCGAGAACTTCCGGGCTGACTTGAGCGCGAATATCCACGAGCACCTTATCACTTTCGAGCGTCACACCTGTTTTCAAGCTCGCGATGCCTGGAAGTGCTTCTTTTCCACCTGCCATACGGGCAGCATAAATCAGGTTCGAGCTGATCTTTTTTTGAGCCGGCGTCCAAGCCTTCTTGTCCCGTAGGATAGCTTCCACCTGCGAAGCTGCCGTTGCGCTCAAACTCTCCCCGTCCGTGGTCGTCACCGAAGTTCCGGAGCTAGGCGACTGGGCATTTGGCTTTGGGTCACTTGCCAGAGCGGAAAGGGTAAGGAAAACCCCGATGGCGATGCCGGCTGCGAACTTCGAGGTGCTGGTGTGTGTGTTGATCTTCATAGCTTTTGAACGTGGAGGTGGGAGCAGTTTGGCCAGACCGTCACAGCGGCACTGATCCCGGCGGCCCACTACTTTTTGCCATCAAAGCGGATTTCCAGGTAACTAGTCAATCAACAAAGATTTGTTTCTTTGCGGGATGTGTTTCTGGCAGCGTCAGGCCCCCAAATGGCGCTTGTCAACGCAGGCGCTCACAGTAAGGTTGCGCTCCGCTAACCGGGAACCGCATGTCGCTGGCCAGTTTATTATCCGCCGAGCAGATCATTCCGGAGATGACGGCGACGGAGCGGTGGCCGGCGATCGTCGAGCTGATCGACCTCCTCGTCGGCCAGGGTAAAATCCGGCCAGAAGACCGCGAAAGCATCCTCGCATCGCTCCAGCAGCGTGAGGAAACGATGAGCACTGGCATCGGCTTCGGAATAGCGATTCCGCATGCCTCGTCCGATCGTATCGGGGAGGTCGTGGCGTCATTTGGGCGTTCGACGCAGGGTATTGAATTCGACGCGCTCGACAACGCGCCGGTGAAATTTGTCGTGCTGTTCGTGGTGCCGAAAAATCAGTTCCAAATACACCTGCGCACGCTCGCTTCGATCGCCAAGTTCCTGAACGATCGCGCCACCCGCGAAAGCCTCGCAAACGCAGGTTCCGCTGAAGAAATCCTCGCGATCTTTCGCGACCGCCCACAAAGGTAGGGGCGGTCCTGATGGAAACCTTTCAGGCGCTACTCGCGCAAAAACTATCCGCCGCGCTCACGGCTGCCGATCTCCCAGACGCGGGGGAAATCACGCAGGCACGCGATCCTCGTTTCGGTGATTACCAGACCAGCGCCGCTCTCGTATTAGCAAAGCAGCGGGGGGAAAAACCGCGGACGGTCGCGCAGAGGATCATCGAAAAGCTCGAGGTCGTAGACGTTTGCGAGCCTCCGCAGATCGCCGGCGCGGGTTTTATCAATTTCACGCTCCGCCGCGCCGCCCTCGAACAAAAAACCACCGAGCTGTTGCGCGATGAGCGGCTCGGCGTTGCCACCACAGACGCACCGAAGCGCATCGTGATCGACTTCGGCTCTCCGAACGTCGCGAAACCGATGCATGTGGGTCATATCCGCAGCACCGTCCTCGGCGACTCCCTTGCCCGAATCGCTGAGTTCATGGGTCACAATGTCGTTCGCGATAATCACATCGGCGATTGGGGCACGCAGTTCGGAATGGTCATCTACGGCTGGAAGAACTTGTTAGACCGCGCTGCTCTCGAGCAGGATCCAATTGCCGAGCTCGTCCGGATTTATAAAGGTGCGAACGAGGCCGCGACTGCCGATCCGGCAGTGCGCGATGCGTGCCGCGAGGAGTTGGTAAAGCTGCAAGCCGGCGAGGCGGAAAACTTCGCGATCTGGCAACAGTGCACGGCGCTGTCGATGGGTGAATTCGAGCGCGCATATCAGCTGCTCGATATCCACTATGACATTCAACGCGGCGAGAGTTTCTACAATGATCGGCTGCCTGCTGTCGTTGAACGGCTTTGCACCTCAGGTCTCGCTGAAAAGAGCGAAGGCGCGGTCTGCGTTTTCTTCCGCGACATTCCCGATCTTGCAGACAGGCCATGCATTATTCGGAAGCGTGACGGCGGCTATAACTACGCGACGACGGACGTCGCGACGGTCGATTACCGCATCGGCGATCTCCAGCGCGACACGATCTGGATAGTTACCGGCGCGCCGCAACAACTCCACTTCCGCCAGATCTTCGAGATCGCACGACGAGAGGGGCGGAACGCCGATTTTCGGCACATCACACATGGCAGCATCCTTGGCGAAGACCGGAAGCTCATGAAGACGCGGTCCGGCGACAATGTCGCGCTGAAAGACGTACTCGCCGAGGCGATCGTCCGCGCGCGCTCACTCATCGACGAAAAGAATGCCGACATGCCCGAAGCAGAGAAGGCCGAGATCGCGCGGATCATCGGAATCGGCGCCGTGAAATATGCCGATCTGTCGCAATATCGCATGACTGATTACGTTTTCTCTTGGGACCGGATGCTATCGCTGCAGGGCAACACGGCGCCGTATCTCCAGAATGCGTATGTCCGGGTTCAATCCATTTTCCGGAAGGCTGGCGAACAAATCACCGTTCCCAACGAGCTCGTGCTGGCTGATCCTGGAGAGAGCGTCTTGGCGAAGTGTTTATGCCAGTTCGCGGAAGTCGTCCCCACCGTCCTTAACGGCTTCCGGCCGAACGTGCTGGCGGCATATTTGTTTGAACTCGCAAACGGCTTCCATGCGTTTTATGAGGCGTGCCCGGTCCTGAAGTCAGACGAGCCCGCGCGCAGCTCCCGGCTTGCGCTTTGCAACCTGACTGCGCGCGTTTTGCAGCGGGGCTTGGAGCTGCTTGGAATAGGCGTCCCAGAGAAGATGTAATCTTGCGCGCGTGAACTCCGATCAGCCACGCATTCCGATTTCGACCTACCGGTTGCAATTCAACCGGACGTTCACGTTCAATGACGCGCGCGAGATCGTGCCGTACCTGCACGAGCTTGGCATCACTGACTGCTATGCGTCTCCGTATTTCCAGGCGCGTGCGGAGAGCCTGCACGGCTACGACATCACCGATCACAACAAGCTGAACGCCGCCATCGGCTCGCGTGAAGATTACGATGCGCTCGTCACCGAGTTGCACGCGCGCAACATGGGCCAGGTGCTCGACTTCGTGCCAAATCACATGGGCATCGGTGAACCGCTGAATCAGTGGTGGATGGACGTGCTGGAGAACGGCCCGAGCTCGATGTACGCGCCGTATTTCGACATCGACTGGCGGCCGCTCAAGTCCGATCTGCACGACAAAGTGCTGCTGCCGATCCTCGGCGATCAATACGGCCGTGTGCTCGAACGCGGCGAGCTGAAGGTGCGATTCGAATCCGGTGCGTTCTACCTGAACTACTACGAGCACGAGTGGCCCATCGCGCCCGGTACTTACCGGCACATTCTCGAGATCGCACTCGATCTTCTCGAGCCGCATCGCGACGAAGATTTCTACGCCGAGTTCCAAAGCATCATCACCGCACTCGATTACCTCCCGCGCCGGAGCGAAACCGATCCCGCCCGGATCGCTGAGCGAGCGCGAGAGAAGGAAATCATCAAGCGGCGGCTCGACCGGCGCTGCAGCGAAGCACCGGAAGTGCGGCATGCGATCGATGAGGCCGTCGTGCGCATCAACGGCAAACCCGGTGACGCGCGGAGTTTCGACACGTTGGATCAGCTCCTGAACGATCAGGCGTATCGCCTCTCATTCTGGCGCGTCGCGGCCGAGGAAATCAACTACCGGCGATTTTTCGACGTCAATGACCTCGCCGCGATCCGAATGGAGCTGCCGGAAGTCTTCGATGCCACACACGGACTGGTGCTCGAGCTGGTCGGGAATGGCGCTGTCACCGGCCTGCGGATCGATCATCCTGATGGTCTTTACCTCCCGCGCGAATACTTCACAAAGCTGCAGCAACGCTGCGCGAAAGCGACCGGCGAACCACTGCCGCAAGATGGCCGCGCGATCTATCTCATCGTCGAGAAAATTCTCTCGGGCGCGGAGCAGTTGCCGTCGGATTGGCCTGTGCACGGCACGACCGGCTACGATTTCGGACGGCACGTAAACAGCCTTCTGTGCGATGCGTCGGCTGAGGAATCCGTGACGAAGACATTCCGGCGTTTCATCGGCCACTCGATGCATTTCGGCCATTTGGTCTACGCCAAGAAGCGGCTGGTCATGCGGCTCTCGCTCGCAAACGACGTCAACGTTCTCGGCAACATGCTCGACCGGCTGTCGGAGAAGAACCGCTGGTTCCGTGACTTCACGCTCGAAGCACTCGGGCGTGCTGTCCGGGAAACGATCGCGTGCTTCCCCGTTTACCGCACTTACATCACGCCCGATAAACCGGTCAGCGACGAAGATCGCGCGGTGATCGAGCGCGCCATCGCCGCGGCTAAGCGCCGCAATCTCGCGATCGAAGAATCGGTCTTCAATTTCCTGCGCGACATCCTGCTCCTCCGTTTCCCGGAAAACCTCGATGACGCCGCGCGCGCCGAGCACGTGCAGTTCGTGCTGAAGTTCCAGCAGTGCACCGGACCGATCATGGCGAAGGGCCTGGAG
>JACDHZ010000125.1 GCA_013820755.1 Chthoniobacterales bacterium
ATCCGAGGGCAATCAACACCAGCAACGCCGGCACGATCACCCAGAGGAACTTCTTCGACGGCAGCAGCTTCAACGGCTGAAACTATTGCACGTTTCGGTTCGGCCCGTCTGGAAATTGGAAATAGCGTCCTGTGGCGCGATCCCACTCCGCGCGCGCGAGGTTCTGCTCGAAGGCGACGCTTAGCAGGCCGGCCTCGGCTTCAAGGAAACTGCTTTCGGCCGTGCGATACTCGAGCGGCGAAGACAGGCCTTCCGCGAGATTGTTCTGCACATCGGCCACCGTCTTTTCAGCGGCGCCGCTAGCTCGTGCGAGTGATGCCTGCCGTGCCGTCAGACCGCGCAGATTGTTCTGGATACGCGTTAGCTCGCGCGGGACCTCCGCTTCAAGGCGGGCGAGGACCAGTTGGTTCGTTTCACGGACTGCTCGCTGTCGCTGCACTGCGCCCGTGGTTCTGCCGTTGTCGACCACGCGCCACGTGTACGCTGCTCCGAACCGCGCTTCTGATGAGATGATGTCGTCGGAACGACGCGCCGAACCTTCACTGCCGCGGCGAATATCCGACACTGGGATGTAGTCGCCGGAAATGGTGGCGTTGATCATTGGGTAATACGCAGCCTCGATGATCCGCTGATCTTCGGCGGCGGCGCGAACCAGGAGCCGCGCGAGCTTTAGATCCGGACGTTGGGCTACTGCGGTCCTTGCCTCGATGTCAGGATCGAGCGCGGGCATATTCGTGAAACGGAGTTCGCCGTCGACGCTCGGCAGATTCGCACCGGGTCCGAGATCGTCGCCCATCGTCTGCGCGAGTTTTAGTAATGCGGTATCGTGCAGTCGCCGAGCTTCTTCCACGCGCGGCTGCAATTGTTGCTCCAGTGCCTGTGCAACGGTGAGTGCGCTCCGATCGGAACGCCCCGCCTGATAACGATCCGCCTGGGCAACGGCGTTGCCTTGAAGGCGTTGACGCTGCCGCTCAGCAAGATCCCCCATCGAGCGGTTGAACGCTGCTGTGTAAAAAGCGACACGTGCGGTGTGCAACTGCTCCGTCGTTGCGATGTTTAGCCGCTGCTGCGCGATGAGCACTTCGACGTCGCCGCGCCTGTATGCCGCTGGAATTGCGCCGTTAAACAGCGGTTGCGTAAAGAACCCCTGCGCGAAAGCGAACGGCTGAACCTTGTTTTCGCCCGCGCGGTGTCCTCCTTGAACTCCGCCCGGTGTGATCAGACCGACATCCGGCAGGCTCCCGGCACGCAACACGAGCCGCCGGCCGCTCGCCTGCTCGAGCGTTGACTTAGCCTCACGAATCGCCGGGTTGTTTTCGAGCGTGCGCGCGAGGGCCGCGTCTAACGTGATCGCGTCCACGGTCGGCAAGCCAAGAGCACTCGCAAGGCTGATCACTCCGAAGAGCAGTGTTTTCATCGTGCGTCGAGCGCTGCCGGAGGACGCGCCACGTCGAAGAGTTGCGCATGTCGTTTCGCTTCTACAGGTGTCTGCTTTTTTGCTCCGAATCCGAGCGCCGCTGGAGTGCGTGCAGTCGCGCGCGCGAGGCGCGCCATCGCGACGTTGTGCAGGTAAATGGCGCTCAGACGTGTCGTGCGAGTGCGCGTCACATCGGCCGCGGCTTGTAGCACATCGAGCTGCGTGCCGAGGCCGGCGCCGAGATTTCCGCGCGCCATTTCAAGCGATTCACTCGCGTTCTGCACATTCTGCGTCTCCGACTGCAGCACGCGATCCGCCTGTTCTATCTCGAAGAACGCGCTGCGCACATCCGACTCCACCTGAAGTTTCGCAGACTCCAACGCATGCAACGCGGCATCTCTGCGCGCCCGTGTGGCTTGCATGCGGCCGCGCGTCGCGAAACCATCAAAGATGTGCCAGCTGGCGTTCAGACCGACCACGTAACCGTGATTGAAGTCGCTCCCGACTTCGGGATCGCGCTCGCTGTAGACTTCGTAGCCGGTGAACGCCTCCACGCGCGGACGAAGCTCGCTGCGATCCACGATTAGCTGCTGATCCTCGATCTCGACGTCGATTTCGCGCGCTCTGATCTCCGGCCGGCTCACCGACGCGTACGCAAGACACTCCGTGAGGTCGGGATGTCGTGGCTGGTATTCAAGGCGACCGGACGGCTCAATGCGCGGCGCGTGTGCTGCGGCAGTCGATTCGAGGCCGCACAGCTCATTCAGCCGTAGATAAGAATTCTGCAGACGCGTCTGTGCATCGATCAACTCCGGCTGCTCATTTGCGAGCGCCACATCAGCGCGGCGCACATTTAACTTACCGACGGTGCCGGCCACGAACCGATCCTGCTGCGACTTCAGTTCCTCTTCCATTACGCGAACGGATTGCAGCCGCACGTCGATATTCGCGCGGTTCAGTAGCAGGTCGTAATACGCGACGCGCAGGTCCATCGAAACGCGGTCGATGATTGCGTTCAGCTCGAGTGCGCGTTTCGCCTCGTTCAAGCGTCCGATCGCCATTCGCCCCTTCACCGCGCCGCCCGTGTAGACATTCTGCACCACGCGGAGCGAGGCGTTGTAATCGTCTCCACGGAGGCGCGATTGTTCCTGCTGCTCACGCTTTCGCAGCAGACCGCTTGAAACCACCGACGGCAGATAACCGGCACGTGCCTCGATGACGCTCCCGTGTGCTGCCTCCAGCTGCTTCCGTGCGATCTGAATCTCGCGATTCTGCTTCTTTGCGAGCGTGACCGCCTGATCGAGCGACAAGTTCAACGGAGCCGCGCCGAGGGGCGCCGAGCCGGCGCACGCCAGCAGCAGAGCGACGGCGACGACGCGAAACATGCGCTTATTCTGCATCAGCCACTACAATTTCAATGAAAATCCGTGCTCGGAAGCGGTGCAATGCGCGCGCCCTTGGGTTCACGCCGCATCCGGAGCGATTTCCACGTGCAACGCGTCGGCAGATATTGTCGCGAGACGAGCCCATCGGGCGGCGAGATCGTCGTTCGTATAAAGCAGCATTCTCCCGGTAGAGGTGGAGTGAACGCCGGTCTCCACCGCGAAGCCGGTGATTTCGCCGACAGCCTTCCAGTACGCGCTGAGCTGCGATAGATAGCGCGACGCAAGAGAACTTTCCTCTCCGGCTGCAATGCGGTTGGTTTTCCAGTCGAGCACCAGGCAGCGCCGGCTGCCCGGATCGACCGCGAGCAGATCGATTACGCCTTCCATGCAGTTCTGCTCGTTCATGCGCCAGAGAAACGGAAATTCGGTGTGGATGACGACCCCCGCGCGCTGCACAAAGCGCGTGAGAACAGAGTCGGCGAGCGTGCCTGCGCGCAGCAAAGTCCATTCACGCGCGGAACGGTTCGGCTCAGGCGACTCCGGCTGCATCGCGGCAAAAGCGGCATCCCATGCATCGGCGTTTCGCTTCCATGGAAAGTGTTCGAAGAGCGCGTGCCACCAGGCGCCGTAAAGCGTTGGGGGGGTGTCGGCGATGGAGTGACCGGCGGTGCGAGCGGCCGGCGGCGGGTCGAAATCGTGCGCGGTGTCGCGAGGCTCATCGAAGCCGCTCGGGTTGTGTTTATGGATGAAGTGGGACGCGCGGTCGCGCGCGCAGGCTAGCAGCGTCGCATCGAGTGGTGGGAAGCCGAACCCGCGGGTCGTTGGCGTGTCGGCTATTTTCTCCCAAGCGGCGGAGGTCTCGGCACACGCCTCTGCCTTCTCGGGCAGGGCGTCGAGGGCCGCGCAGCTCGATTCTCCCTTGTCGCCGCGAAGAAATTTAAGTTGCGAATCAACCGCCAGTCGATCGTGGACGGGCGAAAAAAGGGCGCGATCATGCGCGAGCACGAGCGTGTGGCGCGCGCGGGTGAGAGCGACGTAAAGCAGGCGTTCCATCTCCTGGCGGCGCAAGAGCTTGAACTTCTCTTTAATTTCCTCTTCCCGATCTTCCTTGTGCAACGCGGCGATAACTTCATCGCCGCCCGGCACGCGGATGATCGACGGATAGCGCGGCGAAAATCCGGTGATACGACGGCTCAGAAAGGGGACGACGACCGCGTCCCATTCCGAGCCTTTCGCCTTTTGCGCGGTGATGAGCTGGATGGCGTCTTCATCCGAGAGACGCACGGGTCGCTGGCGCTCCATCTCAGAGCGAAGGCGCTCGGCGAAATCGGCGAGCGTGGCGCCGGTCGCGCCCGATTCGGCGGCGAGGGTCAGGAGCGTGCCGAGATCGGCGAGTGGACTTTTGAAATCTTCCGGCGGGAGTGAAGCGAGCCGGGCGCGCAAGGCGGTGCGTTCGATCAGTTGCTCCACCGCGGCGAAAAGCGGCAAGGCCTGAATCCCGACACGCAGCTCGGTCAGCTCAGCAATTTGTGAAGAGACAACCCCGGCCGCAGCGACGGCGGTTTCGATTTGAAAACGCGTGCCATTCCCTTCGCTGAAGACGGCGAGGTTGTGATCGGAGAGGCCGTAGATTTCGCGGAGGACGCCAACGATTTCGTAATGATTCTGCGGTTCGACCATGATCGTGCAAAGCGCGGTCAACCAGGCGTAGGCGGGCGAGTCCGCTTGCAGGTCGCTCTCCGATTGCACTTCAACCGACAGCCCAATTTTCCGTAGCTGGATTGCCATCGTGCGCAGCCAGTCGCGGCGCGGACAAAGGATCGCGACTTCGCGCCAGTTGCGCGCGCGCAATTTTCCCGGGCCGTGTTCCTTCAGCCAGCGAGCCAGTTCATTCGCTTCGATGCGCGCGATCTGGCGGTCTTTCAATTTTTCCTGGCCTCCGAGAAGTCCAGGGGAAAGCGACAGGCGAATGACCTGGCCGGGGAGAACGTGTGGTCGGGGCTGCAGCTCCACGAACTTCACCTGGCCGCCGGTATTGTGCAGAATTTCACCAAAGGTGGCGTTCGCGAAATCGAGCTGCTTTTGATCCAGCCGAAACGTGACAGAAAACGTGACCGCCTCGCCGGCTTCCGCTTTCACCAGCGCATCGTGCACGCGCTGGTAGTGCGCGAGGTCGGCGCGGTCGTGATAGATCGATTGCTGGAAATCGCCGACCATGCAGAAACGTCCGGGACGCGGCGGATCGGCTTTCGTTTCGAGCCAGCGGCCGGCGGCTTCGGACGGACGCGTGATTTCGAGCAGAATGGAGAACTGTGCGGGATCGGTATCCTGCGCTTCATCCAGAATTACAATCGGATCGAGCTGACGAATGCGGCGCGCGGCTTCTGGATGTTGCAAGAGTTCATCGGCGAGTGCGATTTGATCGGCATAAGTGACGACGCCGCGCTCGAGCCGGAAGTTGCGATAGTCGCGTTGCACCTCGGCCGCGACGCAGATTGCGGTTTGGTTCACCCAGCGGCGCAGCGGGATGAAAGCGCGCTGCCAAGTTTCAGTGAATGGAGTTTTCGCGCTGGTTGAACAGAGTGGCCATTGCAAGAAGCCCGTGTCGTTGCGGTAGCCTTCTTCCCAAGTCCCGAGTTGGGCCATGGAGTTTGCGAGCGCATCCGTTTTCCTCGCCACCAAATGAGCGCGGTGAATTTCTTTTAAATCGATCTCCGGACATGCGCACGGTTCGCCGGGACGAAGCAAGGCCGAGCCGGCCTTTCGGCCGAGTTCCATGATATGTCGCATCGAAGCGAGACGCAGAAGCGCGGCGCGGTTTTCCGTCGAGAGCGAACGTCCAATGCTGGTTTGTTGCTGCACGAATTCATTCCAGAGATCGTCGTCGTCCGTGATCAATTCGAGCGGCGCGGGCAGGCCGAGATAATGGCCGTAGTCGTTGAGCAGCTTGAGGCAGAAAGCGTGAATGGTGCCGAACCAGGCGCGGTTGAAAGCGGCGAGAATTTCCGGGCCGGGCTTCGCGCGGAGAATTTGTTCGCGTGCCCGTTGCTGCATTTCATCCGCCGCGCGGTTGGCGAAGGTGAGAACGACCAGCCGAGGCAACGCGTGAATAGCACCTGGCGCTTGCGCGAGCTGCGCGATGCGATCCGTGACGGCGCGTGTCTTGCCGGAACCAGCGGCCGCGACGACCGAAAAATTGCGGTCGAGCGTTTGCGCGAAACGATCGCGCGCCGATTGATCGAGCGGCTGGGTCATGTCCAGCTCTCCTCCTCCACGGCCAATTCGGGATGGGTGAGCTCCCAGCGCTCGTCGATGATCTCGGGATCGATCGCGAGAGTGGCGATGGGATAATCTTTCGTGAAAGTGAACGCGTCGCGCAGCAAACCGCGCATGCCGAAAATGCCGGTGGCCTGCATCCGGGCCAGTTCCGAGAAGGCGGCGGTGCATCCCGAAAAATCGTCATCGTGGAGCTGCGGTTCCGGCTTGGAGATAACGGGCGAGAGAATGCTCAGGTCCACGCTTTGCGCGCCAAGTTGTTTCGCGGCGAGAGCGTAGAGCGCGAGCTGGAGCGCATTACCTTTCAAGACTTGTTTGCGGACGCGCGGCCCGCGCGGTTCGTCCTTTTTCCGAGTGCTGGGAGCGAGCGACTTTTTGTTGCCGGTCTTGAAATCGATGATCCAAAGATCTGGCACCGCGAGCGAGGCCGGCGGTGCGTCGATCTTGGCTAACAAGAGGTCGGCGCGTCCGCGCAAAAGCAGACTCCGACCATCGCCGACCGCGATCGGCTGCGTTTCCAGCCGCCACTCCGTCACGGCGAATTTCCAACCGTCAATCGTGCCGAGGATGCGTCCGAGCGTTTGGGCGAGGCAGAGTGCGTTCTCCCAGCCGGAGTCCCACCAATCGGGTATCACTTTGCCAGCCTGCCGGCACAGCTTGCGCACCTCCGCGCGTTTCCTTTCCGCGGCCGCGAGAATCCGCGGTGCGATGTCGGCGGGCGCTGGAAAGGGGGTGAAGTTTTCCGTGCGACCAAGAATGCTGGCCAGCCACTCGTGCGTCCATTTTCCCACGGTGGCGTTCCAGACGTAGGTCGAATCTTCCGCGCCCTCCACCCCGAGGTAACGCTCCATCCAGATAAGGGCGGGCGATTTCAGCATCGTCTCCGCGTTGCTCACGCTCAGCGGCTTGATCTCGTTAGGCGGGTCGCGCAGCGCGAAATCGTATTCGCCGGATTTTGCGATCTCACGCCGCGCGGAGTAGGCAACACGGGTTTGCAGGATGCCTGGCGTTTCCGGATGCTCGTGGCGCGGCTCCAAGCTCGCGGAGTCGAGCCAGCGCCGCGTCTCGTCGCGCAGGGTGCGCATGGCCGCCTGGGAAACAGGTTCCCCGTGCGCTTCATAATAGACACGGCCAAAGAATTCGCTCGGATTGGAGATGCGTTCCGGGATGGCCTCCTGCACGAGGCTGGCAGTGAGCGCGAGGCTGTGCGACGCGGATTCGATGAGGCTATCGAACTGCGCGCGCGCGAGCTGACGCTGTTGCGGTGTGCCGAGGAAGAGCGCCTTGCCTTCGTGCACGGCAACATGTCCCTCGCCCTCGCGGCCGCGTCGGGTCGCCGCGCGGTTCAGTTTTTGCACGCTGCTGTTGAACGCGTCGATCTGTTCCGTGGGGAGGAAATCTCCCCGGCCACCCGCGGGCCACGCGCCTTCGTTCAGGCCGGCGAGAATCAGGTGCGACCACGATTGATCCTCCGCCTGTGCGGCGGTGAGAATCTGCACGCTCGCGTACGGATGGCTACCCGTCGCGTCGCGGGTGATGCGCACCGTCGACGCGCTGTCGCTTAGCCATCGCAGGTAGAGCGTGCGCGAGAAGCTCGCGGGCAACGATTCCGCCCAGCCGGTGCGGCTTTCGATTTCGCGCCAGCGTTCAGGCCACTGCAAGTGCTCGAAAGTGGCGGAGGTTGCGCCGAGGAATTCTGCAAGCGTACCGCGGTCGGGCAGGAATTTGATCGCGTGGATTAGATCGCGGACGAACTCGCCTTCTCCTGCTCGTGCTCCGCAGCCGGCTGCAAGCACCGTGAGGTCGTCGATTGCGATCTCCGAGAGCGCGTTGCGCAAGACCTTCTCGGCGCGGTCGCGCGCGATGTTCATGAACAGCGGGTGATCGAGATCGAGCGAGTGGAGAAAGCGCACGAGTGCGTTCAACCGCGGGGTGCGCTGGAGTTCCATCCAGGCGGTGAAACTTGCGGTCTCGAAGGTGCCCGGGAGCCGCTGGCCGATCGCGTCTTGATGCGGAATGCCATAGCGCTTCAGCGAAGCGCCCACGAGCCGCGCCAACGCCCCCGCCGCGGGAAAGACAATGGCGAGTCGCGAACACCGCTCGTCCGCAAGGAATCTCAACGCCGCCGCGCTGATCGCGTGCGCCTGTTCCTGCGCATCCAATCCGACCAGGAAGAGGCATTCGCGTTCTGGTTCTTCGGCGGGTGCGGTGGACGCCGCGATCGTCGCTTCGCCGAACGCTTCCTCCCACGAACCGATCCACGCGGTGTCGAGCTCCGCCGCTTCTTCG
>JACDHZ010000126.1 GCA_013820755.1 Chthoniobacterales bacterium
GATTCAAGCTGCCCGTTATGGACTGCCGAAAATAGTCCTCGCACGCATGTCGGTGAACATTCTGCTGAATGAACTCATCGGGATCGTTCCGATTGTAGGGGACGCATTTTCCTTCTGGTTCAAATCGAATGCGCGCAACCATGAACTGGTAAAGCAGCATATTGCCGGCGCTCGCCGGGCGAGTCGTGGTGATTGGATATTCGTTTTCGGTGTGCTCGTGCTTCTCGCGGTGGTGGTTTGTATCGGGATAGCAGTAAGCCTGTTCGTGCTGCAGCAGCTATTAACGCTGGTGCCCGGCCGGCGATGAGTTACTGCAAATAACGAAGATACACCGCGTGAATCGCCTCACGCGCAGCGCGATAATCTGCGCCGAACGAATCGAGATCCTTCGCTCCAAGACGTTGCGCAAGATTTCGCTGTTCACGCTCGTCCGCGGGCAGAGCGGCCACGCCTTTATTTTCCCAACGTCTGAGTATCGACTCGCAGCGGCGCAGAAAATCATAGCTGCGTTGAAGAACGCCCGCTTCGTCCGGTGAAATTTGTGTGTGCGTCCGTAGATCATTGAGCGCGCCGGTGAACCCCGGATTCCAAATGCCGGCGCGCATTTGCAATGCCTGCACCAGGAACTCCGCTTCGATCATTCCTCCGAGTCCTGTTTTGAAATCGAGGATCTCCGATCCGGTTCCGCGATCGCGGCGAATTCGTTCGCGCATCGCATCGATCTGGCCAAATAAGTCGGCGCGCTCGCCGGCGGCAGTCCAGATGCGGCGAGCCATGTCTATGAACTGAGATCCCATGGAGCCACTGATGGCACGCGCCCGCGTCAGCGCCTGGATCTCCCAGAGCTGCACACGCGCTTCGTAGTACGTTGCGTACGCCGCTAACGGCACGGTTAGCGGGCCCTTTTCCCCATCGGGTCGTAACCGCGCGTCGACAGTCGCGATGCTCCCTTCGGCGCTCGGCCGGCTCATCTCCGCAATGATTTCCTGCGCCGCGCGTGTGTTCTCACCAACGAAAAGGACATCGAGATCCGCGCCATAACTCAGCTCGCCGCCGCCAAATTTTCCTAATGCGATGATGGTGAGATCGCCAGCTGGCGCGAAGACACTGTGCAGGAAAATCACACAAGCTTCGGCGATCGCAGAATGCTCCGTCTGCAGCACAGCGAGGTCAGCAAGGCCGAGCACATCGCGCAAAAGAATGCGGAGAAATTGCGCCTGTTTGTAAGCACGAACCGCACCCAGCTTACCCGCCGCTGCTCCTGTCGATCGAAGCGCCTCAAGGTGCCGCGCAATCGAGACGCTGTGATCGAGCATCCCGCCGCGGGTGACGTCTTCCAGGAGTTGGGGACGCCGGATGAGCAAATCTGCGCCAGCCTGGCTCGCGTCGAAAGCCCTCACGAGCAGTTCGAGCAAGCGCGGATTGGCCACGAGCAGCTCAAAGAGCATGCTGCGCAAGCCATACGCCTCCACAAAGCGGATAAACTGCGTCAATGTCGCGTCGGGATCGGCAGCTTCGGCGAGCCATCCGAGCAACAGCGGCCGGAGCTTGCGGAAGATCTGACGTGTACGCGGCGCTACGTGAAAACTGGTCCGGCCCTGAGCCAGTTCGGCGAGAGATTTTTCAGCGCGAACTCCATCCGAGAACATCTCGAGCGTTTCACGCGCGCCTGGCTTGTCCTGGGGCCGCGCGGAGATCACGCGTTCAAAGACAATTCGGACACGCTGCATGTGCTGCCGGAGGGTTGCCGAGAACGCCGCAGCGTTTTCAAATCCCAGGCTGCCTGCGAGTCGATTCAACGATTCGGCGTCGTCGGGAATTGTGTGTGTTTGCTGTTCCGCCTCGATCTGGAGGCGGTGCTCCACACGACGGAGAAATCGGTATCCGCTATTCAGATGCGCAGCTTCGTCGCGCGTAAGAAGATCCAGATCGGCGAGAGCAGGGAGCGCCTTTAGCGTGCTTGTCTCCTGTAGAAAAGCGTTCCGGGCGCCGTGAAGCAGCTGCAACGCCTGCACCACGAATTCCACTTCGCGGATGCCGCCGACGCCGAGTTTCACGTTTCGACCGAGATTCTCGTGACCAACGATATCCCGTTCGATCCGGCGTTTGATCGCGGCAATCTCATCCAGCAGTTCGGTGCTGGCGCTCTTCGGATAAATGAACGGCTGGTGCTGCCGCAGAAACTCGTAGGCAAGCTCTTCGCTGCCGCAGATGGAACGTGCTTTGATCAACGCCAGCCGCTCCCATGTCTCGCCGAAGCCGGAGTAGTAATTTTCCATGCTCTCCAACGAGCGCATCATTGGGCCCGCTGCGCCTTCCGGGCGCAGGCGCAAGTCCATTCGAAAAAGCGATCCCGCCGAGTCTTTAACGGCGAATGTCTCGAACACTTTTGCCGCAAGGCGATTAAACCATTCGTGGTTGGTGAGATTCGCCGAGACTTGCCCTTCTTCACTGTAAAGAAAGATCACGTCGATGTCCGAGCTGTGATTCAGTTCGCGGCCGCCGAGTTTTCCCAATGCCAGCACCGCGAATTGCGCGTCCGGTCCGCCAAGGCGTCTTCGGAGATCCGTTTCCCAGTGTTGAAGCACATGAGAGACGCAAATTTCCGCGAGTTGAGATAACTCAGCGGTTGTTTCTTCGAGCGAAGCGGCTTCGGCGACTTCCCGCAGCGCAATGCGCAGCATTTCCCGCCCCTTCCATATCCGGAGTGCGCGGAAGTTCTGCGCGCTGATGCTGTTGCGTGTCGTGGCACGCAAATCAGCAGCCATTCGTCCGTGGCCCCTGTGGGACGCGCACACGTCCGGATGTTGCAGCCACAATAGAATCCGCGGGTCCGCGACCAATCGCTCAGCGCAAATGCTGGAGACGGAAAGCAGATGCAGGAGTGCCGCTTCTCCCAGTGGGAACCCTTCGATGATGCGACGCAGGCCCGCGTCTTCGGCAGACCAACTCTCAACCAGTCGAGACAGGGTGCGCTCGACCTGCGGCGGATTCAGGGAAGCTGCCGCTTTGTCGCGAGCCCATGTAGTCACCACGTCCGCCATTGCACATAGCTAAGACGGAGAAGCCGCGCAAACAACCAGTGGTAGACGCACGAACTTCTGGCGCAGCCAAACAGCGTCTATGCCAGTTCGACCAGCTTTTCTCTTGCGCGGACGAGCGTACGCCGTTCCGAGCGGCTGAGGCTCCGCAGGCCTTTGCGAGAAATCTTCTCGAGCAGTGGATCGACTTTTTCGGCGATGAACTGTTCGGCATTCATCTGCTGATAACGTTCGGTTTCCGTTTTACGCTGATGGAGTGCGCGCTGCAGGAATGATGGACGCCCGAAGCCAAGCAGATGCGCATACAGCCAGCCCGCAGCGCACCCGCCGAGATAGGCGCTGTGACTGACGGTGCCGCTCCGATCCGCCAATAACAGAATAGCGCTGATTGCGACGGCGCCGCAGGCGAGGTGCTTTGCCTTGATCCGCAATGGGACCACCACGGAAAGCATTGCGGTAAGCTCCAGCTCGGGAAGGATTGTGGCGTAAGCCATCAGCACTGCGGCGACACCGCCGGATGCTGCAAGCAGCACCGTCGCGCCTGGCATCATGAACAAGTGACCCAGTTCGCCAGCAATCGCTCCTGCTGCACACAGAAAGAAGAAGTGCCGCTGCCCGAGGATGGATTCGACGTCTCGCCCTAGCAGGTACAGGACGATTGTATTCGCCAGTAAATGCCACGCGCCATCGTGTAAAAACGGCGCGGTAAAAAATTGCCACGCGTAGGCGCTTAATAATCCGTTTTTGCTGAGGCCCAGGTATGCACGGACAAACTCCGGCTGATAACTTTCCAGCACGAGTTGCAGGAGGAACGCGCACACGTTCACGCCTATCAGCGTCAGCAAAACCACGCGCTGCCGTTGCGCCCATGATCGCGTGAACGACGAGGGCTTACGGCCGGAAAGGCGCATGTGTGGATTGTATTGCAGCCGACTTTTCCTGTCGACGTGAAATGGCCCGACGGCGGCGATTTTTGCAGTTAAACGCCAGGAGCGAACACTCGGAGGCCATGGCGCTTTATCGTGAATTCAACCGGGCAATGACCAATCAGCTCTCCGTCGATCTCCACTGGCACCGCCTCCTCGCTCGAAACACAGAGTGCCGGCGTCTGGAAATATTCCACCTCCGGCGAAGTGATCTGCGAGCTGAAGATCACATCCTGAAGATACCGGATCATCTGGAGATAATTCAGACGCTTGAACACGAGAACATCGAGCAGGCCATCGTCGATCACCGCTTGTTTGAAAAATGGAAAAGGCCCGCCATAAAGCCGACCATTTCCCACGAGCACAAATGAGCATTCCTCAGTGACGGCGTGCTCCGAGCTGATGCGCAACTGCGGCGGCTGGCGGGCTGCGATTTGCGCGGCGGACACGATATAGCTAAGCGGCCCGAAGCTCCGTTTGAACGCGTAGCTCGTCTCCTGCACAACCTGTGCATCCAGCCCGACTCCGGCGAGCTGGACGAAGTGCTTACCGTTTGCGCGCGGGAGATCCACGAGACGGGTCTCATCCCGTTGGATGATCTCCCAGCACTTTGTGAGGTCATTCGCCGGGACGCCAATTTCCGCCGCGAACACGTTCATCGTGCCGAGCGGCAGCAGACCAAGAGTGGCGCCGCTGCCCGCGATTCCGTTCACGACTTCATTAACGGTGCCGTCACCGCCAGCGGCGACAATCCTCTCGAATCCTTCCGCGGCGGCTTCCCGGGCGAGCGTCTGGGCATGGCCAGATCGAGAGGTGGAGCGCAGCACGGCGTCTCCGACAAGCGCTTCCACGCTGGCACGGAGGCGCTGCGCACGCTCGCCGCGTGCCGCGGGGTTCAAAATGACGACTGTGTTGTTCACGAGGCGCTTTGCTTCAAACTGCCGCTGCGTAACCTTCCGAGGTGAAAAAGGCCGGCCGCGTGCTGCTCATCACAGCAGGAGCGATGCTCGCGCTGGTCGCGGTCGCGCTCGTGGCGGTGAATCTGTATGTGCAGTCGCGGGGCACACAAGTCCGGATTCAGGAGGAGCTGAGTCAGCGTCTCGGTTCGACGCTACGGATCGAGCGGATTAGCGTGACACCGTGGTGGGGATTGAAGCTGACGGGCATCACCATGCCGCAGAGCGATCCTTCGGTGCAGGGCGACTTCTTGAAAGCTGACACCTTCGGACTGCGCATCCGCTTTCTGTCGTTGTTCTCGCGGCAGCTTGTCATAAAGGAGGTTTCGCTGGTCCATCCGACTGTGGTTTGGACGCAGAACGCGAGTGGGAAGTGGCGTTTGCCGATGGTTGACTCGCAGCCCGAAGCTCCCGCTGCGGCTGCTGGGACAGCGTCGCCGTCGACTGCGCCGGCACCAGAGCCGTCAAACTCGGAGGATTCGCCTCTGCGGGCTGTCTCTGCCACTCCGGTGCGAATCACGTCCTCCGAGGCAGACGATGAGGCGCAGGGAGACTTCACCCCGGAAGTGCGCCGCGTCACTCTCACCAACGGCACATTCCGTTTCCTCGACACGCGCGGGAAACCTGTCGCCACATTCGCCGGCCTGAACTTTCGTTCCAGTCTCCGCAGCGCGACTGCACTGCGCGGCAACGCAAGCATCGCGAAGATCTCCCTGCGTGATCGTTTCTTTTTAGAACAACTCGAGTCTCCGTTGCGTTACGACCCTGCGACGTTGGAGTTCTCGCAAATCAGCGCCCGCGCGGCAGGAGGCGATCTTAGCGGCTTCTTCAGGATGAATCCGGCTGATCCCGGTTCGCCGTTCGACGTCCATGTGATGTTCCGTGGCGTCGAAGCTGATCGCGTGGTGGGCGATGCGGGCGGTCCCGCTGGAATGGTCAAAGGGCGTATCGAGGGGGAACTCAAGGCTGCTGGGAAAACAGCCGATCCAAATGCGCTTAGCGGCGTCGGAGAGATTTACCTGCGCGACGGTGAAGTGCGGCAATACAGCTTGCTGATAGCGCTCGGTCAACTGCTCCAGATCGACGAGCTGAGGCAGCTGCGCTTCGATCAGGCGCAGGTCAAATATCACATCGCGCCAGAAATCGTGACGATCGACGAGATGCTGTTAAGCTCCGCGAACATCCGGCTCTCCGCCACCGGGACCATCACGTTCGCCGGCAAGATGAGGCTCGAGTCGCAGCTAGCCATCAGTGAAACGATCCGCGATCGACTTTTCAGTGCGATTCGCGCTAATTTCCAGCCAGCCGAACCGGCCGGTTATTCAGCCGTTCGTTTCCAGGTGAGTGGCACCGTCGACAGGCCGAAAACGAACCTGATGGACAAGCTTGTCGGCGGGCAGTTGAAGGATCTTGGAGGCGTTCTCGAAGGGCTATTCCGAGGAAAGAAGTCGAACCGACCTGGGAAGGGGGCCGCCCCACCCGACCAACAACAGCAGCATCCAGATCAACCGCAGGAGCCGCCACCTGCTTCTGAACCGGCTGCGCCAGTAACACCAGAACCGACAGCTTCGCCATGAGGGTAATCGCCGGAAGCGCCGGCGGCATTCGCCTCGCCGTGCCGGTGACTGGAGTGCGGCCGACGATGGACCGGGTGAAAGGTGCGATCTTCTCCAGCTTGGGTGATCGGGTGGTCGGGGCGCGAGTGCTCGATCTCTTCGCAGGGACAGGAGCGTTGGGCATCGAGGCGCTTAGCCGCGGTGCCGTCTCGGCGTTGTTCGTGGAAGAAAACCGAACGGCCGCTATGGCCATCGAGCAGAATTTTATCCGCACCAGATTGCGCGGCGCTGTCAAGATCCGGGAGGTGTTCGCGTTTCTCGAGTCTGCGCAATCCGCTAAAGCGTTCGATGTGATCTTTGCCGATCCGCCATACGAAAAAACGAAAGCCGGCGGGGAGTTCACGCGTCTCCTGTTGCACAACCAGAAGCTGATCGACCTGCTGGGGTCTGATGGGGTTTTTGTGCTCGAAAAACGGCCCGAGGAGCAGCTTCTGGGGACTGGCTTGTGGAACGTCGCCCGACAGAGACGCTACGGAGCAACCGAGGTGCTATTTCTGGAGCAAGCGCCGCCGGCGACCGCCGTCGCGGCCGACACGGGATGATAAGGCTGGTCTACAATCTGCTGTTCCCGATCGGGCTGCTGCTATTCATGCCCGGTTACCTGTTGAAGATGCGGCGCCGGGGCAACTACCGGCGAAATTTCGGACAGCGGTTCGGATTCTACAGTGCCGAAATGCAGGAGCGATTGGCGCAACGGCCCGTCACGTGGATTCACGCGGTTAGCGTTGGCGAGGTGGCGATCGCTTTGAAGCTCGCCGCGAAGCTGCGGCAGCTCGACGCGACGCTGGAATTTGTGCTGACGACAACAACGACAACCGGTTATGCGGTAGCGGAGCGTGCGGCCGCGGAGTGGATGCAGGTAATGTACAATCCGCTCGATTTTCTGCCCATCGTTCGCCGCGCCTTCACTGCAATTCGGCCGACGCGGATCCTGCTCGTCGAAGCGGAGGTCTGGCCGAACCTCGCCGCCGAAGCGCGCCGGCGTCGGATCCCCGTCGCACTGGTGAACGCGCGGCTTTCGCCCCGGTCAGAACGGCGCTTTCAGCGCTTCCGGATGTTTGTGGCGCCCACGTTTCGTTGTCTCGATCTCGTGTGCGTTCCGGAGCGGAGGGATGTCAGCCGTTGGGAGCAACTTGGCGTCACACGCGATCGAATTCGTCTCGTAGGCAGCATCAAATATGATCCGCTCGAAACTCCCCCGGCATCGGTAAACCTCTTGGAGATCCTGTCAGGCTTTGGAATCAGCGTCGACTCGCCAGTGCTGTTCGGCGGGAGCACGCATCGCGGTGAGGAAGAGATTCTCGCCGAGACCTTCCTGCGGCTCCGGCCTGACTTTCCTTCATTGAAGTTGATGATCGCCCCGCGCCACGCTGAGCGTGCAGCCGACATCCGACTCACTCTCGAGCGAATGGAAATTCGAGTAGCACAACGCAGTGCATCGAGTGGTTCCGGTTCCGTCGATTGCCTGCTGTTGGATTCAACGGGCGAACTGCGGAGCTGGTACTCCGTGGCCACGGTCGTTTTCGTCGGCAAGAGTCTCACCGTCACAGGCGGTCAAAATCCCGTCGAGCCAATCCTCGCGGGCAAACCCGTGATTTTCGGACCGCACATGGAGAATTTCGCCGTGCTTGCCGAAGCGCTTGTAGTTGGCGGCGGCGCGCTGCAGGTGGCAGGCCGCGAGGCTCTCCCTAATGCGGTCGCGCAGCTGCTAGGCGATCCTGTTATGCGCGAGCGCCTCGTCAAAAACGCCCACGGCGTACTCGCTACTCATCGCGGCGCGACGCAGCGGACAGCCGAGCTGATCGCGTCTCTGC
>JACDHZ010000281.1 GCA_013820755.1 Chthoniobacterales bacterium
AAGTCCTTTGTCAGTGCTGACGACGATCACGAGTTCTTTGCGGACTTCGCGCACCTGCAGGAGCGGATGGAACTTCGGGTCGGTGCGCCGCTGCAATGAAACCAGCACTCGGTTCATCAACGCCGCGTAAGGCCGGCCGGCGAGCGCATGCTGCTGCGCGCGGCGCATCTTCGAAGCGGCGACCATTTGCATCGCTTTCGTGATCTGCGCTGTGTTACGGATCGACTTGATCCGCCGCCGGATATCCTGGGTATTGGCCACGCGTGCTTAGAAAGTGTTCGTCGACTTGAATTCGTCGAGCGCTGCCGCGAGCTCCGTTTCAAGATCCTTGTCGATGGTCTTCTTTGAGACAATCGCGTTCAGAACTCCTTCTTTTCGGCTGCGCAGATAGTCCTGAAGCTTCGTTTGGAATTGCTTCACCTTATCGACCGGCACCGAATCGAGATAGCCGTTCTGCATTGCCCACAAGATCGCGACCTGTTCCTCGACAGCGATCGGACTGTATTGCGTCTGTTTGAACAACTCGACGATCCGCTGACCGCGATCGAGGCGAGCCTTCGTTCCCGCGTCGAGGTCAGAGCCGAACTGCGCGAAAGCGGCGAGCTCACGGAACTGCGCGAGGTCGAGCTTGATCTTGCCAGCGACCTGCTTGATCGCCTTGATCTGCGCAGCGGAACCGACTCGGCTGACCGAGAGACCGACCGAAATCGCAGGGCGAACACCTTGATAAAACAAATCCGTCTCGAGGTAGATCTGACCATCGGTGATTGATATTACGTTTGTCGGGATGTAAGCGGAAACGTCACCTGCCTGAGTCTCTATGATCGGCAACGCCGTCACCGAGCCGCCACCGGCCTCTTCCGTGACGCGGGCACTACGCTCGAGGAGCCGTGAGTGAAGATAAAAAACATCGCCGGGATAAGCTTCCCGACCGGACGGACGCTTCAGAACTAGCGACACCTGGCGGTAGGCGACGGCGTGCTTTGAAAGATCGTCATAGATGATCAGAGCATCCATTCCATTATCCATGAACCACTCGCCCATCGCCGCACCAGCGAAGGGCGCGAGATATTGGTTCGTGGCGGTGTCCGAAGCCGGCGCGGACACAATCGTCGTATACGGCATCGCGCCGTTCGCTTCGAGCACCGCGAGTGCGCGCGCGACGTTCGAGTTCTTCTGGCCGATTGCGACGTAGATGCAATAGAGCGGACGGTGATCTTTCAGCCGGCCTTCCTCCGCAGCTTTGTTCTGCTTCGCCTGGCTGATGATTGTATCAATGGCGACGGCGGACTTGCCGGTCGCGCGATCACCGATGATCAACTCGCGCTGGCCGCGACCGATCGGAATCATCGCGTCGATCGCCATAATGCCGGTCTGCACCGGTTGATTGACGCTTTTACGTTTGATGACGCCAGGGGCGATCTTTTCTAGCGGATAGGCTGCCTCGGCCCGGATCGGACCTTTGCCATCAAGTGGCTGACCGAGGGTATTCACCACGCGGCCGAGCAGAGCTTTGCCAACAGGAACCTGCAGCAGCTTGCCGGTCGTGCGAGCCTCGTCGCCTTCCTTTACGCCCGAAGTTTCCCCCAGCAGAATCGCGCCGACTTCCGTTTCCTCTAGGTTCAACGCGAGACCGAAGACGCCGCTCGAGAATTCGATCATCTCGTTCAACATCACGTCGCTCAGGCCTTCAATGCGAGCTACGCCGTCACCCGTTTCGCGGACAATGCCGACGTTGCTTTTGCTCGTGGAGGTTTTCAGTCCCGCGATCTGCGTTTCGATTTCTTCAAGGATGGTGCTCATAGTTGGAAAGTTACAGTTGTGCCTGGAGGCGCTGCAGACGATTGCGGACGCTGCTGTCCCAAACGTCGCTGCCGACCCGGATACGCATGCCGCCTAGCAGCTCCGGGTTTACGGCGAACTGCGTCGCAAGATCGGCGCCGTAACGCTGCTTCAGATTAGCGACGATTTCTGCCGCAGCGGTCGAGTTTAATTCGCTCGCGCTTTCAATCGTCGCGGTCCGCTTCTCGATCTCTAGCCGCAACAGACGTTTGTAAGCGTCGAGGACCTGAACGTAGTTCCGCGGCTTTTTCTCGATCAACGACTTCACCAGAGCAGCGACGCGTCCGCTATCGAGCTGTCCATCTGTGAAGCTGGACCGCAGAAGCTGTCGCGACGTTTGCCGGATGTCCTTGTTGATCTTCATCGGGTAAACCTCAGGTCGCGATCTGCCGCGCGGCTTCTTCCTGAAGGCGACGCTGGTCGTCCGGATTGAGGACCTTGCCAGTGACTTTCGCAGTGGTGTCGACGACCAGGCGGCCGAGCTCGCGCTTGAGCTCGGTCATTGTCCGCTCGTGCTCGATGGCACTCGCCTCACGCGCTTTCGCGACGATCTGCTCCGCCGCGGCAATGGCTTCCTGTTGCTTCCGCTCGGCGACGTGCGACGCGCTCTCGCGCGCCTCGTCGATCATCTTCTGCGCGGTAGCATTCGCCTTGTTCAGTATCTCCGCATGCCGCTGTTCCGCTTCAGCGAGCTGCTGCTTGATCTTCTCAGCATTCAAAAGCCCTTCGGCTATGCGTTGCCGCCGTTCCTCCAGAACGGCGAGGATCGGCTTGTAAGCAAAGCGCCGGAGCAGCAGCGCGACAAGCACGAAGCTGATCACCTGTGAGAGGAACATCCAGAGATTGAATCCGAATGTCTCTCCGGTCGTCCGCGCCATGTCGGTCATGCTGCCGGCAGCAGCTAGGATAACGATCTTCATCAGTCAAGCTCCACGCCGCACGGCGATTAGCGGACGAGGAAGAGCGCGTAGAACACGATAGCCTCGGCCAGCGCGATCGCCAGAATCGCCTGCACAAGAATCGGGGTCGCAGCGCCGGGGTTGCGGCCGACCGCGGAAGCGGCGCCCA
>JACDHZ010000282.1 GCA_013820755.1 Chthoniobacterales bacterium
GTGACGATCTTGGTACTGCCTGCGGTAATGTTCGTGCGAATCGGCAGGCCCGGAAAATCACGGAAATCCGGGGCAACCGCAGCACCGGCGGTGCTCAATGCTTCGGGCGTCATTGCCTGGAGCTGCTTCATAATGACATCCGCTTGTGGGTAGTCCCGTGCGATCCAATAGCTCACTTTGTAAGTGGGACCGTCTGTTGTGTATTCTTCGGCTTCGTACCCGTTAACCGTCTCTTTCTTGCCCGTTGGCGTGATCTTTGGCTTTTCGCGCGGAGCGTCAGGCTGCTTTCCGGCCGCTGTCGCCATCGCTGCCCCAGCGGCTTTCGCCTGCGCTGCCGTGGTTCGCATCTCGGCCTTTTGCGCGTCGACGATATTTAACGTTTCGCCGGTTTTCCCGTCGTAGATCATGGTTAATCCCGGAGCGGCTTCGATGCGTGCCTTGTCTCCCTTCAGCTTCATTGTCATCTCCGCTTTCGGGCCGGCTCCCTCCACTTGCTGGACAATGGTTAGGTCGGCCCGCACCGTGGAGAGAAACGCGGTCACCACGAAGCCAGAGAGAATAATTCGATTCATACCGAAGTTCCTACTGTCGAGTGCCGCTGCTGACAAGCTTTAGAGGCCCGACAGACCCGTAGAAAGAGCTTGGCACGTTGCGGCAGCAACGGCAGTTTATGCGGCGCGCGGGTGTAGCTTAATGGTAAAGCTGTAGCCTTCCAAGCTACTGACGAGGGTTCGATTCCCTTCACCCGCTCTTCTGCTACGAATCGGCCAAATGTGCAGGAGCTTGCGCTCTGTCTCACCGGTCCGGCGCGACGACGGCGCGATGTTTCCAGGCATAGGCAAGCCCCGAATACAACGTCAGGGCAACGGTGATCCACACGAGTGCGGTCCCACCCCGCAGCCAAGCTTCGGACCACCAGAGCGCTTGCCCGTCTACGTAGCGGAGTTCACGAATTGCGAGAAGCAGGAGGAAAAATAAAACTGTGATGATCTGCCATGACGTTTTGTGCTTGCCGAGCGGCTCGGCGGGCAGGACCTGTCCGCCCGAGCTCGCGAGCAGACGCAGGCCTGTGATGAGAAAATCACGGGCGACGACAACGATTGCGGCCCAGGCAGGTACCGCCTTCAGCGGCACGAGGGAAATAAACGCCGCTGCGATCATCACCTTGTCAACCAGCGGATCCATCAGCTTCCCGAACTTCGTGACGACGCTATATCGTCGCGCTATCTCTCCGTCGAGGTAGTCACTGACGCCCGCGAGAATAAAGAGGACGAGCGCCGATGTGCGCGCATATCGCCATTCTGAGTTAAGTGCGACGACGAACAGAATTGTTAATGCAAGCCGCCCGACCGTAAGACGATTCGCCCAATTCATGCCGGCACAGCAGGAGCTGAGTGCGCTTGCGACACGACTGGGTGTTTCCAAATCGGGACACGCTTCTTCAGTTCATCCACAAGCCACGTGCTCGCGCGAAATGCGGCGGCGCGATGCTCGCTTCCCACTCGCACCAGCAACGACGCCTCGCCCACGGCGACAAATCCGAGCCGGTGATGAACCAGAAGTTGCTTTAGCGAGATTTGCTGCAGGCATTCGGCAGCGATCGCATGCAATTGGTACTCAGCCATCTCGCGATGGGCTTCGTATCTCAGGCCGGCGATTTCCACGGCGTCTTCGATCGCGCGAACAACACCCCAGAAGTCGACGATTGCACCGGTTTCCGCAATCGGGAGCGCAGCTGGCACAATGAGCGGCGAGTCAGTCAACAGGACCTCGCAGACGGTGTTTGCCATGCGTATTGTGAAGCAGGTAGGCTCGCGCTTCGGCGAGTCAGCGACAGACACGAGATACTTAAAATGAACGGGAAGCAATGCGATATTGGCCTCATTGGCCTCGCTGTGATGGGCGAGAATCTTGTCCTGAACATGGAGTCAAAGGGCTTCTCAGTCGCTGTGTTCAACCGCACGACAGAAGTGACGGAGAAGTTCGCTGCACGCAAAGCGAAGGGTAAAAACATCGTGCCGACGCGTACGATGGAGGAGTTCGTCGGCGCGCTGTCACGGCCGCGGAAAGCCATGATCATGGTCAAGGCTGGTGGACCGGTGGACGCTGTAATATCCCAGCTGGTGCCCCTGCTCGAAGCGGGCGACGTGATCATCGATGGCGGGAATTCGCTGTTCACTGATACACAGAGGCGCTGCAAAGAAGTGGAAGAGAAAGCTCTCCACTTCGTGGGATGCGGTGTGTCTGGCGGCGAAGAAGGCGCGCTTAAAGGGCCATCGTTGATGCTCGGTGGCTCGCGCGAGTCGTGGGAGATCGTTGCTCGGATTTTCCGCAAAATCGCCGCGCAGGTAGATGGCGAGCCCTGCTGCCGCTACCTGGGTCCCGATGGCGCAGGACACTACGTCAAGATGGTGCACAACGGCATCGAATACGGCGACATGCAGTTGATCTGCGAAGCCTACGCGATCCTTAAAGATGTGCTGCAGCTCGAGGCATCGGAACTCGCGACGATTTTCACGGAGTGGAACAAAGGCGAGCTCGACAGCTATCTGATCGAAATCACCTCGCAAATCTTCCGCAAGATTGATCCCGATACCGGCAGGCCACTCGTTGACGTTATTTTGGATAAAGCCGGCCAGAAGGGCACCGGCCTTTGGACTCTCCAGTCCGCGTTGACCCAATCAGTGGTCATTTCCACGATCAACGCAGCGGTCGAAGCGCGAGTCATCTCCTCGCGTAAGCAGGAGCGTGTCGATGCTGCGAAAGTTCTCCCACAGCCGAAAAGTTCTAAGTTCACGGGCAGCCGCGACACGTTGATCCGAGCTGTCCACGACGCTCTCTACGCATCCAAAATAGTATCCTACGCGCAAGGGATGGAGCTGCTTGGCGCCGCTAGCATGGTCTACAAA
>JACDHZ010000283.1 GCA_013820755.1 Chthoniobacterales bacterium
CGCAGCGAAGAGATCGGCTTCGATCTGACGTTGATCGCCGAGTTGAGCCTTAACGACATCAAGGGCGCCGGCGCGCCAACCCTGGATGCGTGGTCCACGGCGGCGGCGCTCGCAGCGGTGACGAAACGGCTGGAGTTGATGGTCGCAGTGCGGCCGACGTTCCATAATCCGGCCCTGCTTGCGAAACAGTCGGCGAATATTGATGGCATCGCTGGTCCCGGCCGTCTGTCGCTCAACGTCGTCTCCTCTTGGTGGGCAGATGAAGCGAAGAAATGCGGCCTGCATTTCGAGACGCATGATGATCGTTACGCGAGAACCTCGGAGTGGCTCGATATCGTCGATGGGATTTGGAAGCAGGACCACTTTTCCTACTCCGGAAAATATTACCAAGTCGAAGACTCTCTCATGCAGCCGAAGCCGATCACACGGCCGCGACCGGTGATCTACGCGGGCGGCGAATCCGAAGCAGCGAAGGAATTGATCGCGGAAAAGTGCGATGCGTACGTAATGCACGGCGATCCGCCTCAGCGCATCCGCGAAAAGATTGCAGACATATCCGAGCGACGTGAGCGAAAAGGTTTGCCGCGGATGACGTTCGGCGTCGCAGCGTTTTCCATCGTGCGTGACACCGAACGCGAAGCGAAACGCGAGCTCGAGCGCATCACCGACGTGAAGCAATCCGCTGGCGGCTACGACAATTACCAGCAGTGGCTTGCCGGCACGAGCCTCGACCGCAAAGTGTCGCTCGAAGATTACTCAGTCACGAACCGCGGCCTCGCCTCGGGTTTGGTCGGAACGCCTGCACAAGTGCAGGAACGAGTAGCGGAATTCGAGGACGCGGGCGTCGATTTGCTCCTGCTCCAGTGCAGTCCGCAACTCGAGGAAATGGAGCGTTTCGCACAAACGATCATTCAACGACGCGATCGCACAGTTGAGCCTCTAATCTCGATGCAATCCGGGGGTGTGAAGAGTACGGTCTGACGGCCACACCGCTCTGCTTGGCGCGTCGTGTCCTTGCTCTAATCTACCAACGCCGTCTTTTGGAAGTGTGACGCAGCACAAAGGCGAGGGGATTTACAACGTGGTGGTGATCGGCGCTGGGACCGCGGGGCTCGTGACTGCTGCGGGCACGGCTGGTCTCGGCGGTCGCGTGGCACTGATCGAGCGCAACAAGATGGGCGGCGATTGCCTCAACTTCGGCTGTGTTCCGAGCAAGGCGCTGATTTCATCGGCGCGTCTGATTCAGCGAATTCGCGAAGGAGAAAAATGGGGGCTGCACAAACAGGAGCCGCAGTTCGAGTTCAGCGATGTGATGAACCGAATGCGCGCCAGACGTGCCGTAATCGCGCCTAACGATTCGGAGGAGCGTTTTGAGTCGTTAGGCGTAGATGTGTTTCGCGGCGAAGCGCGGTTCGTCTCGCCGCGCGAGGTGGAAGTGGACGGACGCAAATTACGCGCGCGGAATTTTGTCGTCGCGACCGGAAGCCGCGCGGAGATTCCGAAGATCGAGGGGATTGATTCAGTCCCTTATTTCACGAACGAGACGGTCTTCGACGAACTGCACGAGAAGCCCGCGAGCATGATCATCCTCGGCGGTGGCCCAATCGGTTGCGAGCTGGGTCAGGCGTTCAGCCGACTCGGCGTGAAGATCACGATTCTGCAGGACGGCGGGCAAATTTTGCCGCCGGAAGATCGTGATGTCGCGGAGTTCATGCAGAAGCGATTTGAGGCCGAAGGCATCGACGTGCGGCTGAATGTAAAGACACGACGAGTTCGTCACGTCGATGCGCGCGTCGTCGCGGAAACGAGCGTCGGAGAGATCTACGCCGATGTGCTTCTGATTGCCGCGGGACGAACGCCGAACATTGATCGGCTCAATCTCAAAGCCGCCGACGTGAAGCACAACGAGAGCGGGATCGAAGTGAACGATTACCTGCAAACTTCGCAGCGCCACATTTATGCGGCCGGTGATGTCGCGAATCGTCTAAAATTCACCCACACGGCAGATCTCACCGCTCGCGCTGTCGTCCGGAATATCCTAATGCCGCTGCCGTTTCTGCGGCAGAAGGTTTGCTGCGCCGTCGTGCCGTGGTGCACCTACACGGACCCGGAAGTCGCGCATGTCGGCCTTGGCGAAACGCAGGCGAGGAAAGACGGCACGGCCTATGATTTGTTCCTTGTTCCGCTGACGGAACTCGACCGCGCGGTCGTTGAAAGCGAAGAAGCAGGGTTCGCAAAGATCCTGACGCGCAAAGGCTCCGATCAAATCCTGGGCGCTACGATCGTCGCGCCGCATGCCGGCGACCTGCTGCATGAATTTGTGCTCGCGATGAATGCGAAGATTGGGTTGGGCAAAATCGCGGCGACGATCCATGCGTATCCCACCTTGGCGGAGCTTGCGCGCAAAGCGGGCGACAAATACAACAAAACGCGCCTGACCCCGCGGGCGAAGAAGCTCTTTGCCTGGCTCTACCGCCGCGCAAGACGCGGCGGAGCACCGCGATCGCAGCATCCACTCACGAATCCATGACCGTAAAACCACTGGAAGCTAATCTGAGAACTAAGCCATGAGCTACATCAAACAAATGTTCGAATCGCATCCGGTGAATCCTTCATCGGATGACGCCACTGTGATCGAGTGCATCATTGCCTGCTACTCCTGCACTGAGGCATGCAACGCCTGCGCGGATGCTTGTCTTGGCGAAGAGGATGTGGCGCAGATGATCGAGTGCATCCGCGATTGCAACGACTGCGCCGATGTCTGTCTGGCGACGGCGCGCATCATGTCGCGCTTCACGCGCACCGACTTCAAGCTCGCGGGTGCGCAGCTCCGTGCCTGTATTCAAGCCTGCGAAAGCTGCGGCGCGATGTGCGAGAAGCACGGCGCGAAGATGGAGCACTGCCGC
>JACDHZ010000284.1 GCA_013820755.1 Chthoniobacterales bacterium
GTTGTAGACAACATCCAGAATCACGGCGAGACGGAGTGCGTGTGCGGCATCAACAAGCGCTCGTAAATCATCAGGCGATCCGTACGCGCGCGACGGAGCGTATGGCATTACTCCGTCGTATCCCCAGTTTCGCGCGCCGGGAAAATCGCCCACGGGCATCAGTTCGATCGCGGTGATGCCGAGCGCCGCGAGATGCTCCAGCCGCTCCCTGCCTGTCGATGCCGCTGAAGTAGCCACCCTCTTCACGGCCGAGGGGAGTGACGCGCAGGATCTCACCTGTCTGATCGACCACGAGCGCATCAGCGCGGTCGTGCTTGCACCAGGTCCGGTAGCGGACGCCCCCTTCGATTAACTCCGCGCCTTGCGATCGCAGCGCGCTCGATCTGACGGCGGCATCCCCGCGCGTGGTTGGCCCGAGGTGCGACAAAATTTCCGCCTCTTGCTCAGTGGACGGGTTGAACATCATCGTGGGCGACGCGGGAATCATCGGTGCGTTGTTCCATTACGTGTGCCGCCCAGTCGAGTGCAGATGTGTTAAATTCGAACCGCCGCGTCTGATCACTTCCACCGCTTCGGACGGAGGCCACGATCTCGTTTTGCCTTGCGATTTCGTCCGCGAGCGGCTGGTAAATTTCCCGGCGGCCGGCATCGTCGGCATAGTCAAAGAGTCCGTTGTAGCAATGCCGGTCATCATCCCATCCGGGATGATTCAGAATCGGGTAAAGACACAGCCCTTCGATCGGAACACCGCTGATCATCGCACCAACCACCTCGTTCGAGATGTAGCGAAGCCAGATGGGACGCGTTTCGTCTTCGATGCCTGTCTCCGCGATGAAGATCGGCTTGCGATAGCGCGCGTAGAGTTCCGCCAGCATATCGCGCACGTGACGGTAACGCGGATCTGAAGGAACGAGCATCGCTCCGTGACCGCCCGGATGCGCCCATTGATTATGAATGTAGTAATTGACGCCGATGATATCGAGGAAGCTGTCCTCCCCGCCGAGTTCCGGGGCGGTGCGTCCAGCGATCATGTCCCATGCAGTGAACTGCGTTTGGCGGGCTTGCTCGGCCGTAAGCCCATCTTGTGTCCGGCCTGTCCCGCTCGTCACGTTGATGATGGGATCGATCTGACAGATGCGGATCGCGGGGTTCACCTCGCGCATCGCGTAAATTGCTTCGACGGACGCGCGGACGAGCTGCCTTTTCAACTCTGCGCCGCGATTCCTGGCAAAAGGGTGGAAAGCCGCTCCGTCGCCACCAGCCCAGGAGAAAAAGGAGATCTCGTTGATGGGCGAGATAAACGGAACGTCCTCGAGTTCCTCGCTTAGCAGAGTCGCAGCAGCGCGAGCATACGCCGTGAAGCGCCGGACAAAGCCCGCGGAGAAAATGTCGATATCATCCGGCCAGCCGTAATGCCAGAGATCCCAGATTACCTGCGTGCCGGTCGTACGAGCAGCGTGCACCATTGGGAGCGCGGACGAAAAGTCGAACCGCCGCGGAACGGCTTCTATCAGGTGCCAGCGGAGCCCTTCCCGCGCGGTTCGTATCCCCACCTCCTGCAACAGGCGATAATCGGTCAGCGCGAACTCGTCGTGCCGGGTCTCGTGAACCAGATCGAGCCGTCTTCCCGAGGCGAGGCGATGCGTGGAGCATTCGAAGCCACCCATGAAGAAGCTCCGGAAGAGCGGCGTCGTCGGCGCCACCGCGTTGTCTGTTTCAATGTCCACGACCATGCGTCGAGATAAGCATGGATCGGGCTCCGTCAAGGCGACTGGAGAGCTTTGACTGCCAAGTCGCCGAAATCGGGAATCATCCGGCGACTTCGCGGCCGCCGACGCCTCAACCCGCTGGCTGCTAGGCCGCGCTGCTGCTGCTGCTGACGGTGTCCTGGCTGTTCAGAACGTCGTCCACGTGTTTCTCCAGTTGCGCGACGATCGACTCCCAGGAGTTCTGTTTCGCCTTCTTCAACCCGGCGGCAATCTGTGCGGCGTCCGGCTCTTCGATTGCGTCGGCGCACGCGGCCACGAACTCCTCCTGCGTCGTCGCAATGCTGACTTCCCCGCTGAACTGGAGCACAACATCCTCGATCCCGGTCGAGACGATCGGAGTTCCCGTGGCCATGTACTCGAGGGCTTTGGTCGGATTGATGAACTCTGTCGCCTCATTGATCGCGAACGGCATCATACAAACGTCAAACGCCTTCGCGTATGCCGGCAGCTTCGAATAATCGCGAGCGCCGAGGAAGTGCAGGTTTTCGCGAACAGGCAAATCTGCCGGATCGACTTTGGCCGTTGGCCCCACGATCACGACGTTCCAGTCAGCATTGTGATCTGCGAGCCGGGCGAGCAGCTCGTAATCAAGTCGCTCATCCACGACCCCGATATAGCCGAGCACCGGACCCGAGAAGGATGCGATATCCTGTGGAGTTTTGGTTGCCGCGTGGCGGGCTTTGCCGAAGTGCTTGATATCGACACCGCATCCGTAGGAATGGCAGTTCGCGTTGAGACGGCTCTTTGAGCGCGCCATCTTCGGACCCCCGGCAAATACCACATCGGCCGCATTCAGAAGCTCGCGTTCCCGTCGCACCAGCTCCGGTTGAGCGCCTTTGAACTTTGAAAGCTCGTCCATGCAATCGTACACCACCGCTTGTTCATCCATGTGACCGAGAAACGCCGTCACGGCCATTGGATCGTAGAACCACTGCACCGCGCTCTCAAACGAGCGGCCGAGCGGCCCTTCAAGGACGGATTGCACAAGCCGGCGGCGTTCGGCGTCCACCCAGGCTCCGTCTGCCCATCGCGAGGCAGGCATTTCCATCTGGAGCACCACAATATTCGGGTAATCAGAGATCTCGCGCAGCGTTACCCTCGACGCCTGGAGTTCTTTCGAAACGCGCGGAC
>JACDHZ010000127.1 GCA_013820755.1 Chthoniobacterales bacterium
TGCTGCCGCGCTTGCCATCTACGTCGCTGGTCTCAGCTATTTCGCCCGCACCGAAAGCGGGCCCTACGCCGTTTCGCGCAATCTGTGGCTGCTGCTTTTTGCGCCCATCGTGACTGCGCTTGCTCTTGACTACTCGGCCGCCACAGCGCTTCGCTGTTTCCCGCTGATTCTCTGCATCGGCTGGGCGATGATCGCCGCGCGGGAACGCATTGGCCGCGCCGTCGGCCTGCTGCTCGCAGGAATCGTGCTTGTGGATTTGATTGCGATCTCGGCGACTTCGCTCCCGATGATCGCCGTTTGCCTCGTGCTGTTCGGTGTCATGCTCTTATTTCAAAAGTATATCCCGGCCACGTGATGAAGAACGAAGCTCCCATCACCTGCCAGTTTCAGGTGCCGTTTCGCTTCGATGTTTTCTTCACCCGTCATGTCTTCAATCCCGCGAATAATCTCCTGCGCGAGGTTTTGAATTACCGTGCGCCCGAGAAACTGCTGGTCGTGATCGAAGAGTCCATCGTTGTCTCAAACCCCGCGCTGCTCGACGACATCAGCGCCTATTTTTCGCACTCGGAAAGCAACCTCGAGCTGGTCGCTGAGCCAGCTATTTTCGCCGGCGGCGAGACGTTGAAGAACAACTTCGCGCTGGTCGACAAATTGCACGCGCTCGTCGAGCGGCACGGTCTCTCTCGCCATTCTTATCTCGCCGCGATTGGGGGCGGCGCGCTGCTCGACGTCGCGGGATTTGCTGCAGCCACGGCACATCGGGGAATCCGGCATCTGCGTCTTCCGACTACGACGCTGAGTCAGGCCGATGGCGGCGTCGGCGTCAAAAATGCCGTCAATGCCTTCGGAAAGAAAAACTTTATCGGAACGTTCGCGCCGCCGTTTGCCGTGATTAACGACTCCGAATTCTTGCGCTTCCTTCCGGACGCGCGGAAGTCGGCTGGTTACGTCGAGGCGATCAAGGTCGCGCTGATTCGAGATCGGGACTTCTTTGTTCGGATCGAGCGGTCTGCGGATGCGCTCAATCGTTTTGACCCGGTGGCGATGAACGCGCTGATTCGCCGTTCTGCCGAGCTCCACATCCGTCACATTAGCGAAGGAGGCGATCCGTTCGAATCCGGCTCCGCGCGTCCGCTCGATTTCGGACACTGGGCGGCCCACAAGCTCGAGCAGCTTTCCGATTTTCGCATCAGCCATGCCGAGGCGGTCGCGATCGGTCTTGCGCTGGACGTGATTTATTCGCGGAATGCCGGACATCTGGCGAGCAGCGACGCGGGTAGGATTCTCGCGCTACTCACCAAGCTTGGCTTTCGACTGTTCGCGCCGGAACTTCTATACGTAGACGAAACCGGCGAATGGGCGATTTTGGCGGGACTTTCCGAGTTTCAGCAGCACATGGGCGGCCAATTGACGATCACGTTGCTGCGTGAGCTTGGGCGCGGATTTGAAGTGCACCAAATGTCGAAACCGGAGGTGCGAAAAGCGACCGAGGAATTGCGCGAGCGCTTTTCGACGTGAAGCGCACTGCTCTTCTCAACGTAGTTGGACTGACCGCACCTTTACTCGGGCGAATGCCGAAGCTGAGCGGGTTTGCCGCGAACTGCCGTGTCGCCTCCGTAGTCCCCGCGTTTCCTGCCGTAACCTGCACCGCGCAATCCACTTACCTCACCGCTCTCGCCCCTGCGGAGCACGGAATCGTGGGCAACGGATGGTACAATCGCGAACTGGCGGAAGTGCATTTCTGGAAACAATCCAACCGGCTCGTGCACGGCCGTAAGGTCTGGGAAGAACTGCGGGAGACGACCCCCAGCTTCACCTGCGCGAACCTTTTCTGGTGGTATAACATGTATTCCACGGTCGATTACTCGATAACGCCACGACCGATGTATCCCGCCGACGGCCGGAAGGTCTTCGATGTTTACACGGCGCCATCCAGCATCCGCCCGGAGATCAAAAAAGATCTGGGTGAGTTTCCTTTCCGCAATTTTTGGGGACCCGCGGCTGGAGTCGAATCATCGCGCTGGATCGCGGAATCGGCGAAGTGGATCGAAGAACGATATCGCCCAACCCTGACGCTGATTTATCTGCCGCACCTCGATTACAATTTGCAAAAGCTCGGGCCGAATCATCCCGCAATTGCGACCGATCTCGAGGAACTCGACGCGCTCCTAGCCGATTTGATCGGTTTTTTGAAAGAACACGAAATCCAGATCGCAATCGTATCGGAATACGGCATCACCGAGGTGAATCGTCCGATTCACCTGAACCGCATTTTTCGTACGCAGGGTTGGATCACGATCAAAGAGGAGCTTGGGCTCGAGATGATCGATTGCGGTGCGAGCAAAGTCTTTGCCGTCGCCGATCATCAGGTTGCCCAGATTTACGTGGCCGATCCGGCGCTTGCGCCGCGCGTCCGCGAGATCGTGGAAGCGCAGCCTGGCGTGTCTGGACTGGTTGGCCAAATGCATCCGCGCGGCGGCGATTTCGTCGCCGTAGCCGATGAGCGCAGTTGGTTTACTTATTACTACTGGCTCGACGATGTCGTGGCGCCCGACTTCGCGCGCACGGTCGACATTCATCGCAAGATCGGCTACGACCCGGCCGAGTTATTCATCGATCCGGAAATCAAATTTCCCGCCGCTCGGGTTGCTTCTTTCTTGTTTAAGAAAAGGCTTGGCCTGCGCGGTTTGTTGTCGGTCATTCCGCTCGATGCAAAACTCGTTCGGGGCTCGCATGGTCGAATGCCCGAGCGCGCGGAGGACTGGCCTATCCTCACAGTGGAGAAAGAAGTCGAGGGCTTTGGGCCCGAGCTACCAGCGACGGCTGTGTATGGAATTATTAAAAGCCTTTGCCTCACCGAATGAGACGAATCGAAGTCGATGACGGCTTCGACTTGACACTCCCCCACAGCTTCGCTCCACGATGAGCTGGACGAATTATAGCTGGTTGTAAAAGAGCTGCCGCTCTTGGGCCTACGCCCATCAGCAGCGTCGGTGGCAAGGCTACGCCCAGCCTTATTCACAGCCGTTCGTAAAAAAGATTTCCCGAAGGCAAAGAAGAGTATATGAATGGAGGCACTTATTATGAAGCGTATGCAAATTGTCGTCTGCGGCGTTATCGCACTTGCGACCTCGGGAGCCGACGCTGCCGATTCATTCGGGTGGAGTACGAAGGCGGCGGTGTCCACTCGTCCGCTTTGAAGCGATGGGCGGCGCCGCAGCCGGTGAACTTTACCAATTCAGCGGCTTCAACACTGTTGGCCCGATCGTGGCGACGACTCGGTGTGATGCTTACAATCCTGCCAGCAACACCTGGAGGAGCGTCACCAGCATCCCGCAGGCGACGACGCATGCAGGACAGGTACCTGATACTGACCAGCCAACTAACCAAACGTTTTGGCTCGCCGGCGGATTTTTAGGTAATGATCCCGGACCCACTACGGGCCAGGTTTGGAAGTACAGCATAACAAATAACACGTGGGCAGCCGGCCCGGCCTTACCCGCTAAAAGAGCCGGCGGTGCGCTCGTCAAATTGGGACGCGAACTGCACTTTTTCGGTGGCGCTAGTCGTAGCTCAGGCGTGTGGACGGACTACGGAACACATTGGGCTTTGGACCTCGATAATGGCACATCATGGCGCGCCAAGACTACCAGCGGCCAAACGCTGGCGCCGATGCCGAATCCGCGCAACCACATGGGCGGCGTTGAGCTCAACGGAAAGCTCTACGCCATTGGCGGCCAGCATAAAGGGGACGAAAACTGGCGCACAGAAGGAGGTAGATATTTACGACCCTGTGACCAACACATGGACCCAGGCCGCTCCCATGCCCCGCCCGATCGGGCACATCACGGCGAATGTGTTCGTCCGTAACGGGCGGATCGTCGTCACTTCGGGTGTGACGTCCAACTCCGTGGAGATTCCGAACGTCATCGAGTACGATCCGTTGACTAATACTTGGAGCGAGCTTCCACCGTTGCCTGCCGCGCGGCAGTCGCCGTCTCTGGGTCATTTGGTGACCAAATCGTGGTTACATGCGGTTTGCATAACGGAGTCAACCGGCAAACGTGGGTGACAGAGGCGTCCGGAGCTTCGGGCGCGTGGGAAACAGGTCCTGCTCTCCCGCTGGCCGCGGTGAGATTGCCTCGGGAATAATTAATGGCGTTCTCTACGTCGTAGGAGACGACACGAACGCCACGATGGCTTACGACCTCACTATCGGGGGTTGGCGCGCGGATTTAGCGCAGCGTCCCTTAGTGGGAGATCATCACGGTGCTGAAGTGATCGACGGCAAACTCTACCTGTTTGGCGGCTTGGGTGGAGGATCAGCCGGCCAGGTCCAAATTTACGACCCGACGACAAACTCGTGGACGCTGGGAGCTGCGGCGCCTTACGCCGCTGGATCCGTCTCAACCGCACTGATCGGCGGGAAGGTGTATATGGCAGGAGGTATCGTAGGCAACGCAACAGTCGCCACGGCCGCCGTCTACAATCTTATAACGGACACGTGGGAGTCGATTGCGCCAATGCCGGCCGGGCGGAACCATACCGCTGCCGGCACCGAAGGACAAAAGTTCTACATTTTCGGCGGCAGAACCGGCGGCAACGTAGTTTCGACCGGCTATCAGAGCGTGCAGATTTATGATCCGGTTTTGAATACATGGCAGTGGAGCGGTCAGGCTGGATCAGACATTCCGCCGTTGCCGCAAAGACGCGGCGGAATGGGTAAGGCGGCGTTCTACGAAAACGAATTTTACGTCATGGGAGGTGAGACAACTTCATCAGGGACCGGCCAGGTAGCAGGAAACGTCTATAACAGAGTGGATGTTTATAACCCCGTCGCAAAGACGTGGCGTCTGGAAACGCCCATGCCAACTGCGCGCCATGGGATCTTCCCGGTGGTTGGGAATGGTAAGATTTTCGTGGCGGGCGGCGGGGTTCAAGCAGCGCATTCGTCGTCAAGAGTCTTCGAGGTCTTTTCCTCTCCATCTCCCTAGCCGAGTCCAACTCTTCTCCCGCTGCCAAGCGGGCCGTAGTCGCGGCTGTGCGTGTGCTACACTCCGCCTATGGCAGCACATCGCGACAAACCGACTGGCGCAAAAGCCGGGTGGCAGCTAATCGGAACTGAAAAGCGCTTCGAAAACAACGTCTGCAGATTGCGCGAAGATGAAGTGCAGCTCGAGGGAGATGGGAAGATCAAGTATGCTTATCTCGAGCGAGACGACGCGGTCATCATTGTCCCGGTCACAACTGAGGGAGAGGTCGTGATGTTGAAGCAATACAGGTATCCCGTGGATGAATGGTGCCTCGAAGTGCCCGCTGGCGGCACTCACGACAGCTGTGACGCTGCGCTTGAGGAGGTCGCTCGCAAGGAGTTACGAGAGGAGATTGGCGCGACAGCGCAGTCGCTGAAGTATGTCAACTTCTTCTACCCGGCGAATTCGATAACAAACGAGAAATCCCATGTGTTTCTTGCAGAAGGCGTAGAGCTCAGTCGAGAACAGAAGACTGAAGCGAGCGAAAGCATAGAGGTGCATTTGATCTCTGTAGGGAAGGCGGTCGAGCTGGCGCGCACCGGCGCGATGAAAACCGCGCCATGTGCGCTCGCCGTGCTGCTGTGTGAGCCGCTTCTTAGCAGGCTGGATCAGCATCGTCCCACCGCCGACGACTTGCTCGAAACCTGACCCCGCAACGTCGCTCCAACCGGGATACCCGCGGTGTCAGCGGTCAGTATGCTCCGTAAGCGCCGTGGCGATCTGCTCATATAGCTGCGCCGTCCACACAGGCGCATCGGACGGGGGAGGGAATGATCGCCGCCTAAAATCCACGGGCGTCAGGATGACGGAGACGTTCGTAATTCCAGCCAGCGCGGCGAGCACGAACAAGTCTTCCGCCGCCGCATCGCCAAGCGCGAGACATCCTGAGGACCGTTCACCGCCGTGGATCATAATTTCGCTGCCAGGTTCTGTACGGCCGTCCTCTTCTGCCCGTGCCCAGTCGAACTCGTTTGGGTAATCGAGCCAGATTGATAAATGAAAAAGGCTGTTCGGGTTCAGCTCGCGCACGCGGTAGATGCCTTCCGGCACCTGGCCATCGCCCTCCCGCAGCTTAGGTCCCAATACTCCACTTGCTGCGAGAAGCGGATACCGGCAGATGAGGCGCGAGTCTCCGTCACGGCCGCAGGCTCGCACCTCCAGTACCCGATCTTGTTTGATGCCGATGAAAGTAATGGACATCGGCGGGTACTCCACGCCAGCAGCTTCGAATTGAGGCGCTAGACGCTCGCGGACTACGTCTCCGAATTCCTCGATCCTATCCTCAACACTCTTCGATTGAGCGTCAGTTTTATCCGCGGCAAACATCGACAGTACAATCGCAACGAACACGTTCATGGCACAACCCGTGCGCTCTCCGCGTTACTGCACCGGCTGCTGCAGGTCGGCTAATTTCTGCGCGCGCCTCAAGTCTCCTTTTCGCCCGCTGCCAAGCGCGAGCAGTTTCTGCTGGCGCTGAACATCACGCGCTGCAGCTGCGGTTTGGGTACGCCGAAGTTCTTCGGTCACGCGATCGGCTGTTTGCGTAGCTTCGTTCACCAGCCTTTCAGCGGCCTCGAGATCGTTCGAGGCGACGCTCCCCGCGAGGCGCTCGCTTTTCAGCTGCTCGAGATCTCCTTTCGCCTCCTGCAATCGCGCTTCCGCGAGCTTCGCCTGGAGACGCACCAATTTTATAACGCGCTCCTCCGCTTCGATCTTCGAAATGATCCCCGCCTTGTACAACGGTTCGGCAGAGTCGGCATTTCTCTCTGCGCGCGCGACGTCTCTCTCAAGGTTTGCAAAATCCAGCGATCGCTCCGCATTCGGATTGCCGTCCGGCGAAGATTCTTCGCGGTCGCGATTCTGAATCAACAGCGGTGGATCGATCTTAAGCGTCGGACCTTCGTCAGGCGCGGGTAGGTCCGCGTCGAGAGCAAACACTGTCGCAGCAGACAACATGGTCAGGAGCGCTTCGACGAACCGATACATTCCGCTCAAGAATAGCATACCGCGGCTGATTTCAGCCAGTTCGACAGAGTCGGCGTTAAAGCCAGCCTTTGCGGCGGAAGAACAAATACGGCAGCACCGCCGAGATGATCATCAGCGTCAGCGCAAATGGATAGCCGTGCACCCACTTCAGCTCAGGGATAGACTCAAAATTCATCCCGTAGATGCCTGCGACGAGCGTCGGTGGAAGGAACACCAGAGCTGCAACCGACAAGATTTTGATAATCGCGTTTTGCTCGTTATTGATCATCCCGAGCGTAGCATCGAGAAGGAAGCTTACCTTACCGCCAAGAAAGGTCGCATGGTCGCTAAGTGATCCCAGGTCCGCGATCACGGTCTTGGAATGCGCCATCGATTCCCGCGCAGTTTGGTCGTCGTGCCGTACCTCGCGGAAGAAAGCCACGAGCCGCCCGAAACTTACAAGTGTTTCTCGCGCTCGCGAAACCAAATCACTCACGGCCCCAATGCGGCGCAAAACTTCGACGTAACCGCGCTGCCGCGCCCTTCGCGTCTTGCGGCTGTGATTCTTCGCCGGCTGGTTTTCCCACTGGCTCGAGCCGTCCGGCGCCTCCGCATCGAATACCCTTAGGGAGATGCGATCCAGGTTTGCGCCCACCCCTTCCAGGATGTCCGCAATGCGTTCGATAATGGCGTCGATGATTCCACCCATGAAGTGGTAGCTGGTGTCGTAACGTTGGAGATTCGCGTCACGGCGTGTCTGAAACGCGGCGAATGCCGTCGAATCGGCATACCGCAAGGTCACCAACTTATCGCCTGAGAGGATGAACGTAACCGCGGAACTCTGCGGGCTATTCGAATCGGCGTTGGTCAAAACAGTTGCCGTCATGAACAGGATCCCGTTCTCTTCATACAAGCGGCTGGAGAGCTCAATCGCCTGCATCTCCTCCCGCGTCGGGATATCGACGCCAAGTGCCTCTTCCAGTGCTTGCTCATCCTCCGGGCTTGGCTGCAGAAGATCGATCCACACCGCCGCCCGGGTAAGATCCGCGCACGTTGCATGGTCGGCTAGCTGCACACCCGGCTGCCCCGGAGCGTAAAACGTGATCATTCGCGAAACGGGCAGGAATCGTGAATAATTGCGGGCAGCGCATTAAACATCCGCCCCGATGTGTAGCGGCAGCAGTCGCCCATTTCAAGAAAGCGATCGCTTGTCAGCCGAGAACTGTGCGCGTAATTCCCTGGGGACACGTGCCGGCTGCCC